>NZ_SMKM01000030.1 GCF_004348665.1 Actinomadura sp. GC306 | reverse complement strand
CCCCAGGACGGAAGACACGTCCGGCCGGGACTTTGCCGCTGACCATCCGCCTCCCTCCCCCGAAGAGGTGATCTTCTCCGCGATCGAGAAGTGGTCCAACGGCAGGCAGGAGGGGGCCTCGCATCGGGGTGTCCGGGGCCTGTCCCGGGTGGCGACGGTGGTGCGGGCTTACGGCGGAAGCGTGACGATCCGGTCGTCGAACGTGATGGCCGGGCTGCTGTACGGCCGGTCGGGCAAAGGGCGCCGCATCGCCCTCGACGGTTTGGGGCCGGGCGTCGGCACCCTGGCCGAACTGAACATCTTCGCCGATACGAGGTCTCCCGGCCGAAACATCCCCTGGGGCAAGCGGCCGGCGGGTCCTTCCGACAGCCGGCTGAGCTGGGTGGAGTGCACGCTCGACCTTGAGCACGGCCTCACCCCCGACAGTGCCCGGCGGCTGGCGGACGAGGCCGCGAAGGTCCGGGCCGACCCCGGACTCGGCGGGGTAGTCGCCACCGTCCCGGTCGGGTCGCTCGGGAGCGAACCCGCGGGCACCGAGGCCCAGGCGGCGCTCAGGAGGGCCCTCGACGTCGCCGTGCGCGTCGCCGGGACGGCGCCGGTCATCATGGTCGTTCCCGACGCCGACCGCCTCCTGCTCGACCTGGCGATCTCCGAGTTCGAGATGAACGGCGAGCGACCGCCCCGGGACCTCTCCGAAGACGGAACCGGCGCGCCCGTCCTGATCATGGGCGCCTCCGGTGAGGTCACCTGGTGCGGCGGCACGCGGCGGCTGCACAAGCTCCTCGGCTGGCTGCTCATGGCGGGCGGCACCGGACCGCTGCGGGAGGCCGAACGCCGCTGGCTCGCCGGTGGCGGCACACCGGCCGGGTTCGAGCGGGTGCTCCGTGCCCACGCCGCCGTGCTGAGCCCGTGGGGTGAGAACGTGGCCCTGCGCGTCTCTCCGCTGAACGCCGTCCGGGTCATCGAGGAGGCGGTCTACCGCAGGCTCGCCGACGCCGTCCGCACCGCCGGCCCCGGTGTCAGGCGGGGGCTTTTCCGCGGCCCCACCTTGGGCATCACGAACCGCTGGGTCGACATCGACCAGTTGCTGGCCTCGATCATCGGGCCGGAGATCGCGGCCTTCGTGCTGGCCCGGAAGGTGGAGCGGGAACTGGGGCCGATGCCGCCGGACGGCGCGGTGATGACGAGCACCCGGACCCCGGTGGTCCGCGCCCTCGCCACGAGGTTCAGCCGGAACCTGATGTTCGGCGGCGGGTGCCACACCACGCCCGGCGAGTTCGACCTGGACGGCTTCACCGTCGGCGACCGGGTCAGGGACGGTACCCGGGTGGTCCTGTGCGAGGACCTGCTCCTGACGGAGAACGGCGTCCGGCGGACGGCGGCGGGCCTGGTCACCGCGCGCACCGAACCGGAGGCGATCGTGTGCGTCATCGACGCGCGCGACGAGCGCGGGCCGGTTCGGATACTGAACCGCACGATCCCCGTCATCGCGCTCACCGACGTCCGGCTGCGGGAGCGGGAGGAGGCGGCGGACGCGGAGGTCGTGAACATCGACCCGATCATGCGGCGTCCGCAGCGTCCCGTCGTCCCGCCCAGCGAGCCGGTCCCGCAGGACGAGCTGCTGCGCTGGTGCATGGCCGATCCGGAGACCCTGCGGCTCGGGCACGTCGAGGGGGCGCGGCGGATGCACTTCAGCGCGGTCCTCCAGCTCGACCGGCTGCTGCAGCACGCCGATGACAGCGCGCGGATCACCGACGCGATCCTCGACACGGTCCGCGGCGCCCGCGCGGAACTGGCCGCCGACGACGGGGTCGGCCTGGCCGGTACGCCGGTCCAGATCTGGCATCCCGGGCCGGCGACGGCACCGGCCGCGCAGCTCGCCAACGCCGTCCGGCGCCGCATGGCGGACCGGGGCGAGGGCGCCGCGGAGCTCGTGGGGGTGCCCCGCTGGGTGGCGGGCAACCGCTGGATGTTCCCGAGCGACCTCGGCTCCGGGACCACTGGGAACCTGGTGATCATCGTCGACTGGGGCGCGGTCAGCGCGACGACGCTGCGGCAGATGATCCGGCTGGCCGCCGCCGAGGCCGCCGCGGGCGTCGTGGCCGTCGCGGTGCTCGACCAGCTCGACGAGCAGGACTCCCAGGTGCTGCGGATGTGCCGGGCGGTGGACGGCACCGCCGGCGCGGTCGCCGCACTGTCCGGCGGCGCACCGTCCGTCGGCGCACTGTCCGGCGGCGCATCGTCCGGCGGCGCATCGTCCGGCGCGGCACCGTCCCGCCGGGTGACGCCGGTGGTCGTGCGGTTCCTGGGGATCAGCAGCCTCACCGGCCTGGAGGAGCACGACTGCCCCATGTGCGCGACGCGGCGGCGCTATCTCGAACTCGTCGCCGACGACACGCCCGGCCGGCTGCGGCGGCACGCGGAACTCCTGCACGAGCAGCTCCGCCCGCTGGACCCGTCGGAGGTGTCCCGGAACGCGGCCGTCGACCTGTTCACCGTGCCGGTCAGCGGCCGGGACATGGTGGACTACCTCCGCTGGCGCGGGCTTCTGCGCAGCGCCCTGCGCGACACCGGCAAGCGCAAGGAGGTCATCGACAGGCTGGGCGCCTTGGCGCGGGGGGCCTCCGAACAGGAGTGGTCCCGCGACAACCTCCTCCGCTTGCTCGCAGCGGAGCAGCAATGGCTGAAACTCCCCCCGCTGCGCTTCGGCGTGGCCCGTGAGCTGCTCGCCCAGATCGACCGCGCGGGCCTGGAAAGAGCCCAGACCGAGTCGCCCTGGCTGCGGGCGCAGGCGCTCACGGTGCTCGCCGTGGCCGCGCCGCAGGACCTGGTCGATTCGCTGCCCCGGCTGCTCCCGGTCGTGCTCGACGAGGCGGTGCTCGTCGATCACATGCTGCTGGAGTGCTACCGGCTGCTGCGGCGGCCGTCGCACGACTCCCCGATCGACGTGGGAATCCTCAGAGACCATCTCATCAACTGCCGTGACCAGCTGGAGAGCCCGGGAACGGAGGCCGGGACGGTGCCCGGGGGACGGCCGGTGGACGACCACGTGCGCGTCCTCGAACATCTGATCACCATCGCCGACCACCGCGTCCGCACCCGTCCGCAGGACCCGCAGACGGCATGGCACCGCCTGCGCGAGGACCTGCGGCGCGCCGTGCGGCGGCACCGGCTGGAATCGGATCTGCTGCACGTGCGGGACTTCGTCGAGGACCTCCCGAACGGCCGGCCCGGACCGGCGGAGGTCAAGCAGATCCTCCGGGAATGGCGCGGCTGCGAACGGCGCCTCGACGAGCACGCGCTGGCGAACCTCCCGGCGCTGGCGGACGTCCTGGCCGGCGAGTTCGTCGCCGACCGGCTCGGCCCGCCCGAGCAGGAGCGGCTCCTGGACCTGGCCAACGACCCGAACGTCACGGAGCTGCGCACTCTCACCGAGAGCCTGGAGGTGCTCCTGGCGGGCCCCTGGGAACCACAGGAACGGTCGTGGTCGGCGCAGCGTCGCGAAGTCCTCAACGGGATCCGGTGGTGGCACCACATGTTCCTGGCGGCGCACCTCCCCGACTCGGAGCAGCCGGCCCTGCTGGTGGAACTGGTGGAGTCGGCCCCGACCGAGCCTCGGCCCCGGCTGGAGACCGTGCTTGGCGTCACGGTGGACGATCCGCAGGGAGCCGCCGACGCCCTGGTGTTCTGCCCCCACAAGCTCCTGGACGAGGTGCTGGAGCACCTGCTGGACAACACGGTCCGGCACGGCATCGAGGGCGCGGAGTGCCGCATCCACGCCGTTTGCGAGTTCGACGACGCGAATGACGTCCGGGTCGTCGTCCGCAACTCGGGGACCCGGCCCAGCGGCCGGCCGGGCCGGGGCGTGCGGTCCTTCAACGAGCGCCTCCGGCCGTTCGGGGCGACCCTGCGGGGGCGTCCCCTGAGCGACGGTCCATGGACGTTCGAGGCCGTGATCACGCTGGCGCGGTGGAGAGGAGCGGGGATGTGAAGCCGATCCGGGCACTGGTGGTCGACGACGACCAGAAGTACATCGACGGCATCCGGAAGCGGTTCGACGTCCGGTTCCACGAGTTCGGCTGGCAGGTGACCTGGACGACGACGACCGACCCGGACGAGGCGATCGACCTCATCAGGCACCAGGAGCCGTTCGAGCTGGTGATCGTGGACCTGCTGTTCGTCCGGACCGACATGGAGGACGAGGACGAGCCGCGCGGCCTGGAACTCATCCGCGCCGCCCGCGCCCGCTCCCGCGACACCTTCATCTTCGCGATCAGCACCGGCGACCCGCGGCGCAAGGACCTCTTCGACAACGCGAAACGGGACGGCGCGCACCGGGTCGTCCGGCGCTCGGAGTTCAGCGAGGACTCCGTGGTCAAGAACCCCGCGGCCATCGCCGAGGAGATCCGCTCCCACCTCCTGAACCGCGGCACGGTCGTGGAGATGACGCTGCGGATGGCCGACGAACGCGACCCGGCCCTCCAGGGACTCGTCCACGAGGTCGGCGCCCCGACGCTGACGCAGCTGTACGCGGCCGTGCTGCGGAGGGAGGGGCTGGAGGCCCGCGAGATGACGGTCGGCTTCCTGACGCCCGGGGTGTCGGGGGCGGCCGTGTGCAGCGTCTCCGCGCAGGTGGACGGCGCCGGGCCGCCGCACCACGTTCTCAAGATCAGCCGGGACGAGCGGTCCCTGCGCGAGGAGGTCGAGCGCGGCAGGCTCGCCGAGCGGGTGCTGTCCAGCTGGCTGGTCAGGCGGCTGCTGGACGAGCCCGTGGGACCCGTCAACGGGTGGTACGCCGTGTGCTCCGCGCTGGCGAACAAGGCGACGACGATGCGCGCCTGGCTCGCCGGTGGCCCGCCGCCCGCGGTCGTTGAGGACGTCCTCGAAATCCTGTTCATCGAGGCGCTGCACGAGCTGTACAGGGCCAACCTGCAGGAGACCGAGGACGTTCTAAGCCTGCTGCAGCTCAGCCATCACCGGCAGCACCAGGTCCGGCAGGCTTTGCAGGACTACAGCGAGGTCATGGGCCGGCCGGACGGCTGTGGCCTGGGCGACGCGGTACCTGGTCTGGTGCAGAAGCTCAGCGAGTTCGTCCTGGACGGCCGTCTCCCAGGAGTCTCGCCCCGCTCCCTGCCGCGACACACGTTCCACACCTACGCGCACGGTGATCTACACGGCGGCAACGTGCTCGTCTACCAGGGCCGGCACGCCACGCCCACCCTCATCGACCCGAGCTTGTTCGGCGAGGCTCACTGGGCCGTGGACCCGGCGCGCTTCGCGGTCGACCTGATCATGCGCAGCGTGGACGCGGGCGCCGAGTCCATGTTCTTCGCAGGCTTCGCCACCTGGCGGAGCGTCGTCACGCGCTTCTCCACCGGCGACCGGGTCGACGCCGCCGTGACGTCCACCCCGGGCACGGTGGCGGCGGTGAGCGCCCTGAACTGGCTGGCCACCAACCTGCCGAGGGTCTGCCCGGTGCTCACGAAAGACGAGGACAACACCCGGTGGCGCTGGGAATGGCACGTAGCCCTCGCCCGCCAGCTGCTGTGGGCGACATGCCATGAGAACCTCCCGCCCCCCAAACGCGCCCTGGCCATGGTCGCCGCCCACGACCAACTCCAAATGGCCGTCCAGACCCTCCCCGAGCGTTCTTCATAGCGACCTCGGAGAGGAGTCCCTGCGAATCCGCTCCCACCGACCGCGCCACCGTGCCGCCGGAGGTGATCAGGGGAGCCGTTGGGAACCACGGTCTGCATGACACCCAGGCTCGGCTATGTGATCTTGTACGTTCGCGACCTCGCCGCGTCGATCGCCTTCTACCGGGACGTGCTCGGCCTTGCGTTCAAGTTCGAGGACGCGGGCTACGCGGAGTTCGCCACCGAGACCACCAGGTTCGCGCTGTACGAGCAGCGTCGCGCCGACTGGCTGACCAACACCCGGACCACGCCCGGCCCGGCGGCCGAGGTCGTCTTCATGGTCGAGAACGTAGACACCGAAGCCGAACGGCTCCGCGCGCTGGGGGCCGAGATCCTCAGCGGCCCCGCCGACCGCCCGTGGGGCCACCGCACCCTGCACGTCGCCGACCCGGACGGCTTCATCGTGGAGCTCGCACAGGACATCCCCCGCCGCCGCCACCGCCGCTGAGTGAATCAAGCGAAGGATGCGGCGACCGTGTGCGGCCCACGTGCCCCCGCCCTCCGGCCGACTCAGGTGGCGTGGCGCCAGGGGACCCCGGGAAGATCTTGCTCCCGGCCGTCCGTGCGCTTCAGCCGTACCTTGCGTTCCTCGGTGGCGTAGCCGATGTCGCAGAAATGGAGACCGGCGTCCGCGAAGATCTTGGAGAGCCGGGATGCTCCGTCTTCCGCGACGGTGAAGACCAGTTGGAAGTCCACCGAGTCGCCCAGGATGACCGAAGTGAGGTCCCCATCGGTCAGCCGTGCGACCTCCGCCACGATGTCGGCGACGGGGAGTGCGCTCTCCTCGACCACGAACCCGACGCCACTGGCGGCGGCCAGCGATTGGATGCCCGCCTTCAAGCCGTCGGAAGTGTCCTGGCAACTGGTCACCACACCGCTTGTGCTCAGGGAGCGTCCTTCTCGCACGAGCGCCTGGGGACGTCGCCATGCGGAGATCAGCGCTTCCTCCTTGGCCGGCGGGAGTTTCGCCGAGCCGCGGTCGCGACCGCCGAAATAGCGCTGTGCGGACGCCGCAATGCCTGTCGGCCCGGTGACGCAGAGGCGATCTCCAGCGCGGGCACCGGTCCGCAGCAGTGATCCGCCTCGCTCGACGATGCCCACGGCGGACGCGGACAGGATGATCCTCTCCGCACTGCCGATGTCGCCTCCGACGTTGGGCGCGCCGACCTGCCGGCAGGCGTCGCGGATCCCTTCCATGAGGGCCGTGAAGTCGTCGTCCGGCAGGGAGCGTGGATAGCGGACGACCGTCAGAAGGGCGATCGGCAGCGCGCCCATGGCGGCGATGTCGCTGAGATTGGCCATTGCCAGGTAGTAGCCGATGTCGTAGTTCGACAGGTGGCCGAGTTCGTACAGTTGGAACTTCGGCCCGCGGACGTAGTCGGATCCGACGACGATCTCCATGGGGCCGTCGATTCCGATGACGGCGCAATCGTCTTGCGCGTCGGCGCCCGCGATGAGTTCGGCCCGCACTCCGTCCTGCAGCCGCTGCGACCATCCTGACTGCCCTTCGAACATGGGCGCGATTATGTCGGCCAGCCGCGTCGGCTCGTCGGAGGCGATGCCGGTGCTCTGCGTGGAACCCATCCCATCCTCAACTCTCAGCCGTTATGAATGGCCTAAGGCAGCGAAAGCCTCCAGCACGCGGTCTCTTTCATCGTCGCCATCAGGACGTTTTTGCGGACGACGACTGCGTAGTCCCATTCCGGGTCCGGGATGCCCAGAATCCGCCCTGCCACTGATCGGAGGTATTGGCGGGGCCTCGCCTGCACCGCAGCGTACACCTGGTGTTCGGCCGTGTCCCCGCAATAGAAGTACGGGCGATCGTCATATCCGAACTGTTCTAGATCGGCTAGGCCGCCCAATGGGGTCGATGTCAGGCCATCTCTGGCCATCAGCGCGTTGACCTCCCTGAACGGAAGGGGGAGCAGGTGAATATGGGCGTGGGTGACGCATGCGGAGCCTTCCATTCCCACTGTCGAGCCATGCTCAAGGAAGACCGGATTGCCGAAACTGGCCGCATATAGGGGAACTATCCGCTTAAGTGCCGTTGCCACGTCCTCGGCGTGGTCGCCCATCACCGCACCGAAGCTGACGTAGTGGGCAGTCGGTACCAGCAGCAGATGTCCCCAGGTCAGTGGCGACATGTCCGCGAGCAGCGCGAGGGCGCTGCCACGTCCGATGATTCTTCCCGGCGGAGATCCGCGGTAGACGCGATGAAAGGTGACGTGCTCGGCTCCCGCGAGCTCTTGACAGAAATCGGACCCGGCACAAGAGTCCCGTTCGGTCATGGGTCACCTCGACCACAATTCGGACTGGCCTATTTTCTTTGTTTGACTGGCCAAAATATTACCCCGCGAAGTCGGTGCCCATATTGTTACTCACCCCGGGTATGTTCTGGCAAGGGCACGGCGAGACTGCGGTGTGCCGAACGGGGATGAGCGGTAGATGAAGATGGCGGCGGCGCGTACGATAGACCGCTCGATCGTGCTGGCGGCAACGGTGCTGCTCGCCGGTAAGCAGTACGGCTTCCCCTCGGGGGAGTTGTGGAAAGACGTCGAGCGTGATCACTCGTACATCTTGATCGTTTTGCTCCTGACCGCCGGATTCTTCGGTGTCGTGTCCCCTTGCGAATCGTGGTCTCAGCGTCTTCGCGTGGAGCGCCGGCTGGTCATGCGCAGGCATGTCCTCACCGCCTTCGGGCAACTGATCGAAGTCTGCCGAGTGGTGACGCCCGAGATCGCGGTGAGCGATCTGGGGCTGCACATCTGGCAACGGAAGCGCAATCACCGGCATCCGCTTCACGGTGAGCTCACGCGCGTGGCCACTTACCGTCTCGGCGCGTCACCGGCGACTCGTAGGATTCGCCCGACTCCGGGTGTCGGCGTCGTGGGACTATGTTGGAAGTTCGACCAGGAAGTGAGCGTCGATGTGGCGAAGCTCGCTCGTGACCTGGTCGACGAGGCCGCATTCTCCTCATATCGGGCACAGGAAGGCCCGGATGCCGTGATGGGGTTCGGCTGGGACGAGTTCCAGCGCTACCGTCATCGCGGCGCGGTCTTCGCCACACCGATCAGAAACGGTCGTTCCAAGTTCGTGGGCTGTATCAGCTTCGATGTATCGCACGGTCATGATGCACTCGACGCGCAGCGCATCTGGCATATTCTCAATGCACTGAGCTTCGTGGTCGGGGAGGACGGGTTCGAGAATGTCTGAGGTTGGCGAGATCACCCGTCAGACCTGTGGCTGCTACGACGCCAATGCGGACCTTTATGGAGAAGCCTCCGAGGACTACGAGAAATTTCCCGGACTACGCGCGGAGGTCGTCGAGTTCGCGCGGCTCGCTCCGCGTCCCTTGCCCGTCCTCGACCTTGGATGCGGCGGCGGCCGAGACACCCGGCTGCTGGCATCGCTCGGCCGTATGGTCATCGCGGGAGACTACGCCCCGGCCATGCTCGAATGGGCCCGAAACCGTTCTCGTGAGGAGGTGCGCATGCTCGGCTACCTGCGGCTGAACGCACTGGCGCTTCCGCTCCGGGACGAGTCGGTGGCCGGGGTGTGGGCGTCGGGAAGCCTGCTCCACATCCCATCGTCCGGGATGGAACGCGCGCTGGCGGAGGTTCACCGCGTACTTGCTCCGAGCGGTATCGCGGCGATCAGCATGCGGAGCGGGGACGGGGAGGGCTGGAAGGAGGGCGGATCGCTGGACGGGCGGCGCTGGTTCACGTTCGTCGACCCGGAAGCGTTCGCGGGCCGCCTGGAGGCCGCGGGATTCACCGACGTCCGGATCCGCTTCGCCGGCCGCGCCGGTTGGTTCATCGCGGTCGGGACGCGCTAGCCGGTCTCACTGCCAGGCGTCCGGGTCCGCGTTGGGTGCGGCCCGGCGAATGCCTCCGCGAGGATCGTCGACATCGCCATGGTGTCGGGGGATCAGGTGGATGTGCAGGTGGTCGATGCTCCGCCCCGCCGCCTTGCCGTCGTTGATACCGATCGTGTAAGCCTCGGGAAAGTGTTCCTCGTCGATCAGTTTCCGTGCCTCGCGCATCAGGCTGTACGCGCTGAGAACCTCTTCATCGTCCAACTCAAAGAACGAGACGGCATGCCTTCGGGGGACTATTTCGATGTGTCCCGGATTGGCGGGAAAATTGTCAAAGCGTGCATAGAACAAGTCGTTTTCGCAGAGGATCCTGTTGAGTGACGGGTCATCCGGTTGGCAGAAGAGGCAGCCGGTTGCGCTCTCATGAGGACGGGGACGTGGCTTGTTCTCCGCCGGCCCGCGGCGTCCTGGCAGGAAGAAGATCAGGCGTCGAAGTCCCTTGATTCGCTCGTCTCTCAACGCCTGCCCGATGAGCATCGTGGTCCGAACCTCCCCTGTCGCCCGGATGTATGGATATGCGAAAGACCGATGATCAATTGCGTCGTGGAGTATGCACGATCAGACTTCGCAGATGTTAGCGGCTGGGATGGCTGCATGAAGGTGAATGGTCACAGGAGTCATCGGGGTCACGGTAGATCCTGCCGGTGGACTATGTCACAAATGTCGTATCCGCCCACTAGAACACGTTACGACTCATGTGATTCGTATTGCAAGGTTTCTGTCGCGGGAAATAGTGACCGCTCGGGTGTGCGGTCGGTGATGGTCCAGCGGTGCAGCAGAGTCGCACGTGGTCAGAGTGGTCCACGTCTTCACCGATGGCGGCAGCGCTTCGTCCTCGCAAGATTCTGTGTCCGGGATCGGCCTCCCGGCCCCTGGCTGCGGCCCAAGTCGCAGGTGGTCGTCGGTGGCGATGGCGGGGTCAAGGCTTTGCCGGAACGCGCGACGGTCGGTTTCGGCAGGTCGGCAGACGCCGGGCCGGACATCGTCCGAGCTGCGTAGGCGTTGACCTGCACGCCCGTACGGAGATGCCGCTCCAGTGTGCTCATCATCCCCGATGGGGCGGCGAGTAAAGCGGATGGGCCTCTACCAGGGACCATGTGCCTTGGCCTCCGGTCACCTGAAGGAGAGCGTGGGAGCGGAGCCGAACCTTGGTGTCGCCATCCGGGCGCGCCAGTGCGCGAACGGGGACCAGATCGGCGTCGAGCTGGACGAGGCCGAAGGCGTCTCCGCTGCGGAAAAGCACAGGTCCCGGAGGACCGAGATACCGCACGACCGCGGTGCGATGGCCCTCTATCGAGTGCTCGAACGGCCGGACGTGGCCGGTGGGCGGCACGCTGACGGCCTCCCGTTCTCCGGCAGGGACGGCGAGGTCCGCATCGGCCTGTTGCAGGGGCGTAACGTCGATCCGCCAGTCCGCGTCGCTTGTTCTCACCTGTAGCATCGCCCGTTCGGGAAGGGCGAACGTGCTCGGAGGAGGCGCGGACTCGTCCCCGGGCGGGGGGCTGCCCACGGCGACTGGAACGCAGCCCGTTAACGCGGACAGGTCCGGCCCACGAAGGTGCACCTGGTAGGGACGACCGCCCGTGACCGTCACGACGGCGATTCCGGGCTGCCCCTGGTGGCTGAGCACCTCAGTTCCGCTGCCCGTGGCCGAGCCGGTGAACCCGCGGGCGCGCTCAGGGCCGCTGATCGTGACGCTCCACCGGCCCTCGGCCTCGACGTGCAGGAGCCTCCTCGTCAGCGGTTTGTGGGATATCTGTCGGTCGTCGAGCACGGTCGTGGTGGACGATTCCTCGGGGCCGCACCCGATGACCGGGATCCCTTGACCGAACTCGGTACGCCGAAGCCAGGCCCGCAGCGTCCCAGGTCCCTCGTTCACGAATTCGGCCAGCACCGGCCGGGCAAGCCTCCCCTTGAGCTTGATTCGCTTGGCGCCGGCGCCGCGGTAGGTGCGAACCGGAACGTCATGCGCCTGGTCGACCGGCGCGGGCCGCGGTGACGCCTCACCCTCTGCCAGCCAGCGGTCGAGTTCCGCGGCCACCCTGCGCGGCTCCTTCACCCGCAGGCACAGCCGGCGAACGAGACGCCCCCGCTGAGGCATGGCCGTCTGCGGCTTCAGATCACGCAGAGTCAACATGACCCAGAACCAATTCCCCCACCGCAGCCGCCGGGCGGGAAGGGAAATGTGGTCCCGCATCTGCAGGACGAGGTTGAGCTCCTCCAGGAACGGTGTCACTTGGACCACGTCACCCTCGACCGGACCCGACCGCGGCTCGTATCCGTAATGGATCGCCGCAATGTCGACGCGCGGAATTCGCAGCACCTTCCATAGCAGGAGCGGATCCCGGAGGACGATCTCATCCCCGGTCACCCACATCCGGGGACGTGCCAGAACCAGCCGCAGCGTCTGCACCGCGACACCCACGAGGACGAGCGCGAAGACCGGGGCCCACAAGCCCGCGACGACCTCGGCCCGGGTGACCTCCGTGTTGAACACTTTCCATATCGGAACGAAAAGCAGCAGCAACGCCACCAGCGACAGAAACTGGACCACCCCGGCCAAGGACTTCCGCTTGGACCTGGCCACCTGCACCCGGACCGCTGACGAACCCGGCCGCGCCCGCCGACCCCACCGCTCCCGACCGTGCCCGCGTTCCCTCGCCTGCCGTCTGCGTGCCGCAGGAGAAGCCCGCGTCCAGTAGACGCCCCACACCACCATGGTGTTCAACCCGAACCCGAGGCCGCCGACGATGGTGGTGAAGATCGCGATATCGGATGGTTTTTTCCACTCCGGCGGGCCGCCCTGCAACTGCACAAAGTTCCCCGAACCAACGTCGAGGGCGGTCACCGACTCTCCGGCGGCGATGGCGCGGCCGGAGTCTCCCCTCAGTTCGACGTCCCCAAGAATCAGCTGGAAGGTGCCGCCGGTCGTGAACGCACCATGCCAGGAGCATCCTCCTTCTCCGCACTCCGTCCGGTGCGCGGTGAACGTCCCCGGGACCCCCTCGCCCCTCGCGGCGTGTCTGGTGGCCGACACTTCCTCCACCGAAAGGCCGAAGAGAATGCACCAAGCCATCAGCAGCCCGATGCCGATTACGAGCTGGGAAAGGGCAAATGCCCCGATGCGCTCGCGGGCGAACACCTCCCATCTGCGGAGAAGGTTCGAGTCCACCACTCAGCCCATTCCACTCGGCCGACACATCCGGGACCCTTAAGGATCACACGCCACCCGCAAAGATCCAACGCCCACTTGCGTTCGCACACCGTGAGGGGACCCGCCCGGCCAACCGAGCAACACTCACCCCCCATATTCCAGATCGCCTTCGCGCCGCGAGAGCATGCACGACGGAATCCCGCCCGCCCGAGGTGCCGCACCACTTTCTCGGTGCGGTGCTCTACGAATCAAAGCCGCTGGTGGTGGGCGACATCACCCGGCGGGCCGTCCGGGGGCAAGGGGACGCGACGACTCCCGATACTCGGCGGGGCGGGGTCGCCGGAGTGGTCAGTGCCGGGTGGTCAGTGGGTGCCGGGGGTGGAGTGGACGGCGGTACGCAGGGCCGTGCGGGTCAGTAGGAGGACGGGGCCGTCCGGGTCCTTGCTGTCCCGCACCGCCACCCCCGCGCCTGCACCGGCCACCATTCCTGCCAAGTCGGCAAGCTCGACGCACTCGGCGGCATTTGATCCGCTGTGACTGCTCTTGAGCCACTTGGCGTTTGTCAGGTCCATCGCTCTTCAGCCACCTTCTTGATCAGCTCCCGTGACATGTCCTGCGTGACAGCACGTGCGCGTAGATCGACCAGCGTTCGGGCGAGTACGGCGAGGTCGGCGGGGTCGTCAGTCGTGATCGCGCGTATGGCGGTTTCGGCATACGCGACCTCGCTCCGATCCTCCATGGTCGCGAGCACAAAGGCTCCCATGTTGCCGTCGTGATCGCCGCGGCTCAACACTACTTGAACCGTGACATTGGGCAACATGCTGATTTCGATCAGATGCTCAAGCTGCTTTCTCATCGTCTCGGCGGTGCCGACCTGGTGGTAGAGCACCTGCTCCTCGATCAGGAAGAGGACGATTGCCGGACCTCGTTCGTCGTCTCTGCTGAGGATGGCTTGGCGGCTGATCCGCAGATCTGCCGCCTCCTGGTTGCCGTGCACGATCGCGAGAGCGTATTCGGGCGTCTGGGCCAGACCTGGGATCACGGAGTGCTGCCAGCAGATCAGCATCGCCGCGTCGGCTTCGATCGCGGGCCAGTCAAACCAGATCGGGACGGGATGACCGTCCTTGTTGAGGTCCTCCCAGAGGTTGATGAGCGCCCCGTTGGCCTCCAGGTGCTCGTCTACGAACTCCACGAACGAGCGGGTGGCGCGCTTCTTGCCGTTTTCGATCTTGCTGACCTGTGGCCCGCTGACCTGCGTCAGGTGAGCGATGGTCTCCTGCTTGAGGCCCTTGGCTTCACGAAGTCGGCGCATCTGACGGCCGAAGGCGATGAGGGCTGGGGATTCGCTGGGACGTCGGGGGCGTCGCGGGGGCATGGCTTCTTCCTCTCGGTGGAAGGTGCCCCTCTAGGGCATGATCTTCCTCTATCTGCCACATCTCGAAGGCAACCGCATCGTAGCCCGATAAGTGGCTCACTGTGTGCTGTACGCCACACATAGTGAGGAGAGGTCATGGGGCAGGCGGCGACGGAGAACGAGATGGTGGTGAAGCAGGACCTCGCGGTCGTCGCGGAGGTGCGGCGATTCGTGCGGCTGGTCACCGGCCAGTGGGGCATGGACGACTTCGTCCCGTGCCTGGTGGCCAGCGAGCTGGTGACCAACGCCCTCCAGCACGCGACGTCCGCGACGGACGGCGACGTGATCTTGCGGTTGAGCCGTACCGAGGACGACGCCCTGTGGATGGAGGTTCAGGACGCCGCCTGCGGCCTCCCGCACCTGCTGGCGGCCGACACGGACAGCGAGACGGGCCGCGGCCTGTTCCTCGTCGACCAGTACGCCCGCTGCTGGGGCATCCGCGCCCTCGCGAACAACGTCGGCAAGATCGTCTTCGCAGTCATCGACCGCACCTGAAGACCAGCGGACAGGCGTCCCCACCGCCTGCTCCGCCGCCGCCACCGTCCACGAGCCGGGGCGATCGTCGATCCGGTTCCGGCACGCGATCACGGCTCCCCATTCCGACGCGCGGTCATGCCCGGGAACCGCGCGGACGCATACGCCCAGACCGCTCATCCGTGTGGAAGTGCGTGGCTTGCCGAGGGCACCAGCCGGGCCGCTGCGTCCGGTATGCGGCGGGTGGGGCGGCCGGTTAGGGGGACGTGGGCATGCGGATGCGGGTGAGGAGGTCGGCGATTTCGCGGGTGCGTTCGTCGTTGGGGCCGTCGATGATGAGGTGGTCTTGGTGCAGGGACTCGAAGACGTTGTCCGCGGCGTCCTTGTCACCGGCGGACAGGAGCAGCATGCCGATGCTGTACCGGATGTCGAGCGCGAGTTCGCTGGCGTGGCTTTCGGCGGTGGTGGCGTCGTCCAGAAGGCGCTGGAACTGGTCGAGCGCGGCGGTGTTCTGCCCGAGGGTGGCGCGGCAGTGGGCGGCGTAGCGGCGGGACTCCAGCGCGCGTTCGCTCAGCGGTCCGGCGGTTCGGGCGTAGGCGTCGGCCAGGGCGTCGAACTCCGGCAGGGCGGTGCGCGAGTCGCCGCCGAGGAAGAGGATCAGCGCCCGGTGGAAGCGGAGCACGAGCAGGTCCGGGCTTTCGGAGCCCAGCGCCTTCGCCGCCGGGCGGAGGACCGCTTCGACCACGTCGGCGGCCTGGGCGAACCGGCCCGAGTCGAGAAGCTCGGTGGACGACTTGAGGGCGTCGCCGATGGCGTGCCGAAGCTCGGTCGCCGGAGCGGTCGGCGTGTCCACCACCGTCGGAGGCGCCGCGACAGGGGCTGCGCGGGGCGCGCGCCGCCGGGGGGCGTTCGGCTGCCGATACAGGAGTGTCGGGTCGGGCATACCGCCAAGGCGCCGGCTCGTGTCGAGCGGCGGCGAACCCGGAGGCGGCAGGAACGGGAACAGGCGCTCGTAGACCGCGTAGGCGTCGTCCGGCCGGTCTTCGGGCTTCTTGGCGAGCAGGCCCAGGACGAGCGTCTCCAGCTCCGGAGGCACGTCCGAACGCAGTTCGCGAAGCGGCCGGGGTTCCCCGGTGATGTGCTGCTTCCACAGTTCGTACTGGCTGTTGCCGTCGAAGACGGGTTTTCCGGCCAGCAGTTCGTGCAGGACGCAGCCCAGCCCGTAGAGGTCGCTCTGCGGCGTCACCTGGGCGGCGTTGACCTGTTCGGGGGACATGTACCGGCTGGTGCCCAGCGGGCTTCCCGTGACCGTGATCCTGGTGATGTCGCGGCGGAGGATCGCGGCGATCCCGAAGTCGAGGACCTTGACGGTGCCGTCCTCGGTCAACAGGACGTTGTCGGGCTTCAGATCCCGGTGGACGACCGGGATCGCGTGCGCGTGGGACAGGACGGTGGCGATCTGCGCCCCGATCGCGGCGGCCCACGTGACCGGTATCGGGTCGCCCCGGTCGATGTAGGACCGCAGGCTTTCGCCCTGGATGTACTGCATCACCAGGTACAGGCGGTCCGCGGAGTCGGCGTCCAGCACCGCGTCGTACACCTGCGGGACGCCGTGGTGCTGGATCCGGGCGGTGACGCGTGCCTCCCGGCGGAACCTTTCGGCCAGGTCGGCGACGTGCTCGGGGGCCAGCAGCATGTCCGGGCGGATCGCCTTGACGGCCACCTCGCGGTCGAGGACGGTGTCGTAGCCGCGCCAGATCGTGCCCTGGCCCCCGGAGCCGATCTCCTCGATCAGCTCATAGCGGTCGGCAATGGTCCTGACCGGCATTCCTGCTCCGCGTGCACTCGCCCTGATTCGCCGTGGTCAAGTCTCGCGAGAGCGGAGATCGCCTGTCCAGCCGCCCTCCGTTTCGCTCGGGGGACGGCCGGACAGGCAAGCGATCAGGCGACGCCGGCCTGTTCGCGCAGCAGTTGCCATGCCGCGCGGCGGGCGCGGCTGTTGAGGGACGACTTGAATTCCGGGTCCGAGCCGAAGTACTTCTCGCCGAGGGTGGCGACGGTGTCGACGTGGTCCATCATCTTGTTCTCGAAGACCTTGTCGAAGACGACCCCGAAGTTCTCCTGGTCGTTGTTGGCGACCGCGGCCTGCTTCACCTTGGGGTCGGCCATCGCCTCCTCGAACGGCTGGATGATGTCCTCTTCGGTGAACTCCGTGCCGAACTTGGCGTTGAACTTCTCGATCAGCTCGGTGAGCGGCGACTTCTCCGGCTCCTGAGCGCCGCCGGCGCCCTCGCCGAAGCCCTTCACCACCGTGGAGCCCTCGGGGGTGAGGCTCAAATTGTGCTCGCCGGTCTTCTCCGTCCGCATGTGGCTGAGGTCGACCTCGCCGATGTCGACGCCGCCGTCGGCGCGCCGGGGAAGCCGGTTGAGCAGGTGCCGCCCGTACAGGTGGAGACGCTCCAGCTCGGCGTCGCGGTACGGGACGATCTGCGAGAGGAACCCGTACTTGCGCACGTAGTCGTTGAGGTTGGCGCGGAAGTCCTCGGCGGTGTCGTGGTCGTCGTCGTCCTCGCTGTCGATCAGCGCGGTGAAGCGCTCGACGGCCGGGTTCAGCAGCCGGTACAGCTCGGCGTGCAGCTTCTCCCAGCGTGCGGTCGAGCCGCCGGCCTTCTCCTCGGCTTCGAGGTAGGCGCGGGCGAACTCGTCCATTTCCGCGTTGACGAGGATGTGCGCCGACATGACCCGGCTCTGCGCGGTGTAGAGGAGGTTCGGGTCCGAGGGGAGGGTCATCGCCTGCTCGTAGTACGGGCGGAACGCGTCCTGGATGTCTTCGGCGTCGTTGACGAAGTCCACGACCGCCAGGTCTGTCTGGCTCTTGCGGTCGGTGGTGCGGTTCAGGCGGGAGAGGGTCTGGACGGCGGAGATGCCCGCCAGCTTCTTGTTGACGTACATCGTCGTCAGCAAGGGCTGGTCGAAGCCGGTCTGGTACTTCTCGGCGACGACGAGGATCTTGTACTCGGGCTTGCCTCGTCCGCCCGTCTGGGTGGTCAGGTCGTCGGCCCGCGTGTACGCGAACGCCTTGGGCAGGGCGCCCTCGGGCAGGCCGCCGTTCTCCTTGGACTCGGTGACCTCGTCCTTCTCGTAGGTCAGGGAGCCGGAGAACGCCACCAGGACACCGATGCCGTAACCCATGTCCTCGATGTGCTGCTTGATCGCGCGGGACATCTGCACGGCGCTCTTGCGGGACGCGGTCACCACCATGGCCTTGGCACGTCCGCCGAGCCGCCCCTGCGTGTGCGCCCGGAAGTGCTCGACGATGATCTTCGCGTGCTGCGCGACGGTGGACGGATGCATGATCGCGTACCGCGCCAGCAGCGTGTTCGCCTTGGACGGGTCGACCTCGCGCTCGTCGGGGTTCTTGTTGACGAGCTTCCAGTACGTGTCGTAGGTGACGTAGTTGCGCAGTGGATCGAGGATGAAGCCCTCCTCGATCGCCTGCCGCATCGAGTACGTGTGGAACGGCCGGTACGTCGGCTTGCCGCCCACGGTGTCCAGCGTTCCGAACAGCTCCAGCGTCTTGCTCTTGGGCGTGGCCGTGAACGCGAAGTAGGACAGGTTGGACGCTTGCGACCGCTGCTCGGCCTTGCGCTCCAGCTTGGCTTCGACCGTCGTGGTGCCCTCGTCCTCGTCGTCGGCGTCCAGGCCCAAGTCGCGCAGGGCAGCCTTCACCGCCGTCGCCGCGTCCCCGGACTGGGACGAGTGCGCCTCGTCCACGACGATCGCGAACCGGTGACCGGCGATCTCGGTCGGGTTGCGCTTCAGGAAGTCGATCAGCGCCGGGAACGTCTGCAGCGTCACCGTGATGATCTTCCCGGACTGCTGCGACAGCGCCTTCGCGAGCTGCTCGGACTTCGCACCGACCTTCTCATCGATCTTCACCACGAGCCCGGCCGTCTGCTCGAACGCTCCTATTGTTTCCCGCAACTGGGCGTCCAGGTTGCGGCGGTCGGTGATGACGATGATCTTGTCGAAGACCGGCGTCCCTGGCTCGACACCGTTCGCCACCGCCTCCGGGGCTAGGTCCGTTTTGCTGACCGGTGTGTGGAGTGACGACAACCGGTGCGCCAGCCACGCGATGGTGTTCGACTTGCCCGAGCCGGCGGACGCCATGACCAGGTAGTTGTGCCCGGCTCCGTGGCGGGCAGCGTGCGCGGTGAGCTTCTTCACCACGTCCCACTGCTGGTAGCGCGGGAAGATCAGCGTCTTGCTCGTCCGGCCGCCGGCGCTCTTGCTCTTCTGCTCGTGGACGAACCGCTGGAGCATGTCGAGCCAGGTGTCCGGCTCCCAGATCCGCGTCCACAGGTAGGAGGTCGCGTACGTCCCCGGCTCGACCGGCGCCGGATTGCCCGCGCCGCCGGGCTGGCCCGGCCCTTCGGACCCGGTGTTGAACGGCAGGAACCGCGTCTTCTGCCCCCGCAGCTGCGTCGCGACGAAGACGAAATCCGGATCGACGCAGAAGTTCGCCACCACCCGCTGCCGGAAGATCAGCTCACTCGGATCGCGGTCCCTGCGGTACTGCTGCTTCGCCTGCTCCACGCCCTGCCCGGTCAGCGGATTCTTCAGCTCGGCCGTCGCGACCGGAATGCCGTTGACGAACAGCGCCAGGTCGAGCCGGTTGCCCTTGTCGGACTGCTTGGTCGCGTACTCCAGCTCGCGCACGACCGTCAGGCGGTTCGCCCGGTACTCGTCCAAGACGGAGTCGTCCAGCACCAGGTTCGGCTTGAAGTAGGCGACCCGGATCAGGACGCCCCGGTCCTTCACGCCCTTGCGTAGGACGGTGAGTGCCCCATCCTCGGCAATCGCCTTGTCGAGCCGCTGGGCGAACCCGACCTGCGCGGCCTCGGTGCTATCTCCATAGAGCATGACGAGGCGTTCCCACTCGTCGCCCTGAGTATCGCCGATGAACGTGAAGAGCTGCCGCGTATCCAACCCGAGTTCCGGCCGATAGTCGCGCGGATCGCCTTCTTTCCAGCCGCCTTCGAGCATCGCCGCGACGATCGCGTCCCCGAACGCCCTCTCGTCATGCACCGGACTCATGCCCTACTCCGTAACCCCACGACCGGACGCCGTGGACACATCGAACTGCCCCGTAACCGCCGCCGTAATCAACGCCCCCCGCCGCTCTTCCAAAACTTGCAGCTGTCGGTCCAGCTTGCGCTGCAGGTCGTTACCCCGGCGGCTCACCTCATCCATCTGGAGACTGATATTACGCTGCTCCTCAGGGGGTGGGCAGGGGATGCCGAGGCCAAGAAGTGTGGCGATGTTGATGCGTGTGAAGGTGCTTCCGATCTGGAGTGATTCAATCTCTCCCTGTGTGACCGCATTCAGCACGTAGGAGAGAAAAAGTTGATCCTGGTCCGCGCTTGTAATCCTGCACACATCTTGGCCCATTGTAAATCTTTCATCGGTGTCGATGTATGCAGCTGTGCCGACAGATGCATTTCTGCTGTATACGATGTCGCCTCTGCGTGGTCTCCTCAAGTCGTCCGCGAGGTCAAGATAGTCGGCCTCACTAACGAAGCGGTGCGCCCTAGATAGATCCAACCTTCCGGGTCTGATGTCACCTGGACTAATCACAGGAATGCCGTTATCTAGATATGAAGGAGTGCGATGTTTGCAGTCAATCACCGTCCATCGGCGTTTTAGGGGAAGGAGTTGCCACCCCTCAGGGAGTTTAGGTATCCACGGGCTCCCCGTGTTGGCCAGAGTCCTATGGGAGGCAACGCCTGTCGCAAGTTCGATGATGCGTTGCTTTGTCCGCTCTACAAGGAGGCTCTTCTGGCGCCAGCGAGCCTTCCTAAGTTCACCGATGCGGGCGGTCTCGCCGTCGAGGAAGTCGGCGATGCGTCGCTGTTGCGTCAGCAGGGGGAGTGATGTTTTGATCTCCCCAAGGTCTTCCGCATTAATCCGCGGCGTGCGTACCGATCCGCTTTCCGTGCCGCCGATTCCTCTCAAGCGCGATGTCATCTCACCAATGAACCACGCGGAGCGAAAAAGGTGGTGGATGTAGCGGCCTTCAACGCCTTCCTCTGGCCGTAGTACCAAGTAGTCTGGACTTACGAGACCGCGGGAGTGGCTGAGGCCAATAGCTCCCTGAAAGGCGCGCATGCGGTTGAGAATGATGTCACCCGGCTCGCAGATCTTATAGTTGCTTAGATCTTCCGCTCGGGGGAGGTCGTCTGTTATTTGGTGCCGAGGCACAACCCCGTGGTGGATGGATACGGCAAGGAGTGGTGGTTGATCCTGCCCAGCTCGCCGGTCGACTACTCGGTACAGATACTTGAGTCGTTGTCCACTCCGCATCACTCGGTCACCTCGTTGAGGAGGGTCTGGATCTCGGCTTCTAGAGCCTTCAACTCGGCGTCGATCTCCGCGAGGGGGCGTGGGGGTTTGTAGACGTAGAAGTGGCGGGTGAAGGGGATCTCGTAGCCGGTTTTGGTTTTGGTGTGGTCTATCCAGGCGTCGGGGACGTGGGGGAGGACCTCGCGCTTGAGGTACTCCTCGACGTCCTCGTCCAGCGGCACGTTCTCGTAGTCGCGGAGGTCGGTGTCGGGTTCGATGACGCCCTTGCGCACGTATTGAACCTCGCCTTCGGGGTCGCGGACGCCGATGGCGTCGCGGACGGCCTTGGCGAACGGGGCGCCGGGCGGCCACTGGAGGCCGGCGTCCACCACCGCGCCCATGAGGGCGTTCAGCATCTCCGCCTTGGTCGGCCAGGTGGTGCCGAGGAGCGGGCGCACCGCGTCAATGAGCTTGTCCGCGTGGTCGAGTCTCTGGACCGGCTTGGCCGCCTCAAGTGCCGCCAACGTCTCGTCCGTCAACTCAAAACGGAGCTTGAGCGGGCGTTCGACGGTGATGCGGTGGTAGCCGAAGTCCTGGTTGCGGAAGACCTTCACCTTGCCGTGCAGCGGGTGTTCGGGGTCGTCCGCGACCTCCAGGGCTTCGCTGTAGAGCTGGGTGATCTCGGCGATGTGGTCAGGGCGTCCGCCCTGCCCGTCGCCGATCTCCTTGCGCTTGTCGCCGAGGGACTTGCGCATCTTCTGCCAGTAGTCCCGGGCGTCCAGCAGGATGACCTTGCCCTCGTGGTCGGCCTGCTTGCGGTTGGTGACGATCCAGAAGTACGTCGAGATGCCGGTGTTGTAGAAGAGCTGGTCGGGCAGGGCGACGATCGCCTCCAGCCAGTCGTTCTCGATGATCCACTGACGAATGCGGGACTCCCCGGACTCGGCGGCGCCGGTGAACAGCGGGGAGCCGTTGAAGACGATCGCGACGCGGCTGCCGCCGGCCTCCCGCGGCTTCATCTTCGAGATCATGTGCTGGAGGAACAGGAACGAGCCGTCGTTGATGCGCGGCAGCCCCGCCCCGAAGCGTCCGGACTCGCCGAGCGTCGCGTGCTCGTGCTCGACCTCGTCCTTCACCTTCTTCCACTCGACGCCGAACGGCGGGTTGGCCAGCATGTAGTCGAACTTCATGGTGCGGTGGCCGTCGTCGCTGAAGGAGTTGCCGAACGCGATGTTGTCCGGCTCCTGGCCCTTGATCATCAGGTCGGACCGGCAGATGGCCCACGACTCGGGGTTGAGCTCCTGCCCGTACACCTCGACCGTCGCGTCCGGGTTGAGGGACGTGATGTACTCGTGCGTCGTGCTGAGCATCCCGCCGGTGCCGCAGGCCGGGTCCAGCACCCGGCGGACGATGCCGGGGACGCTGAGCGCGTCGGCGTCCGGCGCCACCAGCAGGTTCACCATCAGCTTGATGACCTCGCGCGGCGTGAAGTGCTCACCGGCCGTCTCGTTGGACAGCTCGGAGAAGCGCCGGATGAGGTCCTCGAAGAAGTAGCCCATCTGGTGGTTGGACACGACCTCGGGGCGGACGTCCAGGTCGGCGAAGCGTCCGACGACCTTGTAGAGCAGGTTCGCGCCGTCCAGCCGCTTGATCTGCTGGGCGAACTCGTACTTCTCCAGCACCTCCCGCGCGTTCGGGGAGAAGCCCGCGATGTACTTGGCGAGGTTCGTCGCCGCGTGCTCCGGATCGCCGGCGATCTTCTCCAGCGTGTAGCCGGTGGTGTTGTAGAACGACTGGCCCGACGCGCGGCGCAGGAACGCGCCGGTGTCGATGTCCTTGCCCTTGAACCGCTCGACCGTCTCCTGGACGGCCGCCCGGGTCGGCTCCAGGACGGTCTCCAGCCTGCGAAGCACCGTGAACGGCAGGATGACCTTGCCGTACTCCGACTGCTTGAAGTCGCCGCGCAGAAGGTCGGCGACCGACCAGGCGTGGTTCACCAGTTCGGTGTGCTTGCTCGGGTTCAAGGGGTTCCCTTCATGGTGTTGCGGGCCGCAGGGCAAGGGCTATCAAGTCTGGTCCAGCAGAGCTGCGTGGCGCTGGCCCTCATGACAACTCGACTCCAGGGGGCAGCAGCGCTCCGCCGCTGAGGGCGGTGGCTACGAGGTCGGCCAGCTCGTCCGCGCACGTCGCCGCGTCCTGCGCGCTTGTCCTGAGGTCGTGAACCTGCCGGAACGCCTGGCCATAAGCGGTCTGCTCGTCCGGCGGGAGCAACGGGACGCGCAGCCGGGACGCCACGAGCTGGGGTGTGGAGCTGCCGGTGGTCGCCTGGTTCACGTTGTCGGGTGCGCTGACGAATCCGGCGAGGAACCACGGATCGAGACGCGCCGGGTCGGGACGGAGCAAGAACACACCGTTGCCGAGCAGGCATCCGGCCTCGTCGTCGCCGGCCACCCGCGTCGCGACGCCCCGGGGGCCGACGACCTGCGTGATCAGGACGTCCCCCGCCTCGATGACGAACGGATCGGCCAGGGGCGTCTCGCGGGCGTTGCCGCCGGCCCGCGTCCCGCCGAGCAGGTCGCGTGCCCGGAGTACGGGACGATCCGCGAGGTCGGCAGGCGGGGTGTCGGCGGAGGAGGCCCGCATTCCCCGATGGACGGCGAGCGCGCCGCCGCGGGCGAGGTCGGCGACCGTGGCGCTGCGCCAGGTGCGGCTCGCCGCACCGGCCGAGGCCAGCGGGCCGATCCCGGTCGCCCCGGTCAGCGCGGCCACGTTCGCCTTGAGGCGCTCGGCGACCTCGGCAACGTCGCGTAGGGCGGCGTCCGGGGTCATCACGGGTGCCGTGCGGACGTGACGTGCCGGGGAAAGGTCGACGAGATCGTCCATGAGGTCGATCGCCGGCACCGCGCGGGCGGTCCCGGGGATCTCGGTAAACTCGGCCGGCGCGGTGAACGCCTCCCACGTGCTGAGGATCGTCTTGTGGAGCCTGCCCGCGTCCGACGTCCTGCCGTGGTCGGACGTCTCGTCCGCGGCGGTGGGCTCCTCGGAGGCGTCCATCAGCAGAACCAGGTCGCGGCCGGGGCTTGCGGCTTCGGGACGCCGGAGTATCCACAGGTGAAGCCCGATGTGGTGCGGCACGGCCAGGCCCGGCGGGAGCGCGATGACCCCGCACAGCGCGCCCTGCCGCAGCAGCTCCGCCCGGATGCGGCGGCCGGACGGTCGTGACGCGGTCGCCGGCGGAAGCAGCAGCACGGCGCGGCCGCCCTCGGCCAGGTGCGCCAGCGCGTGCTGGACCCAGGCGAGCTCCGGCTCCGAGCGCGGTGGCACGCCGTAGGCCCAGCGCGTGTCGAGCGCGAGCGTGTCGTAACCCCAGTCGCGGTCCCCGTAAGGCGGATTGCACACCACGGCGTCCACACGGAGGTCGGGGAAGGCGTCGTCGCGCAGGCTGTCCCCGGTTCGGACGTCCACGGACGCCTTCGGCGCGACCTCGGCCAGGCGGGTCTTCGCCTGGGCCGCAGTGACAGGGCGGTACTCCTGGCCGTGCACGCTCGCACCCGGCGGGAGGGCGGCGGCGACCGCGGCGAGGAGACGACCGCCGCCGCAAGCCGGGTCCAGAACGCTGCGCACGCGCGGGCCTGCGGACGTCGCCAGCCCGGCCATCACGTCGGCCAGCACCTCCGGCGTCGGATGCGTCCCGCGGATGCCGACCGGCGCTTCGGTCTGCTCGTCGAGCACGTCGAAGACGGCGAGCGGGCCTTCGTCGCGAGCCACCTTCGCCGCCGACCGCAGGAGTGCCGTGGAAACGCCCGCCCGGCCCGCGCCGCCGGTCGCTGGGAGCGCTTCGGTGTGCATCGCGATCAGTTCATCGTCGTCCAGCGTCGCGGCCTCGGCGCGCTTTCCGGCGTCCAACCCGGCCAGGCGCGCGGTGAACGCGGCCACGGCTTCGACCTCGTGGGACGCGGTGCCGTGCAGGAGCGCCCGCAGGTCGTCCCTGGCCGAGCGCGCGGGGAGGCGGCCCCGCGCGTCGAGCCACGCCTCGACCTGCCGCCGGTCGTAGCTGGGGCTGGCCTCCGTACCTCCGCTGGGCTGCGGAAAGTCGGGGTGCCGCCGGCGCCAGTTGCTCACGGTCGCCCGCGTCACGCCGGCGAGCCGCGAGATCTCGGCGGCGGTCAGTTGTTCACTCTGCGATGCCATCAGATCGTCCTTACCAGCTTTCGGGAGCATCGCCACTGTACATCACCCAATCGAGCGAACCTGTTTGACACTGCTTTCACGGAGTGCTTTCATGATGGTGCTTTCAATGGCTCGGCGCGAGGAGCGGCTGATGACGAGTTGGGTGGCGATCGACTTCGAGACGGCGAACTCCCTCCGGGGAAGCCCGTGCTCGGTCGGACTGGCCAAGGTGAAGGAGGGGCAGATCGTCGAAGAGTGGTCGACGCTCATCAGGCCCCCGGACGGACACGACCACTTCGACGCCTTCAACGTCGGCCTCCACGGCATCACGGCGAGCGACGTCGAGGACGCGCCCCGCTGGCCGGAGGTGGTGGAGCGCATCGTCCAGTTCGCCGGCGACACGCCCTTCGTGGCGCACAACGCGGCCTTCGACATGGGAGTCCTGGCGGATGCGTGCGAGGCGAGCGGCCTCCCCGTCCCGGACCTCCGGTTCGCCTGCACGCTCGTGATCGCCCGGCGCACCTGGACCGGACTGCTCGCCTACAAGCTCCCGGTCCTCACCGACGCGCTGGGCATCGAGCTGCCGCACCACCACGACGCCGGCGCCGACGCGCGGGCCGCCGCCCACGTGATGCTCGCCGCGCTGAAGCGCCAGGGCACCCCGGCTCTGGCCGACCTCCTCGCCGCCCACAAGATCCAGATGGGCTCCTACCGGGACGGTGTCCGCCGGGGCTGCCTCTACCGGGGAGCGCCGCCCCGCAAGCCGTTCCCGGACGCCAACCCCAACGCCGACCCCGACAACCCGTTCTACGGACGCACCGTCTGCTTCACCGGCTCACTGCCCGGCATGACGCGGAACGAGGCCGCCGACCGGATCGCCGCCTTCGGAGCCCGGACCGTCGACAACGTCACCCAGGCCGTTGACCTGCTGGTCGTCGGCCGCATCGACCCCGCCAAGCTCGCCCCCGGCGCGAAGAAGACCGGAAAGCTCGCGAAGGCCGAAAGCCTCCGCGACAACGGTCACGACATCACCGTGATCGACGCCGAGGAGTTCTACGAGCTCCTCGCGGTGGCCGAGGGCTGACCAGCCCGCACAGGGGCCGGCCACCGCAGCCCCGATACGCGCCGCCGTCCGCGAAGACCGCCGGCACCGGCGGGCGGCGGCGCCCCACCCGGAAACCCACGACCGGCGCGACGACCCACCGCGCCCGGAACAGGAGCACAACATGCGCAAGATGATCATTGGACTCGCCGCGATCGCCGTCCTCGCCGCCGGCTGCGAGCTGGAGGAGGACCCGGTCGCCGTCCAGCCCGCCGAGTCCGGCAAGGCGGCGAGCGAGGCGGGCGGCGCGGCCGAGCGCAGGAACGTCCCGATCAAGCTGGTCGCGAAGCGCACGAAGCCGAAGCGGAGCGTCCTGAGCGACGGCGGCGCCCTGTCCTGCGTCAAGGTCACCGTCACCAACCAGACCAAGAAGCAGCTCGAAGTGAACCCGCTCTACTTCTCCATCACCGACAGCGGCGACACCAAGCACGACAGCAGCACCGCCCTCGGCGACTACGAGGGCCAGATCGCCACGACGGAACTCGCCCCCGGCGAGAAGGCCACGGGCACGGTCTGCGCGAAGGGCCGGTTCCGCCCGAAGGTCGTCGCGATGACCAACCCCCTGTTCGACGAGGCCGCCCGCGCCGAGGTCGCCTCCTGAACGGAAAGGGCGGCCGACTCGTCCAGCGCCGCTGGAAGACCGGCCTCTGCCGTCACAAAACCGCTGTTTCGTCACTTGAGCAGATACATCACAACAGCCCGCTAGCGTTCCTCCAGTCCCCTCGCCAAAGGATCACTGGACGCGGCGCTCCGGCTGCCACGCGAACGGGGGGACCATGAAGATCCTGCATGCCGCCGATCTGCACATCGACAGTCCGCTGCGGGGGCTCGCGGCCTACGAGGGCGCACCCGAAGAAGATCTGCGCCTCGCCACTCGGGGAGCCCTGGAGAACCTCGTCCGGCTCGCGATCGAGCTGCCCGTGGACGCCGTCCTCCTGGCCGGCGACGTTTACGACGGGGACTGGCAGGACTACCAGACCGGCCTCTACTTCAGCGGCCAGATGGCGCGCCTCGGGCGGGCGGGCATCCGCGTGTACATGGTCTCGGGGAACCACGACGCGCAGAACCTCATGACGCGTTCGCTCCGGCCTCCCGACAACGTGCACATGTTCGCGACGGACAGGCCCGAGACCGTCCGGGACGAGAAGGCCGGACTCGCCGTCCATGGCCAGGGCTTCGCCAGATGGGACCTCGACGAGAACCTCGTCACCGCATACCCGGCGCGAGACGGCGGCCTGTTCAACGTCGGCCTGCTGCACACGGGCCTCGAAGGCGGCTATCGCGAGCACAAGCGGTATGCGCCCTGCACGGTCGCGGACCTCGAAGCCCGGGACTACGACTACTGGGCGCTCGGGCACGTCCACAAGCAGCAGATCGTCCGGGACGATCCCTGGATCGTCTACCCCGGCAACATCCAGGGCCGGCATGCTCGCGAGACGGGCCCGAAGGGCTGCTTCGTCGTCACCGTCGATGGCGACCTCAAGGTCGAGAAGGTCGAGCACCATGACCTGGACACCGCGCGGTGGGAGCATCGCCAGGTCGACGTCACCGGTCGCGATGACCTCGACCAGGTGCTCAGCCTCGTCGCGCAGCGCTTCCAGGAGATTCCGGACGAGAAGCTGACCGCGGTTCGCGTCACCCTCACCGGGGCGACGTCCGCGCACGCCGCGCTGTGGCGGGACCGCGAGCGGATCGTCAACGAACTGCGGGCGGCGGCCGGGCACCACCCGCACCTGTGGCTGGAGAAGGTCCAGGTCCGCACGTCCGGCGACGACGGCGACTCCGGTGAGGGAGTCTCCGGGCTCTTGACCGACCTTCGCCGCACCCTCTCCGTCCTCGGCACCGACCCGGACGGTCTCATGGCCCGGCTTTCCAGCCACCCGCTCATCGGAAGGATGCCGGCCGAGCTCAGAGGGCCGGAAGGCATCGCCCCGGACGACTCGGCGTGGATCCGAAGCCTGGCCGACGACGCCTACCAGCTCGTGGAATCCCTCCTGCAAGAAACGCGGTGACCGGAATGCGCATCGAACGCCTCGACCTCATCGCCTACGGCGCCTTCGACGGCCACAGCCTGCACGACCTGGGCGCCCCTGGCGTCCACCTGGTCCACGGCCCGAACGAAGCCGGCAAGTCCACCGCGCTCAGCGCCCTGGACCAACTGCTGTACGGCATCGACCACAACTCCCGTTACGCCTTTCGGCACGGCTCCCGGATGCAGCTGGGTGCCCGGCTCTCGACCGCCGACGGGGTGGCCTTGGAGATCGTCCGCCGGAAGAGGCGCAAGGGCGCGCTGGTGGACGGCGATGGCGACCCACTCGGCGAAGAGGCGCTTGTTCCGTTCCTTGGCGGCGTCGACCGTAATACGTTCACCACCGAGTTCGCCCTCAACAGCGACGAACTCCGCAGGGGTGGAGAACTGCTCGCCTCCGGCGGGGGAGACATGGCCCAACTGCTCGCCGCCGCACGGTCGGGCATGCGCCTCAACGCCGTCCTGGACAAGATCGAGGCCCGGCAGCGCGAGCTGTGGCTGCGGACGGGGAAGAAGCCCGCGATCAATGCCTCGATGGACCGGCTGAAGGACGTCCGGCAGCGGTTCCGTGAGGCGGTCCTCCGCCCCGAGCAGTACCGGGACGCCGAACAGGCCGCGGACGAGGCCGAGCGGCGCCTGAGCGAAACGAAGGCCGAACTACGGGCCGCCCGGCGGCGGCAGGCCGCCAAGCACCGACTCCAGGAGAATCTGCCCGCGCTGGCCCAATGCCGCGACCTCGAAAGGCAGATCAAGGAGATCAGCGCCCAGGGGCCGGTGGCTCCCGATGACATCCGCGCGGCACTCCCCGAACTGCTCCAGCTGCGAAGTGAACACATCACAATGCGCTCGGTCAACGCTGTCCACCTTGAGCGAACCGAGCGGCAGCTCTCCGAAACAGACCAGGACGACTCCCTCCTCCCGCACGCCGCCGCGATCGAAAAACTGGCCAGGGACATCACAGCGATCCTCGACGAGCTGGACCGGCAGAACGCGGCGGTCGACGAGCTCTCCGGCAAGCGCGTCCAGGCGGAGTCGCGACTGCGTACCGTCCACCCGCGGGCGACCCTCGTCGACGAAGGGCTCTACCGGCTCCCGGACACCCTCCGCGGGGAAGGGCAGACGCTTCGCGATCAAGGCCGGACGCTCCGCGAGAACCTCAATCACGAGCGGGACGCGGTGCAACGTTGCCGGGACAAGCACGAGCGATTCGACAAGGAGCTCAGTGCCCTCCCAGCAGGTGAGGACGTCTCGCAGTTGCAGGACGCCTACATGTCCATCCCCGCCGGCCTGTCAGAGAAGCTCGCCGACACCGAGGCCGAGGAGAAGAAGCTGGACCGCCGGTTCCGCCAGGCACGGAACCGGCTCGAACTGCCCGAGCTGCCGCCCGAAGGCGTCCTCGAGCTGCGGCCACCCGACCCGGAGCAGGTCACCGCAGCCGTGCGGGCCTCCCAGAACCTCGCGGAACGTCTCCGCGACCGCCGCGGAGAACTCGACGGGGCGCAGCGGCAGCTGGCGAAGTGCCGGCGCGCCCTCCAGCGCCTGGTGACCGACGATGCACCGCCGACACACGACGAACTGCGCGCGCGGCGCGCCGAGCGCGACGACCTCATCGGGAGTTCGCCCGATGATCCGAGTGGCATGGAAGCGCTTCGTGAGGCCGTCCGGCGAGCCGACGACACCGCCGACCTGATGCTGCGGCACGCGGAGACCGTCAACAAGCGGGCCGAACTCTCGCGCGAGATCACCGACCTGGAAACCGTCGTCGTCCCCGGTCATCAGGCGGCCGTGGACGATGTGGCCGCCGAGCAGGAACTGGAGCAGCGGCACTGGGAATCGCTGTGGGAGAGGTATCCGGCCCCGGTGCCCGGCATCGAACAGGGGTCGAAGGTGCTGGACGATTTCGGCCGGCTCCAAGCCGACGCGCGGGACCTCCAGGATCTCGGCATCGAGCTGGAAGGCCAGCGTGACCGCCTCAACGCCCACACGGCCAGGCTCCAGTACCTGCTTCGCCTCGATGCGGAAACGCCGGCCGTCGACGGGACGGCCCAGGCGTCCGCGATGTTCGCCGAGATGAAGGAGACGGCACGTAAGCGCCTTCAGGAACACGAGCGAACCACCCAAGACAGGGCGGCCCTGGAGCGCCAGATGGCAAGCGCGGAAGCCGAACTCATAGAAGCGGAATCCGCGAAGGAAGAAGCCGAAAAGGCTCTCGCCGACCACGATGGGCATTGGCAGCGGTTCCTGACCAGCGCGGGACTCGCCGCCGACCGCGACTTCGACGCCGCTCTCACCGACCTGGAAACACTGCTCCACGTGGCTGCGGAGGTCGATGACGCCGAGGCAGCGGAGCGGAAACTCCGCCAAGGCGAGCAGCGGATCTCCGAGTTCGAGGACCGGTTGAAGGACACGTTCAATGCCTGTTGCCGGGACGTGCCCGCCTCCGTCACGGGCTGGCAACAGGCCATCGAAACGCTGGAACAGGACCTGCAGAAGCAACGGGAAGGCGCGCAGCGACGCAAGGACCTGCTCGAACAAAAGGCCGACTTCGCCGAGCGGGTCGACAAGGCCAAGGCCGAACTGAGCGGACTTGAAAGCCGTTTGCAGGACTTCTCCGCGCGCCTCGGCCTGGCCTCGATCGCCGAGCTGGAGGCCGCCGCACAGCGTGCCGTCGACCTGCGAGAGAAGTCCACTGCCCTCGCGAACATCCGGCAGACGCTCCCCGAAGGGCAGGAACTCGTCGTGCTCCGCGAGCAGGCGGGAGAGACGTCCGCGGACGAACTGGCCGAAGAACTGGCCGGACTCGACGAGGAGATCAAGGAGCTGGAGGCCGCGAGCGCCGACTGGCTCGAAAAGCGCCTGGCGCGACGGCAGCTACTCGACGGACTGGACGGGGGCGGCGACGCCGCCCGCGCCGAGGCGGACATCGCCCAACTCTGTGCCGAACTGGCCGAGAACGCCGAGGAATACCTGCGCCTGGAAGCCGCGAAGGTCGCCATTCACGCCTGCATGGAGGAGTACCGGACTAACGACCAGGAACCCGTGCTGGCGCTGGCCTCCGACATGTTCGCCAAGCTGACTCGCGGCTCCTACACCGGGCTTGAAATGTCGGACGAGGAGCGTCCGAGCATCCGCGCCAAGTCGTCCACGGGAACGCTGGCTCCCACCGCACTCAGCGAGGGCGCCCGCGACCAGCTCTACCTGGCGCTGCGCCTCGCCACCCTCGAACGCCATGCCGCAGCAGGCAACGCGCTCCCGATCGCCGTCGACGACATCTTCATGACCTTCGACGAACGGCGAACGGAGGCGGCCCTGCACGTCCTCGACGGCATGGCCGACCGATTCCAGGTCATCGTCTTCACGCACCACGAACACGTCATCCGCAGCGCCGCCAAGGAACTCCCCAAGGACCGCTGCCACGTCCACCACCTACCCGCCCGCCCCGAATGACAGGACGGCGTGCCGTAGTCTGCCGCCAGCCCCGGCCGTGTTTCGCCCCCGCGCAAGGAGAATCGCATGCAGGACTCTTTAGATTCGACGGATGGCCGCGAGCCTGAGGAGAACGGCCAGCCCGATACGGCGGGCTCGCCGGAGGTGGACGATTCGGCACCCGCCTCGACGGTTCTGGCGGAGGTGCTTCCCGGAGTCGTCTTCGCCTTCGGTGAGGTACCGGAAAAGCTCAAGGCCGACCTTGAATTGGATCCGGTCGACTCCAGGCTCCTGTCCGTCACGGATCAGGAGAAGATCTCCACGTTCCTCGCCACGGCTGGAAACGCCGCGAACCTGGGCGGCAACCTCGCGAACGCGTTCGCCAGCGTGGAGGGGGTCTACCGGGTCTCCGACGCAACGCAGGCAATACTGAACGCCGGTGGAACGCTCGCCGTCAAGGACGGCGCGAACATCGGAGCGGTCTTCCTCAACGGCAAGATCGTCCACCAGGCGCGTCTCATCCCGATCACCAAGCTGAGCACGGCGCAGAAGCTGGCGACCATCGGCCCGGCACTCGCCATGGTCGCCCTCCAGCTGCAACTGAGCGAGGTCGCGGGCCTCGCCAGAAAGAACATCGCGCTGACAAGCCAGGTTCTAACGGAAATTCACCATGACCAGTGGTCCGCGCTCACCGGACTCGTGAAAGCCATCGAGACCGCATTCAGCGAGGCACAGGAGCTCGAACTGGTCACCCCGCACGTGTGGGAGGCCGTCGCGACCAGGGGACCAGATCTCCTCAAGGCGCGTGACCAATACCGAGAGAAGGTCGGCGTACACGTCCGGGAAATCAGGCAGCTCGGCGCGCGAGACCGCCGCGAGTATCTCGAAACGAACGCCGAGGCCATCGTCTTCGACGCTTACGCCCTCCGCTCGTCCCTCGAAGCATGGACCAAACACCAGGTGCTGCGCGCCGCGAAGGTGAGCGCCGCCGGCCGCGAGGACGAAGCGGGGCTCGTCGAGGTCATCGAGCGCGACACGCGCTCGGAACGCGACTCCGCGCTGACCGAGATGCGAACCCTCGTCTACTCCCTGACGCGTGAGCTGCGCATCATCGCCGAACTGCCCGGCCGCGCGACGATGCCCCTGACCCGCAGCCGGAGGGACACCAAGGCCGCCCGCCTGACCTGCACCCAACTCCTTGAGGCGATCGAACCCCTTGCCGACGCACTCCACCCCCCGGTGCCCCCGCTGGAGGCTCCGGCAGTGAACTGCGCACCACCCTCCCTGGACCAGGAACCGTACCTCCGCACCCTGCGATGGCTCCTGGAGGACGGAGAAACCCTTCGCGTCCTGGGCTTCCCCGAACAGCTCGACGTCCTCGCCTCTTTCGGCGCCGCCTCCGGCGGTGCGAAGGAGAAAGTGGTGACAACTAAAGACAGGGTGACGGCAGCGATCGACAAGGCGGCAAAGAACCTGGTCGCCGTCACGGACCGCCGGGTAATCACGGCCAAGGCGAGCACGTTCCGCAAGCACGGCCAGATCGGTCAAGACATCTCGTTAGACCAAGTGCGCTACGTCCGAGCACCCGCCCAAGACGGAAGCGGACGCTCAGCCATCGACATCATCACCCCCGAAGAGAACCTCCGCTTGATCTTCCAAGCCGACATCGACAACACCCAAGTGAACGCACTCGCCGCCGCGCTCGCCGAATCAATGAGCATCCCGGCCACGGAACGCGACGAACTACAACAACTCCACCAACCCGCCCTCGAGGCGAGCAACAAGGACGGGGGCGCCCCAGGAAAAGCGACCACACGTTCGGAATAACGGCTACCAGTAGTGTTCCCCGGGTGAGTGTTCACCTCATCGACGACGTGCCCGAAGGGCTGACCCGACGAGCCCGGTCGTTCATCGGCACGCATGGCGTCAAGGTCGACGTCCGGCCCGTCGAAGAGAACAGGCAGTGGTGGCTTGAGCGGGACATCCCCGCGGCAGTGATCGACCGGATGGCGGCGTACCAGCAACGCTGGGGCGGTCTGCTCCTGCCGCCCGCACCCTTGTACGACGGCGGCCCCAAGTACCTCGATCCGGACTCTCCTGAACCGGACTCCGCGGGGTGGTGGTTCGAAGCCGGGATGCAGCGGACCGCCGTCCCGTACGGTTTCATGATTAGTCCCTCCGGTGAGTTCGGCGTCCATGCAGACAAGTGGGCGCCTCTCCATGCGACCGTCGAAGGCTGGGTGGAGTCGCTCGCCCTGGCCCACCACGCATCCGAGTGGGCGACCCAGATCACCAGGCTCGTCGGCGACGACGTCGACGGCATCGAACTGGACGGCTACGAGCCGGTACGCGAAGTGATGGGGCTGGCGGACACCTGGTGGAGAGGCCCCGACTCGCTGGTGGCGCTCTACACGGGGGAGGCCACGGCACTCGACTTCCCCCGTGCACGCACCGCCCTGATCTACTCCGGCCTTGACGACTGGGGACTACACGGAGGCGTCGACCCCGTCGATGACTGAACGCCATATATGGCGCTCGTCTGGTCTATAGCTAAGAAGGTGAGCCTGGCCGACTGGGCAACGTCGACGTGGAAGTGATCAGCGAGACGCAGGGCCAGGCCCGCCACTCGTTCACCGCCGGGGACACCTAGACCTCGGCGCTGCCAGAGGCGACCCGGGCTGTACGGCCGCGGCCGGAACCACGTGCTGCAGCCGCCAACGTGACCTCACCCGCGGACCGCCGCAACAGGCGCGACGTACACGCATGGTAACCAAGTCCCCGAAGGCGAGTACTCGGTCTCAGCCGGGGACGAGCGCACTCCACCGACCTCCCGGGCCCACCATGGCCACACCAGCCCCGGAAGACGGACATCTGGAATGCGACAGGGACTTCGTCCAAGATCTCGATCTCGGACGAAGTCCCTGGTCAGAGTGGCGGAGGATCGGGGATTTGAACCCCGGATGGGCTTGCACCCAAACCGCATTAGCAGTGCGGCGCCATAGACCGGACTAGGCGAATCCTCCAGTAGCCATCAGGCTCAGACAGGTTACCGGGTCGGCGTGGCGACCGGCAAAGCCTGGCCTGCGGGTCCCAGCAGCATAGTCCGAGATCCGGTGTTGGGCGAAGTGGTTCGCTCCCGGGGCCGCGGGAACGGACCGCTGGTGGTCAGCCCAGGCGGAAGGCGGAGAAGCCGCACGCCTCGGCGAGGTCGTTGCCGTGCTGCCGCATGGCCGCGGTGTCGGGCTGCTGCAGGTTCGTGTTGCCGGAGGTCATCTGGCGCAGCAGCTCCGCCGTCTTGTCCAGGTCGCCCGCGAAGGCCGTCGCGGCGGTCTCGACGTCCCCGCCGGCACCCTGTCCCTCCGAGCGGATCTTGGCGGCGGTGTCGGAGAACTTCTGAGCGGTCTGATCGGCGCCGCCCGGCGACGACATCGCCATGCCGCTGGTGGAGAAGCTCCGCAGCTCCTTCTCGATGTTCTTGCAGGCGGTCGTCTTCTTGCCGCCGGTGATGGTCTCGACCGCACCGCAGCCGGTGGAACCGAGCATCAGGCCACCGACGGCGAGGACGCCGACGAGCTTGGTGGCGGACATACGCATGGGGGATCTCCTCTGGGGGGATTTGGGCTTTGAACGGAGTCAAACCTTGCAGGCGGCTCACGTCCCGACACCCTTTTGTCGCATCTTGGTCAGGGAAAGTTGTGTGACTCAGGTCACATGGCCGCTCGTGTGTCCTGCGCAACCGATTCGCCGTCCGGTACGCCGAGCCGGTACAGTAATCCCGGCAGGCACCCGTAGCTCAACGGATAGAGCATCTGACTACGGATCAGAAGGTTAGGGGTTCGAATCCCTTCGGGTGCGCGCAGCTCGCAGCCCTCTTCCGCTCTGGAAGAGGGCTTTTGCGTTTGCGGTGGGGGACTGGTCAGGTCGGCGTTGCGGGGCGTGTGCGCTTGGGTGGTCAGGGGCTACCGGGGCGATGCCGAGCTGGATGACGTAGGTCAGGAGGGGGCCGGTCATACCGTGTCCGTTACGCGGAACGCTAGGGGCCTTGTGTGTTCGGTGTCGGGCGGTTGAAGGGTCAGTCGGTGGTGATGGTGCCTCGGGCTACCGATTCCAGGGTGACGACGGTGGCGGTTGCTTCGGTGGCCAGTAGGGCGACCAGGACGAAGAGTTGTACCGCGCCGGCGGCGATCGGGGAGGCGCCGCCGAGGAGCATGCCGACGAAGGCGCTGGGCAGGGTGACCAGGCCGGCGGTGCGCGTCTGGTCGATGGCGGGGACGAGTGCGGTGGCGGCGTTGTCGCGGGCGATGAGTAGGCGGGCGTCGCGGAATAGGAGGCCGAGGGACATCGCTGCTTCCACTTCGCCGTGGCGTTGGGCCAGTTCGTCGAGGGCGCGGCGGCCGGAGAGGTAGGTGGCGGTGAGCGCTCCTCCGATGAGGATTCCTGCGACGGGGATCAGGCTGATGCCTTTGGGGGGCAGGAGTCCCGTGGCGAGGAGGAGGGCCAGGACGGGGGCTGCGCCGGCGCCGATGGGGAGGGCCGTCCACCACCAGGAGGGGCCCTTGGTGAGGCGGCGGCCGCTGGTGCGTACCGCGACCGCGAACATCAGGAGCACGAACAGGGCCGACAGGGAGACGTAGCCGACGACGACACCGATCGCCAGGGACACGGCGGCGAGTTGTTCGGTGGCGCGGAGCCCGGCTGTGAGAAGCGCGCGAGTTGCCCCAAGTAACTGACCGTCATCGCGGTCGCCAGGAGCAACGCCATCGCTGCGGCTAGGACGCCGTTGACCGGCAGAGGCTCGTCCCAGACGACAGCGCCTCTGGGCGTTGAGTCATGCGCGTAGGTTATGGCACCGCGTCCCGGCGGCATGGTGGCCAGTCGGGGGGGCCGGAACCGGAATGGCCGGGGAAAGGCGACTCGGTTGGACGGCAATGGAGCGGCGGCAGGGGCGACGCCGCTGCCTCCCGTCGTCAGGGAAGGGACGAGCGGGGGCCTGCCTGATCAAGGTGGAGGGGGGCGCGGTTGTCGTCGTCCGGTCGGTGTGTTGTGCCGTGGGCGCCGTTCGGGGCTTGGCCAGGTTGGTGATGGCTGCGGGGAGTTGGACGGAGTGGGGAGCGGTGGTCACGCTTGGGTTGCTCCGGCCCCGCGGCTGCGTTGGGGCGGACGGGCCGTTATGCCATTACGGGCCTGGACGTGGTGGGACCGTGTGATCAATTGGGCCTAGCATCGGCTGCTCGTGCCAGCTCCCCGGAATGAGTCGCCAGATGTCCAGAAAAGCGTGCCTTTCGGTTGTTGTCGTTGTCTTGGGGCTCACCGGTTGTGCGGGGGAGGGGCCTGAGAAGAGTGCGGTGGACGCGCCGGAGGCTGCGGCGCCCGTCACGACGAGTGCGGCGAAGCCGGACGGGTGTGCCGCGGTCGGCAATGATCAGAGCATTCCCAGCACCGCGCCGAACCAGGTGTACTGGAAGCGCTTCGAGGGGGTGGCGTTGCCGTTCTCGTCGTCGGTCGGGCCGCTGGAGGTCAAGGGCGACGTCGCGCGCTGCTATGAACATACGCCGCGCGGGGCCCTGTTCGCCGCGGTGCAGATCAGCGTGCGGCTCGACCGGTCGGCGCGGTGGCGGGAGA
>NZ_SMKM01000309.1 GCF_004348665.1 Actinomadura sp. GC306 | reverse complement strand
GGCGGAATGGGGTCGGCGTTGGCGGGGGCGGCGAGCAGTGGGATGGCCAGCAGCAACGCGATGAGTGCGATGAGGGGGCGCATGGTCTCCCTTCCCTCCTATAAGTAAGTGCTTGCATACTGGCCTAGGAAGCCGCTCTTGGGAAGGGGCGATTCAATATGTCCGGTCGCTTGGGTGATCTTTTTCGATCCGCCGCCATGACATGCGAGGTCATGGCGGTCTCGCTCAGGTTGGTCCCTATTGGGGCGGCACAATTGCCCGTTTGCGGGTGAGGTCGAGCGATCTCGGCGCACGGCGCTTCGGGTGCGATGCGTGCGCGGACGGTGTCAGAGCGTGTCCGTCAGCTCGAATTCGAGTGCCCGGCCGGGTCGCGGGGGCGGCGGATGAGGAAGGTGCCGGCGATCACGATCAGGCCGGACAGGGCGAGCACGACCTGGGACGGCCGCATGCCGAGGGGCGTCGCGTCCCAGTGCCCGATGAGGTCGGCCGCGGCGCCGGCCACGAGCGCGGCGAGGGCCATGCCGAACCGCAGCGTCGCGTGGAACGCGGTCAGGGCGAGGTTGCGCCGGTAGCCCTCCAGGCCCTGCTGCAGGTAGGTGATGCCGCCGACGAGGGCGGCGGTGGCGGCGGCGCCGAACACCACGGCGCCGAGGAACGCCCACGCCACCGAGGCGACCAGTCCCATCGTCGCGACCACCACGCCCAGGACGGCGGTCGCCGTCCTGACCTGCTTCATCAGGTCCCACATCCCGCGGCGGACGAGCAGCAGGCCGGTGATCGCGCCGACCCCGAACAGCGCCACCAGCGTCCCGAAGCCGACCGGGCCCGCGTCCAGGACGTTCTGCACGAACACCACGCCGAGGGAGAACAGCGCGCCCAGCCCGAGCGCGACGACCGCGATGCCGGGCAGGACGCCGCGCACCACCGGGAGCCGGAGCCCTTCGAGGAACGTGCCCTCGCGCTTCAGCCGGTCGCGGGACGGCCGCTCCCCGGGCGCGGGCCCGAGGTCGGCGATCGAGCGGATCGCGAGGAAGCAGGCCAGGTAGGTCAGCGCGTCCAGCCAGAACACCGCGATATAGCGGGCGTGGCCCTCCCAGCCGAGCGCGCCGGTCGCCCACAGCACCAGCCCGAACACCCCGGCGCCGACCGGGATCATCCCGTAGGACGTGGCCATCGTGATGCCGTTCGCGACCTCCAGCGCCCCGGTGTCGTGCTCGTCGCCGTGCTTGCGCTCCTCCGGGTCCTCGATGAGGAACGGGATGGAGGCGTCCCGGGCCGGCAGGAAGACCAGCGCCGCCAGCTCGATCGCGAACGCCCAGAAGTACACCCACCACAGCAGCGGGACGACGGGCAGCACCAGGGCCATGCCCATCATCACCAGGTTGGAGTACATCATCACCTGGCGGCGCCGCCAGCGGGTGACGATCCGCGCCGCCACCGGAGCGCCGAGCGCCGACGGGAGCAGGCGCAGCACCAGCACGCCGCCTACCGCCGTCGTGGAGTCGCTCAGCTCCAGTACGAAGTACATCAGCGCGAGGGTGCCCATCCAGTCGCCGAGCGAGGAGACCGTCTGGCCCACCATGAGGCGCCAGAAATCGGGGCGGTTCAGGCGCTCCTTGACGCCCATGCGGGGCTCACCCTCCGTGCCGCTCCGACCGCCCGGTCGGCGGGGGCGCCGGCCAGGAGGGCGGTGAGCCGGGCCGCGGCCAGGTCCCAGCTCCACGTCGCGCACACCCAGCGGCGGCCGGCCTCGCCCATGCGGCGGGCGGCGGCGGGGTCGTCCAGCAGGCCGTTGAGCGCGTCCGCCAGCTCGTCCGGGTCCGCCGCGTCGGCCACGACACCGGTCTTCCCGGCGACGACCGCCTCGGGGCTGCCGCCGGACCGGCCGACCACGACGGGCAGGCCGGTCGCGGCCGCCTCCAGCACCGACAGCCCGAGGCCCTCGACCTGGAGGCCGCGCCGGTCGTCGCGGCACGGCAGGACGAACGCGTCCGCGGCGGCGTAGTAGCGCGGCAGGTCCGCGTCGGAGACCGGCCCGACCACGGTGACGGTGCGGGGCGCCTCCCGCGCCGCCCGTGCGGTGAGGGGGCGCCGCATCGGGCCGTCCCCGACGATGAGGAGCCGCGCGGCCGGGTGCCTGCGGACGATCGCGGGCCAGGCGTCCAGCAGCCGGTCGTGGCCCTTGCGGCGGACGAGCCGGGACACGCTCACGATGACCGGCCCGGTCCCGAGCCCGTGGCGGCGGCGCACGTCCGCGCCGTCCGCCCCCGGCCGGAAGCGGGCCGGGTCGACGGCTCCGGCGAGCTGGACGAGCGGTGTCCGGTCCCCGAGGGCCGCGGCGACCTCGGCGCGGCACGTCTCGCTGAGGTAGGTCAGGGTGTCGACGGTGCGGGACGCGGCGCGCAGCGCGGCGCGGGTGGGCGCGGCCCGGAACCAGCCGATCTCCTGCCCGTGCGTGGACGCGACGAGCCGCTCCACTCCGGCCGCCTTCACCAGCGGCGCGTACATGGCGAACGGCGCGGCGGCGGGGATCCACGCGGCCCGCACGCCGTGCTCGGCGACGAGCCGGCGCAGCCCGCGGAACAGCAGGTAGCCGTGCCGCCGCACGACCGGGAAGCCGAGCCCGGCGTCGAACGCGGCGGCCCCGGGCCGGGCGGGCGCGACGACGACCAGCCGGTCGGCGGGGAGCCTGCGGAGCAGCTCCCAGGTGAACGTCTGGACCCCGCCCGGCTCCGGTGGGAAGTGCCCGGTCAGCACGAGCGTCCGGGGAATGTCCATATGGACCCGTTTCCCCAGGAAGGAGCGGTCGTATGCCGCCTGTCCGGCCACGCGCGCCCGTGGCCGGACCGGCCGTCAAGGGACGGGCAAAGGGCGGGTCACAGGTCGGTCGCGATGATCTTCTCGATGTTCCGCTCGGCGAGGGCGGTGATGGTGACGAACGGGTTGACGCTGGTGTTGCCGGGGATCAGCGAGCCGTCGATGGCGTAGAGGCCGGGGTGGCCGTGCAGCCGGCCGTGGTTGTCGGTGGCCTTGTTGAGGACGGCGCCGCCCAGCGGGTGGTAGGTGAGGTGGTCGCCCCAGATCTTGTAGGTGCCGAACAGGTCGGTCCGGTAGATCGTCCCCTCCTTGCGGTTGATCTTGTCGAAGATCGACTTGGCCATGTCGATGCTCGTCTGCTTCCAGGACGTCTGCCAGTTGAGGTCGACGCGTCCCGCCCCGGCGTTGTAGGAGAATTCCGCGCGGTGCGGGGTGTCGGTGATCGACAGGTAGAACGACGCCCAGGTCTCGATGCCGGTCGGGAGCGGCGCGACCTCGGCGAACGCGCCGCCGTCGTCCCAGTTGTCGATGCCGGTGGTCGGGATGGACGACTGCAGGGAGCCGGTCGGGTCCCAGATGTGGTTCGCGCGGCCGCACATGACGTTGCCGTTGTCGCCCCACCCCTTGCCGACCTCGCCGTTCAGGTTCGGCAGCTTGCCGGTGGCCCGCATCTTCACCAGCAGCTTGCTGGTGCCGACGCTGCCCGCCGCGAAGAACACCCGGCCGGCGGTGACGGTCTTGGTCGCGGTGACGTTCCCGGCCGTGTCGATCTGCTCGATGACGACCGTGTACCCGCCGCCGGACGCGGGGGACACCGACGTCACCCGGTGCAGCGGCGAGATCGTCACCCGGCCGGTGGCCTTGGCGCGGGCGAGGTATGTCTGCTGCAAAGACTTCTTGCCGTGGTTGTTGCCGTAGAGGATCTCGGCCGCGAGCGCCGACTTCGGGACCGCTCCAGCGGCCTCCTGCTCCATGTAGTCGAAGTCGTACACGTTCGGCACGTAGATGTGGTCGAAGCCCGAGCGCTGGGCGTGCTTCCGGCCGACGCGCGAGTACTGGTAGGCGGCGGTGCTGTCGAACCAGGACTGGTCGATCGCGTTGACGCCGAGCCCGGCGTTGGCGCGCGGGTAGTAGACGTCGTACATCTCGGCCGCGTTGACCGACGGGAGGACGGAGCTGAACCGCGCCCGCTTCGGCGTGACCGCCATCCCGCCGTTGACGAGCGAGCCGCCGCCCACGCCGCGCCCCTGGTAGACGGTGATGCCGCTGAAGTCCTCTGCGTCGAGGATGCCGGTGTAGCGGGGGACGTCCTTGTCGATCGGGAAGCCGAGGAAGTTGCTGAGGGGCTGCTTGGTCCTGGTCCGCAGCCAGTAGGCGCGGTGGTCGGGGGACCGGGTGTTGGCGAAGATCTTGCCGTCCGAGCCGGGGGTGTCCCACGCCATCCCCTGCTCGACCATGTGCACGGGGACGCCCGCCTGGGCGAGCCGGAGGGCGGCGACCGAGCCGCCGTAACCGGTGCCGATGATCAGGGCCGGGACGTGCGCCCCGTTCCCGATCGGCCCTTGCGCGGCCGCGGCGCGGCCCGGGAGACCGAGCATGCTCAGGCCCGCGATAGAACTCGTTCCAATAAGGAAACCGCGGCGGGACGGCCCGCCGGATCTCTCATTGGGCAGGGTGGAGTCGGTCATGTGAGCTTCCTCACTCTCGCTGCGACTGGAACGTGTTCTACATCACCGGAGTGGGTGCGTCACCGGTTACGTGAACGTAACTCATGTCCACTTCTGGAAACAAGCATTTGCTTGGCTTCCGGTGGGGCATCTGTTACGTTGCGCGCATGATCTCCGCGATCGTCTGGGGCACGGGCAATGTCGGCCGGCTCGCCATCCGCGCGGTGGACGCCCATCCCGCACTGCGGCTCACCGGCGTGATCGTCCACGACCCCGGCAAGGCCGGCCGCGACGCCGGCGACCTCGCCGGGCTCGGCCGCGACCTCGGCGTAGCCGCCACCACCGACATCGACGCCGCCCTCGCCACCGGCCCGCAGGCCGTGGTGTACGCGGCGTCCGGCGACGTCCGCCCCGACGACGCCCTCGCCGACATCCTCGGCGCGATCCGCACCGGGGCCGTGGTCGTCACTCCCGCCCTCTACGCCCTCTACGACCAGCGCAACGCCCCGCCCGAGATGCGGGAGGCGATCCTTGACGCGGTCGCCGAGGGCGGCGGCTCCCTGTTCGTCTCCGGCGTCGACCCGGGCTGGGGCAACGACGTCCTGCCGCTGATGGTGAGCGGGCTCGGCGGCACCATCGACGTGATCCGCTGCCAGGAGATCTTCGACTACACCACCTACGACCAGCCCGACTCAGTCCGGTACCTGGTCGGCATGGGCCAGCCGATGGACTACGAGCCGCCCATGCTCGCGGCGACGGTCCCCACCATGGTGTGGGGCGGGCAGGTCCGGTTGATGGCCCGCGCCCTAGGCGTCGACCTGGACGAGATCCGCGAGACCGTGGAGCGCCTCCCGCTGGACGAGACCGTGACCACGCAATCCATGGGCGACTTTGAGAAGGGCACCCAGGGAGCCGTCCGGTTCGAGGTCCAGGGCATCGTCCAGGGCGAACCGCGCATCGTCATCGAGCACGTCACCCGCATCCACGCGTCCTGCGCCCCGCATTGGCCGAAACCACCGGACGGCGACGGCGCGCACCGCGTCATCATCGAGGGCGACCCCCGCATCGAGGTCACGGTCGAGGCCACCGACGAGCACGGCAACCGCGCCGCGGGCGGCAACGCCACCGCGGTCGGACGCCTGGTCGGCGCGATCGACTGGCTCGTGGACGCCGCCCCCGGCCTCTACGACGCTCTCGACGTCCCCATCCGTCCCGCCGTAGGCAAGTTGGGAGGCCCCCGGTGAACCTCGACGTCCCCGAGGGCAAGGACCCGATCCAGTACGCGTGGGGCGAACTCGTCCCCGGCATCGGCCCCGCCGCCGCGAACCTCTCCCTGGCCGTCTACGAGCACACCACCCTCGGCCTCCGCGAATTCGAGGCGGCCCGGCTCCGCATCGCCCAGATCAACGGCTGCCTGTTCTGCCTCGACTGGCGCACCGACCGGGACGGCGAGAAGGTCGAGGACGGCTTCGCCGACGCGGTCACCGAGTGGCGCACCACCGACACCTTCGACGACCGCACCCGCCTGGCCGCCGAATACGCCGAACGCTACGCCCTCGACCACCACGGCCTGGACGAAGAGTTCTGGGACCGCATGACCACCCACTACACCCAGCGCGAGATCGTGGAACTGAGCATGTGCATAGGCTCCTGGCTGGCCTTCGGCCGCCTCAACCGCGTCATGGGCCTAGACGCCATGTGCGTGCTCCCCGGCAAGCCCTGACCGCGCGCGGCGGCTCAGTCCGCTCGCGTGCGCGCGATGTCCTGCGCGGCCCTGCGGAGTCCCCTCTGGACCACCGCGTAGACGGCGAAGAGGACGACGGCCGTCAGGAAGAACACCGCTATGACGGGGTCGGGGACGAGGCTGTACGTGGCGCACACGAGCAGCGCCGTCCCCAGGGCGAACAGCGCATTGCTCGTGCGGACCCGTTCCCTCGGCGGGAGCTCTTCGTAGCTCACCTTGACCTTGCGGGAGATCGAATACTCTCCCGTGCCACGGCGGGTCTTCACTCCCGTGGCGAGGCAGGCGACCCCCAGCAGCGCATACGCCAGCGTGCCGACGACTACAGCCACGGCGGCACCCTTCTGGAACCGGTCCTCAATTGATCCACAGCCCATGACGGTACCGGCGGCGCGCCCGGCGCTCGCACCGCCCCGGAATGTGACGTCCCCTCCCGGATCAGGACGCGGGTCGCGGTGCGGTCACCTTGGTGGAGATCTCGCCGGCCAGCTTGAGCGCCTTCTCGCGGACCTCGACGGGATCGGGTTCGCCGTCGCCGTGATCCTCGGTGTAGTGGACGAGGACGATCAGATTGCTCTTCCGGAAAGTCATCTTGCACACGTCCGGCCTGCCGGTAGACGAGACGGAGTACGCGTCCGGCCCGAGACTCGGTTCCTTGCGCTCGACTTCTTCCGAACCCAGCGCCGGGTTCGCCACCCGCTCCCGGGCCCTCTTTTCCGCGGACGTCCACCCGTTGGCCTCCACGATTCGCTGCATGACGCTGACGGTGCGGAAAGGATGCCCTCTGATCCGCCACGCGCAGTAACTTCCGTCGCCTGTCACCGTGACCTCCGACTCGGGAGTGGAGAAGGCCGCGGGACGAACGTCGGTGCACGGGACGAACTTGGCGAAGGCGCCTTGGTCCACCAGGACCCCGCCAGGGTTGATGGACGCCACTATGAAGGAGAGCAAGACGAGTGCGGCTGCGGCGATGCACCCCAGCACCGTCCCCAAGGCCACCCTGACAGCGACACTAGGGCCGCGCTGGCGGCTGGGCGGCACGGTCCTGGTGGGCGGCGGGACGGTCGCCTCAAGCGTCCGCGCCTGTGGTTGCCCCGGCGTCGCCGTGATGGCGCGGAGGCGGGCGGCGACGGTGCGGGCGTCCGGCGGGCGGTCCTCGGGTTTCTTGGCGAGGAGTTCGGCGACCAGGCCGTCGAGTTCCGCGGGGATGTCGGGGCGGGTGTCGCTG
>NZ_SMKM01000308.1 GCF_004348665.1 Actinomadura sp. GC306 | reverse complement strand
GGTCGAGGGTGAGCATGGGGCTGTCGAGCATGCCGAGGACGAGGTCGCGCAGGGGCGGCCGGGTGCGGCACGTCACCTCGGCGCGGGCGAGGTCCGCCGGGTCCGGGACGGGTGCGGGCAGCGCCACGGCGTAGGTGGCGTAGAGCGTCTCCGGTACCGGCAGCGTCAGATTCCGCCCCAAGTGTCCCCCCGTGGCTTCGATGGGTGTCGTCACATCGATCAGAGCGGACGGGGCGTTGGAAAATATCTGGCGCCGACGGGACATTTACCTCACAGATTCGCGATGCGGGCCCACGACCACGGGCGTCAGCGCGGCGGGGGCCGCCCGGGCAGGGGGTGCTCGAACCAGACGACCTTGCCGGGTTCGGCGCGGTGGGTGCCCCAGCGCGCGGCCAGGTGGCTGACGAGCTGGAGCCCGCGGCCCGACTCGTCGGTGGCGTCGGCGTGCCGGAGCCGGGGCAGGTCGGCGCCGTCGTCGTAGACCTCGCAGAGCAGGGTCCGGCCCTTGATCAGGCGGAGGCCGATGGTCCCGGCGCCGTGGACGAGGGCGTTGGTGACGAGTTCGCTGACGAGCAGTTCCACGGTGTCGGTGAGCGGCTCCAGGCCCCAGTCGGCGAGCCGCGCGGCGACCTGGGTCCGCACCCAGGGGACGGTGCTCGGCAGCGGTTCCAGCCGCTCCCAGGCCGCGACGTCGCCCTTGGGGATGCCGTCGAACCCGACGGCGACGATCGCGATGTCGTCGGCGGGGGTGGACGTGGCGAGGGAGTCGAGGAGGGAGTCGCAGGTGCGGTCGAGGTCGCGCGTGGCGCCGGCGAGGCGGCCGCGCATGAGCTCCAGCCCGTGGTCGAGGTCGCGGTCGCGGCGCTCCAGGAGGCCGTCCGTGCACAGGACGAGCTGCGCCCCGTCCTCCACGGCCACCTCGACCGTCTCGAACGGCTCGCCGCCGACCCCGATCGGCACGCCGGACGGGACGCCGAGGACGCGGCTCTCCCCGTACGCCGACACCAGCACGGGCGGGATGTGCCCGGCGTTGGCGAGCGTGCACGTCCGCTCGACCGGGTCGTACACCGCGTACAGGCAGGTGGCGAGGTAGTCCTCGCCGAGCCGGCGGGCGAGGCCGTCGAGCTGGCGCAGCAGCCGGGCGGGGCGCATGTCCTCGGCGGCGAGGGTGCGGACGGCCGTGCGCATCTGCCCCATGATCGCGGCGGCGGTGAGCCCGTGGCCCATGACGTCGCCGACGACGATGCCGAGCCGGTGGCCGGGCAGCGGGATGGCGTCGAACCAGTCGCCGCCGACGTTGATCGCCTGGCCCGCGGGACGGTAGCGGTAGCGGACGCGGGCGCCCGCGACGTCCGGGGGGTCGTCGGGGAGCATCGAGTGCTGCAGCTCCTCGGCGACCTGGACCTCGCGCCGGTAGAGCCGGCCGTTGTCGATGCACAGCGCGGCGCGGCGGCCCAGCTCGTCGACCATGGCGAAGTCGAGGTCGCCGAAGCCGGGGCGGCCGGGCTTGCGCAGGAGCTTGAACGTGCCGAGGACGCGGCCCCGGGCGATCAGCGGGACGATCAGCAGTTCCCGGCCGGTGAACAGCGGCCGCAGGTCGCGGTCGCCGAAGGAGGCGGCGATCTCGGTGGCCTGCGCGGGGCCGACGTGCGGGATGTGGAAGGGCCGCCCGGTCCGCATGGCCCGGACGAACGGCGCCCCGGACGCCAGCCGCAGCGTCTCGTCCTCGGGGACGAGGTCGTCCCAGCGCCCGTCCTCGTCGTTGTGGACGACCGCGACCCGGCGCATCAGCGTGGTCTCGTCGACCTCGGCGGCGGGCGGGGCGGAGTCGGCGACGACCCGTTCGAGCAGTTCGACGGCGGCGAAGTCGGCGAGCCGCGGGACCAGGACCTCGGCCAGCTTGCGGGCGGCCTGCAGGTGGTCGAGGGGGGCGCCGATCTGCTGCCCGGCCTCGCTGAGGTAGGTGAGCGGTTCGCGCATGGCCGCGGGCCCCGGGCCGCCTCGCTGGGGCGGGCCGTCCGCCGGGCCGGGGGGCCGGATCGCGGGGCGCGCCCCGCGGGCCGCGCGCCGCCGCCCGGTGCGCACGGCCGGGACCGCCTGGCGGGGCCGGATCGGGCCGGTGTCGCGGACCGACGCGGCCGGGCGCAGCGGGGCGGGGGCGGCCGGCCCGGTGTGCGGGATGATCGGCAGCCGGACCGTCAGGCCGAGGGAGACGGCCGGGCAGCCGAGGTCCAGCACCTGCAGGGCGATCTTCCTGGCCGCGTCCGGGGCCAGCACGGGCAGCAGGTCGGCGAGCCGCGCGGTGAAGGGCGCGGCGAACGGCGCGGGGCCGGTCCCGGGTGGGACGAGCGCCGGTTCGACCCGGAGCAGCCGGGTGCCGGCGGCGCGCCGGGCGCCCTCGCCGGGGACCGCCATGGGCAGGTCGCCGACGGCGATGCCGGGGCCCTCCTCGCGGAGCCGGCGCAGGTCGGCGGCGAGCGCCAGGACGCGGGTGTCGTGGCCGCCCGGGGCGGCCTGGATGGGGTAGACCCACCAGCCGACCTCGGTGAGCACGCCGTCGTCGACGCGCGGAAGGGTGCAGGAGCCGCACCAGACGTGCCCGAAGACCTCGGGCTCGAAGGCGCCGCGGTGCTCGGGCGGGAGCCGCAGCAGCTCCGCGGGCGGCCGGCCGAGGGCGCGGTGCCGCTCGGCGCCGAACATCTCGGCCGCGGTGTCGTCCCAGTGGCTGATGCGTCCGCGCCCGTCGAGGATGACGGCCGTCATCCACGCCGTCCCCAGCAGCTCGTCGATGACCATGTGGACCCCCTCCAGGGAGTGCAGGACGATCGACTTGCTCGGCGACTCCCGGTCAGGTGGACGCTACCTGCCGTAACAAGATCGTGAGGCGGGTCCGCCGAAACCGGTTTGGGACGGCGGCCGAGCCGGTTCGATTACCGGTCTTCCGGAACGCCCTTTATCAAAGGGAACGTCGCACGCCCCGGACGACCGCACCCGGCACACCGCCGGGCAGCCGCCCCTCCTGCTCGACGACGTTCCCTTTATCAAAGGGAACGTGCCCGTAGCCACCCCAGAAGGCCGAATTGGCAGAATGTGACCGAATGCGGCTTAGGGTACTAATGCCCCATTGACACCCACGTTCCCCAGGCAGACGATCACGCAACCCCCCATTTGTGATCCCGCCCAGGGAGGCGCAATGCCGCGCGCACCGTTCCGGCATCGAAGACTCGTCCCGACCCTCGCCGCCGCCGCGCTCCTGATCGGAACGCTGGCGGCGCCCCCGGCCAACGCCTCTCCGGGCCCCTCCGACTCGGGCCCGGCGATCGCGGTCTACACCGCCGAGCTCAGCCCGGCCCAGGTCGAGCTGCTGAACCGGTCCGGCCTCGACCACGAGGCGATCCGCATCGCCAAGGGCGACAAGCCGGGCAGTATCCGCGTCGAGGCCGTGATGAGCGCGCCGCAGGCCGCGGCGCTCAACCGGCAGGGCCTCGGCCTCACCGCGAAGAACACGGCCCGCCTTCGCACGAAGGCCGCGCAGGACGGCGTATTCCGGCCTTACAGCGGCCCCGGGAACATCCACGAGGAGCTCCTGAAGGTCGCCGCCGACAACCCGTCCATCGCCACCGCGGTGGACATCGGCAAGAGCCGCGAGGGCAAGCCGATCACCGCGGTCAAGGTGACCAAGGACGTTCGCAGCAAGAGGCACCACAAGAAGCCCGTGGTCGTCTACCAGGGGGCGCAGCACGCCCGCGAATGGATCACGCCGGAGATGGTGCGCCGGCTGCTGCACCACTACGTCGGCAACTACGGCGGCAACGCCGAGATCACGAAGATCGTCGACACGACCGAGCTGTGGTTCATCCCCGTCGTCAACGTGGACGGCTACGACCTGACGTTCCAGGACGGGTTCCGCCTCTGGCGCAAGAACACCCGCGACAACAACGGCGACGGCCAGATCACCGGCGCCGACGGCGTCGACCTCAACCGCAACTTCCCCTACAAGTGGGGCTACGACAACGAGGGCTCCTCCGACGCGCCCGCGGACGAGACCTACCGCGGCCCGGCCCCCGGCTCCGAGCCGGAGACCAAGGCGCAGATGGACCTCTACAAGAAGGTCCGGCCCGCCTACCTGATCAACTACCACTCGGCGGCGGAGCTGCTGCTGCACGGCGTGGGCTGGCAGACGCTGACCCGCAGCCCGGACGACGTCATCCACGACGCCCTGCTCGGTGACATCGACAACCCGGCCGTCCCGGGCTACGTGCCCCAGCTGGGCGCACAGCTCTACACCACCAACGGCGACACCGACGGCCAGGCCGACAACGTCTACGGCGCGCTGTCGATCACGCCCGAGATGGCGACCTGCGCGTCGGCCGCGGCGTCCGACCCGGACGACGAGTGGGAGCCCGGCGACTGCGGCAGCGGGTTCGAGTTCCCCGACGACGAGACGCTCATCCAGCGGGAGTTCGCGAAGAACCTGCCGTTCGCGCTGTCGGTCGGCAAGTCGGCGCACAACCCGGACGAGCCCGTGTCCGCCCTCGGGCACGAGACCGCCGACTTCGAGACGGACGCGTTCGGCACGTCCTACGGCGGCTCGCAGGAGGTCGCCTCGGTGATCCGCAGGTCGCTGCGGCTGAAGACGATGCACTACCGGATCAACGACGGCCGCGTGCGGCACGACCTCGTCCGCGAGTGGCGCGGTGGCGAGCGCTACGGCGACGAGAACGACACCTACTACGCCGAGTACCGCGGCAAGGTCAGAGCGCAGCGGCCCGGCGACAAGGTCGAGGTGTGGTTCTCCGGCTGGAAGGGCCTGAAACGGGTCGAGAGCGAGCGCTTCACCTACACCGTGCGCGACCAGAAGAAGGCCGACGTCCTGGTCATCGCGGACGAGGACTACACCGGCGTCAACCCGACCTACCCGGCCGGGACGGACGCGCCGAAGTACGCCGAGCGGTACGCCGAGCTCGTCAGATCCGCCGAGCACCGGCCGCTGGTGTGGGACATCGACAAGGACGGCGTCCCGCACGACCTCGGCGTCCTGAAGCACTTCAAGGCCGTCGTCTGGTACCTGGGCGACAACCGCCTCACCCAGGACGAGGCCGACGAACCGGTCCGGTCCGTCATCGGCGACTTCCCCGACTCGCAGGTGGCCGACCGCGCGAAGGACCTGGTCCTGAGCGTCCGGTCCTACCTCAACGAGGGCGGGAAGCTGCTCCACACCGGTGAGACGACCGGGTACACCGGGCCGCTCGGCCAGGCGAACGGCGGCGGCATCTACTACGGCCTGAAGGGCCATCCCGAGCGCCCGTGCGTGCTGACCACGAGCTACCGGGACGACTGCGAACTGCTGTCGGACGACTTCTTCCAGTACTACCTGGGCGCGTACGACAGGCAGCTCATCGGCTCGCCGACCGGGTTCGCCGGGACGGAACGGCCGTTCGACGGCGTGACGTCCGGGCTCACCGGCACGGCGACCAACCCGCTGAACGAGGCGGGCGGCTTCCAGGTGACCTCCACCGCGCTGCCCAAGGCCGAGTTCCCGCAGTTCACCAGCTGGAAGATCGGCGACTACACCGGTGCCGTCGCGTCCACCGAGCCCGTCGAGGGCGACTGGTACGTCGCCGGCACCCACGAGAACAGCACGTACCGGCGGCTGACCCGGACGATCGACCTGACCGGCGTCACCGCCGCGCAGGTCCCGACGCTCCAGGCCCAGCTCTCCTACAGCACCGAGACGGGCTACGACAACGTCATCGTCGAGGCCCACACCGCCGGTGCCGACGACTGGACCACGCTGCCCGACAAGAACGGGCGCACGTCCACCGACGTGCCGGCGGAGTGCGAGGCGGGCTACTACCTCGCGATGCACCCGTTCCTCAACCACTACCTCACGGGAGGGAACCCCTGCGGCAACACCGGGACCACCGGCGCGTGGAACGCGTTCACGGGCAACTCGAACGGCTGGGTCCCCGTCGCGTTCGACCTGTCCGCCTACGCGGGCAAGCAGGTGGAGGTCTCCTTCGCCTATGTGAGCGACCCCTTCACCGGTGGGACCGGGCTGTTCATCGACGACACCAGCCTCACCACGACCGGCGGTGAGCTCGACGCCGAGGGTTTCGAGACCGGCCTCGGCCCCTGGTCGATCGAGGGCGCCCCTGAGGGGAGCCCTGGCAACGGTTCCGAGTTCGTCCGGTCCGAGGCGCTGATCGACTCGGTCTCGTCGGTCGCGACCAAGGACACCATCCTGTTCGGCTTCGGGCTCGAACAGGCCGAGACCGCCGGCGGGCGGACCCTGATGGCCAGGGCCCTGGAACACCTGCTCGGCTGACCCTCCGACACCACCGTCCCGATCCCCGGGAGCCCCCGTCGCGCCGGGCTCCCGGGGATCCCTCGTCTCCACGCGCCGCCGGACCGCCGCCGGACCGCCGCCGGACCGCCGCCGCATCGCCGCCGCGGCCGGTCCTATACCGCCTGATCACAGTCCTCGGAACGGCATAACGCCACATGTGACGGACGACACCCGATCGGACGCAACCTTTTGGATCCTTCCAAGCGTCTTTAAAGACAAGGAAGACCACCGATGGGTGGAAGGCGCCCGATCGAGCACCGGCCCGCGACGTCCCGCAAGCACATCTCGTGAACACGGGGTCGCCCTGGCCCACCCGGTCCGCGCAGGAACCTCGGCCCACGCGCCATGGGCGGCCGAGACCTCCGAACCCGTCGGGAACGGTGGCACGTACCACTGGCACGGGGGGCGGTTCGTCCGCCCGGTCCGCGCGTGCCCCCGAACACGCGTCAGCAACCGGCCCGCCGACACCTGGGGCCATTACCTACGGGGAGCGACGATGACCGCCGTCACCACGCATGCCCGCCGTACCGAGGCGGCCGAGAACACCGAGCGCTACGAGCGCGACGTCCTGCCGCTCGCCGACCCCCTGTACGCCAGCGCCGTGCGGATGACCCGCAACACGGCCGACGCCGAGGACCTGGTCCAGGAGACCCTCGCCAAGGCCTACGTGAACTTCCACCAGTTCCAGGAGGGCACGAACCTCAAGGCGTGGCTGCACCGCATCCTCACCAACAACTTCATCAACACCTACCGCAAGAAGCAGCGCGAGCCCCAGCGCGCCGGCTCCGAGGAGCTGGAGGAGTGGCAGATCGCGCGGGCGGAGGCGCACGCGTCCGGCTTCCGCTCCGCCGAGGCCGAGGCGCTGGACCGCATCCCCGACTCCCGCGTCGTCGACGCCCTGCGGGCGCTGCCGAGCGACTTCCGCGACGCCGTCTACCTCGCCGACGTCGAGGGCTACGCCTACCGGGAGATCGCCGAGATGATGGGGACGCCCATCGGGACGGTCATGTCCCGCCTGCACCGCGGCCGCAAGCAGCTCCGCGAGGCGCTCGCCGACCACCCCGCCCCCGGCCGCCGGGCGGGCGACGCCCGCGCCGCCCACATCCTCGC
>NZ_SMKM01000307.1 GCF_004348665.1 Actinomadura sp. GC306 | reverse complement strand
AGCGCCCCCAGGGCGCTCGCACCCCCGAAAAAACAATAAATACAGCGGGCACCTTCTCCGGATGAAGGTGCCCGCTGTGATTCGGGATCTGCGGACGAACCGAACCTCGCGGTCCGGGTCAAGGCTTCGCCCGCGGCCCGGGTCTTTCGGTTATGAGGTGCGGGCGACCACTTCCGTTTCTGTGTCGGGGACGGTGGGGGTCGGCTGCGGCCGGCGCGGGTTCATGCCAAGGGCGGTGATCGCTGCGATCACCATGAACCCGCCGACCATCAGCCAGGCGGTGACGTAGGCGTCGTGGGCTTCGGCGTAGCCGGCGGGGGCGCCGAGGGCGGCGACGGCGAGGCTGACGCCGAGGACGGTGCCGATCTGCCGGCTCATGTTGACGACGGCGCTGCCGGTGGCGTAGCGGTGCGGGGGCAGGTCGACGGCGGCGGCGGCGAGGATGGTGGGGAGGGCGAGGCCGACGCCGACGCCGCCGATGAGCCAGCCCGGCAGCAGCTCGGTGCTGTAGGCCGGTGCCGGGCCGAGGCTCATCGCGATCAGGGCGACGCCGAAGGCGCACAGGGCGCACCCGACGGCGGTGATCAGACCGGCGGGGACGCGTGCGGCGGCCATCTTGCCGGCGACGATCGCCATGATCGGGACCATCAGCGGGCCGGGCGCGACGGCGAGGCCCGTCCTGAGGGGCGAGTAGTCCCAGACCTGCTGCATCCAGAGGACGCCGAGCAGGAGGTTGGCGGCGAACGCGACGCTGAACAGCAGCACGGTGACGTTCGACCAGGAGAAGGTGCGCACGCCGAGCAGGGACGGTTCGATGACCGGTGCGGGGTGGCGCAGGGAGCGGAGCCAGAACCAGGCGAGGCCGAGGAGTGCGGCGCCGACCACGACGGTGGTCTGCTCGCCGGGCCAGTCGTTGATCTTCACGAGGCCGAGGGCGAGGGCGGCGATGGCGAGGGTGAGGACGGCGGTGCCGGGCAGGTCGGGGATGCGGGCGGTGGCGCCTTCGCGGGAGTCGGGGACGTAGCGCAGGGCGAGCAGCGTCACCGCGATGCCGATCGGGATGTTGATCTCGAAGGTCAGCCGCCAGGAGGTGTCGACGAGGACGCCGCCGACGACGGGCCCGGCCGCGGCCGCGAGCGCGGCGGAGGCGGACCAGATCCGGACGGCGCCGCTGCGGCGTTCGGCGGGGTAGACCGACAGGAGCAGGCCGAGGCTGGTGGGGATGAGCGCGGCGGCGCCGACGGCCTGCAGGATGCGGAAGCCGACGAGCGACCACAGGTCGGGGGCCATGGCGCACGCCTGGGACGCGGCGGTGAAGACGACGAGCCCGGCGATGAGGACGGGCTTGCGGCCGTACCGGTCGGCGAGGCGGCCGAGGGGGACGAGCAGCGCGGCGAAGACGATCGCGTAGGCGTTGAGGACCCAGGAGAGGTCGGCCATGGACGCGGCGGTGAAGTCGCGGCCGATCTCGTCGAAGGCGACGTTGACGATGAACAGGTCGAGGCCCGCCAAGAAGGAGGCGACGGAGAGCACCGCGAGCACCGGCCGTGGGCGTACCTGACTTTGTTCCACCATAGTCAGGGAGGCTAGCGAGCGGGCTGACTTTGGTCAAGCGAAGTCAGCAGGTTTATAGTGGAGGGGTGACAATCGCACTTGAGGGGCACTTCGCCGACCGCGACGCCTGGTCGATGCAGAACTGCCCGGTCGCGAGGACGCTCGCCGCGCTCGGCCCGCCGTCGGCGGTGCTGGTGCTGAGCGAGGCGTACTTCGGGACCAACCGTTTCGGCGACTTCGTCAAAAACCTCGCCATGACCGAGTCCGCCGTGACCGCACGCCTGCGCCACCTCGTCAAGGCCGGCCTGCTCAGCCGGGAGCCCTACCAGGAGCCGGGGCAGCGCACGCGCTACGAGTACCACCTGACGAAGATGGGGCAGGATCTCGCCCCCACCCTCGTCGGGCTCATGGAGTGGGGCGAGACCTACCTGCCCGGCGACGAGGGCCGCCAGGTCATGCTCACCCACGCCGGCTGCGGCGCGGCGGTCCAGTCGCAGGTCCGCTGCACGAACGGCCACGACGTCGGCGTGGACGAGATCATCATGCGCCCCCCGAACAACGAGGAGGGCCAGGAGGGTTAGCCGTCGCGGGTGGGCGCCGGGGTCCGCCACGCCCGGGGGCTCGGCGAGGACGGGCCGCTGGCGAGCCGCAGCGCGTGCTCGACCAGCGCGACCAGCACCTGCTTGGCCGACACGGTCTGCCGCGCGTCGCACAGCAGGACGGGCACGTGCGGGTCGATGTCCAGCGCCATCCTGATCTCGGGCGGGTCGTAGCGGTCGGCGTCGTCGAAGCAGTTGACGGCGACGACGAACGGGGTGCCCTTCTGCTCGAAGTAGTCGATCGAGGCGAAGCTCGCCATCAGCCGCCGCGTGTCGGCCAGCACCACCGCGCCGAGCGCGCCGCGCGACAGCTCGTTCCACATGAACCAGAACCGCTCCTGGCCCGGCGTCCCGAACAGGTAGATGGCGACGCCGTCGCGCAGCGTGATCCGGCCGAAGTCCATCGCCACGGTCGTGGTGGTCTTGGATCCGAGCCCGTCGAGGTCGTCGACGCCGATACTGGCGTCGGTCAGCGCCTCCTCGGTCCGCAGCGGGCGGATCTCGCTGACCGCGCCGACCATCGTCGTCTTGCCGACCCCGAACCCGCCGGCGACGAGGATCTTCAACGCGACCCGCGGACCGTCCGCCCGGTCGTCGTGCCCTTCGGCGGCGTCGGGCGGGGGGTCAGAGCGCGCGGAGTTCATCGAGCACCCTCCTGAGCAGGTTCTGGTCGGTGTGCGGCTGGACGTAGGGCTGGCCGGCCGGTGTGGACCACCGCTGGACGTCCACGAGGCCGGAGTCGAGCAGGTCGCCGGCCAGGACCCGGATCACGCCGAGCGGCAGGTCCAGGTCCGAGGCGAGGTCGGCGAGGGTGTGCGGGCGGCGGCACAGCGACAGCAGGCGGCGCTGCTGGCGCGACAGCCGGCCCGGTTCGGCGGGCGGCCGGCCGGTCGCGACGAGGATCGCCACGATGTCCAGCGGCTCGCCGGTCGGCTGGGTGCGGCCGCGCGTCACCGCGTAGGGGCGGACGATGGGCCCGGCGGCGGCGTCCAGCCACCGTTCCCGGCCCGGTCCCCTGGGGGCGCCGGGCGTCTCGCTGGGGTCCATCGCGGGTCACCTGTGCCCGCGGCCGGGCCCGCCCTGCCTGAGTCCGGTGGACAGCTGCCTCCCGACCCGCTTGACCAGCATCGTCATCTCGTAGGCGACGAGGCCGGCGTTGGCGTTGACGTCGCTGATCAGGGCGAGGCAGCTGTTGGCGCCGGCGGGGACGACGAAGAACAGGCCGTTCTCCATCTCGACGAGCGTCTGCCGCACCTCGCCGGACTCCAGCTGCGGCTTGGCGCCGACCGCGAGGCTGTAGAAGCCGGCGGCGAGGGCCGCCAGGTACTCGGCGTCCTCGCGGCCGACGCCCCGGGACATGCCCATGACGAGCCCGTCCCGCGACAGGACGACGACCTTGCGGATCTGCGGCACCCGGTCGACGAGGTCGTCGAGGAGGAAGTTCAGCTCGGCCGCGACTTGCTGGGTCATGATCTTCCCTTCATGGCGTCCCCGGGTCCCTCGTCCTCGTCCCTGCCGCGGAGCCAGCCCGCCTGCAGGGACGCGAACAGGTCGCGGGACGCCTCAGCTGAACGTTCCTCCCAGGCGGCGACGGCGTCGTCCTGGGCCGATGGCGCGGCGAACGGCTGCTCGTCGCGGAGTTGCGGCGCGAGGTTCCCGCCGCGGACGCGGCGCGGCAGCGGGGCGCGCCCGCCGCCCGCCTGCACCTGGGCCTCGCCGAACGACGCGGGCGCGCCGCCGTACTGCCGCGGGCCGCCGAAGGCGGTGCCGGCCTCCCCGTACTGGGCGGGGCCGTACGCGGACGACGGCGGGGTCCCGTACGACGGCGGGGTCTCGGTCCCGTCGTACGGCGCCCGGTCCTGGATCGACCCCGGTGCGTTGAACCCCACCGCCGCGTCATAGCCCGGCTGCTCCGCCGGAGGGCCGGAGGACCCGTTGCCCCGCACCGCGTCGTGCGCGGGGTCGTAGGCCGGTGCGGAGGTGTCCCATGAGGGGGTGGCGTCCTCCCACATGTTGGGGGACGTCTCCTCGGCCGGGGCGGACGTGTCCAGCGGCGTCGGCGCGTTGAGCATCGCCGTGGACGAGGACGACGACGGCGTGGGCCACGCCTTCGCCGTCCCGTTGGCGGAGCCGTTCTCGTGGACGGGCCGGGGCCGCGCGACGGGGACGTCGGCCGCGACGGCGCCGTCCTCGTCGTCGGGCTGGTCGACGTCCACGATGAGGCGGCGCGGGATGAGCACGACCGCGCTGACGCCCCCGTACAGGGACGGCTGCAGCGCGACCCGGATGCCGTGCCGGCCGGCGAGCCGGGACACGACGAACAGGCCGAGCCGGTCGGTGACGGCCAGGTCGAACTCGGGCGGCCGCGACAGCCGCAGGTTGAGCGCGTCGAGTTCGGACTGGTCGAGCCCGATGCCGCGGTCGATGATGTCGACGGCGAAGCCGTTGGCGCCCATCTCGCCGCGGACCAGCACCTCGGTCGGCGCGGGCGAGAACACCGTGGCGTTCTCGATCAGCTCGGCGAGCAGGTGGATGATGTCGGCGACGGCCTCGCCGATCACGGCGGCCTGCCCGGACACGACGACGACCTCGACGCGCTTGTAGTCCTCGACCTCGGCGATCGCGGCCCGCAGCACGTCCTCGACGTGCACGGGCTGGCTCCAGCCGCGGCCCGGGGACGTCCCGGACAGGATGACCAGGCCCTCCGCGTGCCGGCGCATGCGGGTGGTGAGGTGGTCGAGGCGGAACAGGTCCTCAAGGGCCTTCGGGTCGGACGCGCTGCGCTCCATCTCGTCCAGCATCCGGAGCTGGCGGTGCAGCAGCGACTGGCTCCGCCACGCGACGTTGAGGAACACGCGGCTGATGCCCTGCCGCAGGTACGCCTCGCGGACGGCGGTGTCGATCGCGGTGTGCTGCACCTTCGTGAACGCGTCGCCGACCCGCGCGACCTCGCGGCTCTTGCCGATGACGAGCGGCGGCGCCTCGGCCTCGACGTCGACCTCCTCGCCGCGCCGCAGCCGGGCGACGACGCTCGGCAGCCGGTCCTCGGCGAGGTTCAGCGCGGCGCGCTGCAGGCCGCGCATCTCCCGGGACAGGCTGCGCGCCGCCAGCAGCGACAGGATGATCGACCCGACGACCGCGAGCAGCCCGAACCCGCCGGCGAGGACGAGCCGCATGATGATCTCCTCGCCGATCGGCTCGGCCATCTCGTTGAGCGCGAGGCTCGCCTGGGTGACCTGCTGGGCCCACGCCTCCGACAGCAGCTGGGTCGTGGCCTGCCACTGCGCCGCCTCGGCGGGCAGCCGGTCGTCGCGGACCTGGACGATCGCCGTCTCGGCCGCGCGGAACCGCTTGTACTCCTCGGACGCGGCGAGCTTCTCCAGCGGCCCGCGGAGCTCGTCGTTGAGGTCGGCGAGGCCGGCCTCGAACTGGCGCCGCCCTTCCGCCGCCCACTGCACGAACGCGGTGTGCTCGGCGGGGGTGAGCCGCCCGTTGCGCGCCATCGCGGCGGTGACGAGCGAGTCCTCGCGGAGCATGTTGGCGCGGGCGTTGCCGATGCTGATCAGCGCGCGGCCCTGCGTGACGATCGCGACGTCGTTGACCGTCACCAGGCCGTTGAAGACCTTGATGACCTCGTCGAGGACGGCGCTGTAGGCGTTGATGACCTTCAGCGGCTCGACGTCGCCGGAGTCGACCTCCTGGCGCAGCTGCGGCAGCGTGTCGAGGGCCTTGAGGGCGGTGCCGAGCCGCTCCTTCGTCTCGGGTTCGGCGGCGTCGCGGGCCTCGGGCGACAGCGCGGTCGAGCGGAACGACCGCTCCAGGCCGGTGACGCGCTGGCGGAGCCCGGCGAGCTTCTTCTGGGCCCCGGCGTCGCCGGTGGCGAGCGCGACGACGCTGAGGGAACGTTCCGCCTGGAGGTGGTTCACCAGGTAGATGCCCGGCAGCCCGACCTTGTCGTAGGTGGTGGAGAAGTCGTACTTGTCGAACGCGTCACCGAGGGTGATGTTCGCGGCGAACGCCCACAGCGCGATGAGGGACACCAGCGGCACCAGCAGCAGGGCCGTGATCCGCGTGCGGATGGACCGCCTGCGGCGTCCTTTGCGGGCGGACGCGTAGTCCGGGGGCTTGCTTTTCGCGGCGGCCGCGGGTGGGTCCGCCTGCCGGCCTTCGGCGACCATTCAGATCACAACCTCATGCGGGGAACCGGACCGCGGATTCCGGCCCGTTGCTCGGTCACTTCGTCTTCGTCTGCGCGCGTGCGTGCGTGCGCGCTTCCGGGCGTGCGCTCGTCGCTCGTGCGGTGCTCGTCTCGTCCCGTGCTCGTCCGTGCTCGTCCGTGCTCGTGCGGTGCTCGTCGTGCGGTGCTCGTCGTGCCGTGCTCGTCGTGCGGTGCCGAGGCCGTGCTCAGGCCGTGCCCGGTCCCGTGCCGGCCCCTGCGGGCACGGCTCAGGACCGGGCCTCGTCCAGGGCGGCGCGGGCCACCAGCCCGCGCAGCCGGCTGGTGATCATCGAGACCGCCTGCGCGTGCCCGCGCACCGCCTTGTCGCGCGTCGTGTACTGCCCGATGTCGGCGTGCATGGTGGTGTCGGACACGATCGTCTGCCACAGCAGCGGCCGCCCGTTGGCGGCCATGCCGAGGTCGATCACGGTGAACCAGGTCGAGACGACCACCGTGACGGCGCCGACGCGGATGACGTCCTGCGCGAGCAGGCGTCCTCGCACGTCCAGCAGCAGCCGCTGGGCCTCCTCGGCCGTGGCGCGGGTCCCGTCCGAGCGGTAGTAGTCACCGGACATGGCGCGCCTCCCATCGCGGAACCGGGGATCTGCGAGGGGGCGGCTCAGTGTCCGGGGCGGTCGTCCCGCGGCCAGGCCCGCACTTCGCACCAGACCGCCTTGCCCGAGGGCGTGTGGTCGGTGCCGTGCCGTTCCGCCAGGACCGCGACGAGGTACCAGCCCCGTCCCGTCTCCTCCATGAGGTCGACGGGGCGCTGCCGCGGCACGGCGGCGCTCTCGTCGTGGACCTCGATGCGGAGCCGGGTGCCCGTGCGCAGCAGTCTCAGGCACAGCGGGGAGCCGGGGCCCGGCGCGTGCCGGACGGCGTTGGTGACGAGTTCGGAGACCAGGACCTCGGCGTCGTCGGCGATGTGGCCGGCGCCGGACACGGTGCTCACCGACCTGCTGAAGCGCCGCGCATGGGGCACGGACTCCCGGTCGGCGGGCAGGGTGAGTTCGCCCAGCAGTGACGCGGCGGGCGGGTCCAGTGTGCGGAGGTCGGCGGCCGCGGTGTCGTGGCCGGGGGTGCCGTGGGTGGGGGTGCCGTTGGATGGGGCCGGGGCCAGGG
>NZ_SMKM01000306.1 GCF_004348665.1 Actinomadura sp. GC306 | reverse complement strand
GGGGGAAGGTTTCGTGGTCGTCGCGCGTTCCCCTCTACCCGGCCCGACGGGGATATTCGCGCGGCCCGGCGGCGTTGCCCTGAAGCAAGTAGACTCGGGCTTATAAGACTGGAGGGAGCTGTGACCTCACACGGCCTGATCGATACCACGGAGATGTACCTCCGGACGGTTTTCGAGCTCGAAGAGGAGGGGATCATCCCTCTTCGGGCTCGCATCGCCGAGCGGCTCTCCCAGAGCGGCCCGACGGTGAGCCAGACGGTCGCGCGGATGGAGCGCGACGGGCTGCTGCGGGTCCAGGGCGATCGGCACCTCGAACTGACCGAGAGCGGCCGCGGCCTGGCCACGCGCGTCATGCGCAAGCACCGGCTCGCCGAATGCCTGCTGGTCAACGTGATCGGCCTGCCCTGGGAGGACGTCCACATCGAGGCGTGCCGCTGGGAGCACGTCATGTCGGAGGACGTCGAACGCCGCCTCGTCGCGCTGCTGGACAACCCGACCACCTGCCCGCACGGCAACCCCATCCCCGGTCTCGGGGAGCTCGGCGCCCCCGGAAGCGCCGCCGACACCCCGCCGCTCTCGGTGATGACCGCGGTGGCGAGCCCGGCCGGCGCCGCCGCCGTCATCCGCCGGATCAGCGAGCAGGTGCAGAGCGACAGCGACCTGATGCTTAAACTCAAGCAGATAGGGATACAACCGGGACGAGAGGTGACTCTTCGGGCTACCGATGACGGGGTGCGGGTGATCAGTGACGACGAGTCCGACGGGCCCGCGACGGAACTGGCGCGCGACATCGCCGAGCACGTCTTCGTCAGCAGGCGCTGAAGCGGCCGGGATGCGGGGCGGCTCCGTACCGGGACCGGTTCCGGCGGTCTATACCGAAGATCTCCGTGACATGGGGCTTTCCGGGCGTATCCCGGTGGCCCGTCCGTCGTTCAATACGACGGAGGGACAACGGGCGACGCCCGTGCCGCGGCATCCGGTGCGCACCGGGGCGGCGGTCCGGGCGGCATCGGCTACTGGTATCGGGATGGGGAGATGAGCCACTGGGGGGAAGCGCCTGACGAGGCGCGTCTGCCGCCCGAGACCGTCCTGAACCAGATGGAGATGGCGGTCATCGTCTGCGACCGCTTCAGCAACGTCATCTACGGCAACCACTTCGCGCGCCAGCTGTTCGGCTACGGCGGCGACGAGATCATCGGCCACTCCGTGCTGTCGCTCGGCATCGCCGAGGAGGACCACGAGCAGGCCACCGAGCTCGCCAAGCACGTCCTCAAGGGCGGCGTCTGGGAGGGCACGTTCTGCAACCAGCGCGCGGACGGCACCACCGTCTACACCCGCGCGCACGCCGTGCCGCTGCGCCACCCGTCCGGGGCCGTCGACGGCGTCGTGATCTTCGCGCGGGAGGCGCTGCGCTCCAACCAGCGCGAGCAGGACCGCTACGGCCTGATGGAACGCATCGGCGAGCGGCTCGCCGGGTCCCTGGAGCTGGAGAGCACGCTGCAGAAGGTCGCCGACACGCTCGTCCCGCAGTTCGCCGACCACTGCTTCATCGACCTGTACAGCGGCGACCGGCTCTACCGGCGGGTGTCGCGGCACGCGGGCGGCTGGGCGCCGCCGCCCGGCACCTGGGCCGAGGTCGGCGAGCCGGTCTCCTACCCGCGCGGCCACGTCAGCGAGAAGGCGATGAGCCGCCGCGACGCCGTCCTCGTCGAGGACATGATCCAGCACCGGTTCGCCGCGCCGAACGAGTCGTCCCGGCGGCTCGGGTCCGAGATGGGCATCACGTCGGTGATCTCGGCGCCGCTGCTGGTGCGCGGCGAGTTGCTCGGCGTGATGAGCCTTGCGCTGTCGAACCTGTCCAAGCGGCCCGACCCGCACTACGACGGGTTCGACCGCGACCTGATCGGCGCGATCGCCAGCCGCGTCGCGCTCGCCGTCGACAACGCGCTGCTGTTCGAGGAGGAGCGCGACACCGCGCTGGCGTTCCAGAAGCACCTGCTGCCCGGCGACCGGCCGCCCCGGCTGGACGGCCTGCAGATCGCCTGGCGGTACGAGCCGGCCCGGCCGCTGGAGTCGCACGGGCACGGCATCCAGACCCAGGTCGGCGGCGACTGGTACGACGTGATCCCGCTGTCGGCGGGCCGCGTCGGGCTCGTCATCGGCGACGTCGAGGGCCGCGGCGCCCGCGCCGCCGCGGTGATGGGCCAGCTCCGCGCAGCGCTGCGCGCGTTCGCCCAGGACGACAAGCCGCCCGCCGACATCCTGCGCAAGCTCGACGAGTGGGTCCGCACGATGACCCGGCCCGAGCGGATGCGCTCCGGCTGGAACAGCGACGACCTCGTCCGGCCGCCCCTGGTCTCGTGCACCTACTTCGTGTACGACGCGTGGTCGCGGCTGCTGGAGTTCGCCAACGCCGGCCACGACCCGCCGCTGCTGATCGTCGACGGCGAGGTCGGCGAGCTGCCGTTCGAGAGCGAAGGCGGCATGCTCGGCCTGCGCGCGCCCGGGATGGGCGGCGAGATCCTGTTCAACGAGGAGCGCAGCGAGCTGAAGCCCGGCTCCACCCTCGTCCTGTACACCGACGGCCTCATCGACCGGCGGGCGAAGGGGGACGGCGGGCACTACACCCGCGAAGAGGCGCGGGAGATGGTCCGCGCCGCCGTCGCCGAGGCCGCCCGCGGCGGCGTCGAGGCGATCGCCAAGGCCGCCTACGAGGCGGTGCCCGGCGACACCGACGACGACGTGGCGATCGTCGTGATCCGCACCGCCGGCGAGGAACTGGCGGTCGCGGAGCGGTCCTTCACCGCGGAGCCGATCATGGTGTCGGAGGCGCGCCGGACGGCCTCCGAGGCGTTCGCGGCCTGGGGGATGGCGGAGGAGCAGGCCGAACTCGCCTGCCTGCTGGTCTCCGAGGTGGTCACGAACGTCGTCCTGCACGCGACCGCGACGTCCGCCCCGCGCCGCGAGCCAGCCGTCCCGGTGTCGGCCGGTTCTCCCGGGCGCGGCGGCGAGCCGCTCGGCGCCCCGCCGCCCGTGCAGTTCAACACCGAGTTCACCGCCGAGTACGACGCGGGCACGCTCGGCGGCGACGGGTTCGACTCCGGCGCGTTCGCCGAGGACGACTGGAACCTCGGCGCCGACCTCGGCCGGCGCGAATCGCCGACCAAGGAGTTCCGGCTCCGCCTGCGGCGCGGTGCGGACGCCATCTGGGTCGAGGTGTTCGACTCCGACATGCGGCTGCCGCGCATCCGCAGCGCGGGCGAGACCGACGAGGGCGGGCGCGGCCTGTACCTGGTCGACCAGCTCGCCAGCCGGTGGGGCGCCCGCCCGACGGCGGACGGCAAGGCCGTCTGGTTCGAACTTCCGCTGACCTGACGCCCTGACGGCGGGCGCGCCGCGGCCTTACGCGGTCGCCGCTCAGCGGTCGCCGCGCCGCCGTGCGGGGTGCTCAGGGGATGGGTTCGGCGGCGACGTGCGCCCACGACTGGGTGAACCAGACCTCGCCGCCGATGATGCGGGGCTTGGCGCCGGTGCGCGGGCCGCCGTCCACCTCGTCGATCAGGGCCCGGCGGATGCGGCCGGCGGTCGCGTCGTCGCACGCCCCGGCGAGCCAGGGCTCCACGGGGCGCTCCACGGTGAACACGTCCAGGCGGCGGATGCTCCCGCCCGCCGAGGTGATCATCTCGGTGAGCCGGGCGATGGACGGGGTGCCGGGGTGGTCGGGGTCGCGCAGCCGCTCGATGCGGTCGCGCTCGGGGCCGGCGAGGTTGCCGCGCACCAGGTCGGCGATGACGACCCGGCCGCCGGGCCGGCAGACCCGCAGCAGCTCGCGCAGCACGTGCTCGGGATCGCCCAGGTTGTAGAGCGAGAAACGGGCCGTCACCAGGGAGAACGCGTTGTCGCGGTACGGCAGTGCGGCGGCGTCGGCCTTGACCAGGACGCGGTCCGGCCCCAGCGGGTGCGGTCTGCGGTCCTCGCGCGTCGCGGACGCCGGGGGCGTGTCGCCGTCGGCGATGCGGACCGGGCCCGTCCCGAACTCGACGGTGGACGTGCGCCCGTTCGTCCGCCCGTTCGCCGCGGCGGTGCCGTGCCCGCCGGGCGCGTGCGCGGGGGCGGCGTCCACGGCGGTCATGTGGCGCACCTGCGGGCCGAGCGCGGCGGGCATGGGGCCGCGGCCGCGCGCCACGTCCAGGCAGACGTCGTCGCGGTCGGGTTCGACGAACTCAAGGAGCCGCCTCAGGTGCGGGGCGATCGCGCCGCCGGTCTCGCGGGTCGCGGCCACCGGATGCGTGTTCACGGGGACTCCCTCGATCGGGCCGGCTTCGCCGGACGGGGTACCGCTCGCAGCCTGCCGCGCGGGGCGGCCGCATCCGGACGGGTCCGGGTGCCGCGCGGCCGTCTCGGCGGGGGCGTCGAACGGGCGTGAAGCCGGTTTCGCCAGTTATGACTCTCCGTCGAGGCGGTAAGTTCGGAGCCCGCCGGACACAATCGCGTCCCGTTTCGGATTCGCGGGCGGCGACGGCCCGTCAGCCGTTGAGGTGCTGCCCGTACATCGCCAGCACGACCAGCACGAACACGGTGATCACCGCGACCCGGGTCGGCATGGGCAACCGGAGGCGCACCGCCGCCCACCGCACGCAGAACGCGGCGAGCAGTGACACGACGACGAGGCCGAGGATGCCTTCCATGGTCACCTTCATCAGTCGGGGGAGTGCCGCCTGAAGAAACGATAGACGTGTAAGGAGGGGGTTACCCGCCGGTTCGGTGCCGGACAGGTCCCGCTAATCTCCTCTTCGTGGCAGATGTGAAGCGAACAGACGGCCAGGATCGGCTCGACGGCATGATGACCGGCCTGGCGCGCGGGCGGGTCGCCCTCGGCGTCGCGGCGGTCGTCGCCCCCAAGCTGACCGTGCGGGCCCTGGGCATCGGCGCCGGCGCCGACCCGGGCCGCGACTACATCGTCCGGGCGTTCGGCGCGCGGGAGATCGCGCTGGGCGCCGGCTACCTGCTGAGCAGGGACGACTCCGGACGCCGGCTGTGGGGCAGGCTCGGCCTCGCGGTCGACTCCCTCGACCTCATGGCGGGCCTGAAGACCCGTCCCGGCCTGCCGCTGTGGGTCACCGCGACCACGGTCGCGGTCGCCGGCAGCGCCACGGCGCTCGGCGCGGCGAAGGTCGTCGGCGACCTCACGCGCTGACCGCGTCCCCGTCCCGGCCGCCCCCGGCGGCCGTGCCGGGGGCCGCGTCCGCGCCGCACCGTGAGCGGAGGGCCGAGACTCAGCTCACATGGCGTTGCGCCGCGGGCGCTGTAATCTCATACTGACTAACCGAATCTCACTCGGTTTCGGGACGGAACCCCACAATTTGGAGGCGTAGTGGCCGAGGCGTACATCGTCGGCGCGGTCCGTACCCCCGTCGGTACCAAGAAGGGCGCCCTGAAGGACGTCCACCCGGCCGACCTCGGGGCCCACGTGCTCAAGGAGCTCGTCAACCGCACGGGCGTCGACCCCTCCGCGGTCGAGGACAACATCATGGGCTGCGTCATGCAGGTCGGCCCGCAGTCCCTCGACATCGCGCGCACCGCGTGGCTGTCGGCGGGCCTGCCGGAGAACGTGCCCGGCGTGACCATCGACCGGCAGTGCGGGTCGTCGCAGCAGGCGATCCACTTCGCCGCGCAGGGCGTCCTGTCCGGCACCCAGGACCTCGTCGTCGCGTCCGGCGTCGAGCAGATGGCGATCGTCCCGATGGGGTCGTCCGTCGCGATGGCCCTGGAGAAGGGCATGCCCTTCCCCTACGGCGACGGCTGGGCCGAGCGGTACGGCCAGCATGAGATCTCGCAGTTCCGCGGCGCGCAGCTGATGTGCGAGAAGTGGGGCTTCAAGCGCCAGGACCTCGAGGAGTTCGCCCTCGAGAGCCACCAGCGCGCCAGCAAGGCGATCGAGGCCGGCTACTTCGACCGGGAGATCGCCCCCCTCGCCGGCCTGTCCAAGGACGAGGGCGCGCGCCCGGACACCACCATGGAGAAGATGGCCGGCCTCAAGCCGCTCCGCGAGGGCTGGGACATCACCGCGGCCGTGGCCTCGCAGATCTCCGTCGGCGCGTCCGCGCTGCTCATCGCGTCCGAGGAGGCCGTCAAGCGGCACAACCTCACCCCGCGCGCCCGCATCCACACCCTCGCGGTCTGCGGCTCGGACCCGGTCTACATGCTGACCGGCCCGATCCCCGCCACCGAGAAGGCGCTGGAGCGCAGCGGCCTGAAGATCGACGACATCGACGTCTTCGAGGTCAACGAGGCGTTCGCCCCGGTGCCGATGGCGTGGGCCAAGGACACCGGCGCGTCGCTGGAGAAGACCAACCCCAACGGCGGCGCGATCGCGCTCGGCCACCCGCTCGGCGCCACCGGCGGCGTGCTGATGACCAAGCTGCTGCACGAGCTGGAGCGCACCGGCGGCCGCTACGGCCTGCAGACCATGTGCGAGGGCGGCGGCCAGGCCAACGCCACCATCATCGAGAGGCTCTGAGGCCCTAGCCCCAGAGCTCGCGCGGCCAACGCCGCATCGCTTCGCTAACCGCCCCTTGGAGCTTCCTGCTCCAAGGGGCGGTTAGCGTGCTCGGGTGACCACGGAAGGGGCTGCGGCATGTACGAGACGATCCGCTACGAGAGTGCGGACCGGGTCGCCCGGATCACGCTGAACCGGCCCGAGGCGCGCAACGCGCTCAGCGACGAGATGATCGACGAGCTGCTCGACGCGTTCGAGCGCGCCAAGACCGACCCGGGCGTCCGGGTCATCGTGCTGACCGGTGCGGGCGACCGGGCGTTCTGCGCGGGCGCCGACCTCGGCGGGCTCGGCGCGAACGGCCTGGCGGCGCCGGAGGCGATCCGGGAGAGCGCGCCGTTCCGGCTGTTCACCGCCTTTCCGAAGCTCGGCAAGCCCGTCATCGCCCGGCTCGCCGGGCACGCGGTCGCGGGCGGCCTCGGGCTGGCCGCCGCGTGCGACCTGGTGATCGCCGCGGACGACGTCAAGCTCGCGACCCCCGAGGTCAACGTCGGCCTGTGGCCCATGATGATCATGGCGATCATCAACCGGAACGTCGCGCCCAAGCACGCCTTCCGGCTGTACTACACCGGCTCCCGCATCACCGCCGCCGAGGGGCGCGACATCGGGCTGGTCAGCGAGGTCGTGCCGCGCGCGGAACTCGACGCGCGGGTGGCCGAGCTGGCGGGGACCATCGCGGCCAAGAGCCCGCTCGGCCTGCGGCGCGGCCGCGACGCCTTCTTCGCCATCGAGGGCCGGCCGCTGGAGGACCAGGTGGCCCACCTGCTGGGGGAGCTCGTCGAGCTGGCCGCCACCGAGGACGCCAAGGAGGGCATCACCGCCTTCCTGAAGAACCGCCCGCCGGACTTCACGGGCCGCTGAGGCGCCCGCCGGCCTTCGGTCAGCGGCCGGGCGGGGACGTCGGGCCGTACGGCCCGCCCCCAGGCGGCGCGTACGGGCCGTTGGGGGGCCGGCCGTCTGCCGGGTATGTCC
>NZ_SMKM01000305.1 GCF_004348665.1 Actinomadura sp. GC306 | reverse complement strand
GACTTTGTGAGCGTGCTGCCGGCGGCGTTGTCGGCGGCGCGGCTGGGGCGGCCCTTCGTGGTCGGGTGGCTTTCGCTGGGGAGCGGTGCGCCGCTGCAGCTCATCACCAATGCAGGGCCGGTCGGGGTGGAGGCCGGGGCTGAGTCGCATGGGTTGCTGTTTCCCAGCGGGGCGCGAGGGGTGCCCATCGGGGACGGGTGGTTGCGGCAGGCCGAGCGGATGGCCTGGACCCGGTGTCCCGGACGGCTCGCTCCGCAGGTCGGCGGGGGCGATGCGGGGCCGGGGCTGTTCGAGGCGACGCTCGTCACGTTGATGGAGCGGCCGTTCGGATGGTTCGTCGTCGCCGATCCGTGCGATGAGCGGCTGATCGAGACCGAGATGCGGGAGCTGCATCACGAACTGCGGATGCTGCGGAGGGGCGAGGACGAGCAGGCCCGGCTGGCGGTGGCCAGGGCGGACAAGCGGCTCGCGGAGCTCGACGCGTTCCGTGAGGCGGGGCTCTGGCAGGTGCGGGTCGTTGCCGGCGCCGCGACGCAGGCCGAGTTGGGGCAGATCGCGCCGGTGCTCGTCGGTTCCATGGAGCTCGGGCACCACCCGTACCGGCTGCGGTCGGGGCAGGGGAGCGGGTCGTTCACGGAGATGCTGCGGCCCGGAACCGCGCCTGTGGCGGCGCTGGCCGCGCGGCCGATGGCGGAGTCGGAGCAGCGGTTCCCGTTCGTCGCCACGGCGGGTGCGCTGGCCGCGCTGGCGGGGTTGCCGCGGCGGGAGGTGCCGGGCCTTCGGGTGCTGGACGCCGGGTACTTCGACGTCACGTCCGAGACCGAGGGGGAGGGCGGCGCGCAGATCGAGCTCGGCGCGATCCTGGACGGGCAGGACCGGGAGGTCGGACGGCTCACCGTGCCGCGCTCGACCATCAACCGGCACGTGTTCGTGACGGGGGCGACCGGGGCGGGCAAGTCGCAGACCGTCCGGCACCTACTGGAGCAGCTCACGCGGGCCGGCATCCCGTGGCTGGCGATCGAACCCGCGAAGTCGGAGTACGCGGCGATGGCCGGCCGCATCCGGGACCTCGGCGGGCCGGTGACCATCGTCAACCCGTCCGATCCTGGGTCGGTGCCGCTGTCGGTGAATCCGCTGGCGCCCGAGCCGGGGTATCCGGTGCAGGCGCATATCGACATGGTTCGGGCGCTCTTCCAGGCCGCGTTCGACGCCGAGGAACCGTTCCCGCAGATCATGGCGCAGGCCCTGCAGCGGGTCTATGAGAACAACGGCTGGGACGTGGTGACCGGGGCCGGGGTACCGGGGTCGCTCATCGAGCCCGCGGTGCCCACGCTGGAGCAACTGCAGAACGCGGCGCTCCAGGTGATCCAGGACGTCGGTTACGGGCGCGAGCTGATGGCCGACGTGCAGGGCTTCGTGGACGTCCGGCTGCGTTCCCTCCGTATCGGCTCGGCGGGACGCTTCTTCGAGGGCGGCCACCCGGCCGACATCGGCGGGATGCTCCGCGACAACATCGTCCTGGCCATCGAGGACGTCGCCAACGACGAGGACAAGGCGTTCCTCATGGGGACGCTCATCATCCGCATCGTCGAGCACCTGCGGATGCGGGAACGGCGCCGGGACCGGAGCGACGGCCCCGCGCTCAGGCATGTGATCGTCATCGAGGAGGCGCACCGGCTGCTGCGCAACCGCGGCCCGGAGCGCACGAGCTCGCACGCCGTCGAGCTCTTCGCCGGGATGCTCGCCGAGATCCGCGCGTACGGCGAGGGCATCATCGTCGCCGAGCAGATCCCGACCAAGCTCGTCCCCGACGTCATCAAGAACACCGCGCTGAAGGTCGTGCACCGGCTGCCCGCGTTCGACGACCGGCACCAGGTCGGCGCGGCGATGAACCTGGACGAGGACCAGTCCCGCGAGGTCGTGTCGCTGCGTCCGGGGGTCGCGGCGGTGTTCGCGGACGGCATGGACCGGCCGCTGCGGGTGCGGGTCCCGCTGGGGGAGGGGCGGGAGGCGGAGCTGCCCGGCCCGCCGCCGCCGGTGGACGGCCGCCGGTCGGCCGCCTGCGGCTGCGAGTGCCGGTCCGGACGGGCCTGCACCCTGTACGAGCTGCGTGAGGCCGATCTCGTCGCCGGGAGACCCGAATGGGCGTGGCTCCGGCTGTGGGCCGACACCCTCGTGCTGTCGCATGTCGTGAACCGTCCGATGCCGGCCGTCCCGTCCGAGCTGGGGCGCGACTGGGCGCGGCTGACCCCCCGGCTGCGCGAGTGCGCGCTGGCGACCGTCCTGGAGCAGGCCGTGTCACGGCGGTCCCGGTCGCTGCGCACCGCGTACCCGCCGTCCGACCTCACCGCCGCCGTGGCCGAGGTCGCCGGACGGCTCCTCGGCGGCGAGGCCCCCGGTACCGCCCCCGGGCCATCATGGGTGATCCCGCAGGTCAGGTGGCTGCACGAGCTCGACCGGCTCTTCCCCTACGGCGACGGCGCCCCCGACAAGCACGCGTCGGTCCCGCCGCTCGACTACCAGTTGCCCGGCCTGAAGCAGCCGCCCGACCCGAAGCTCGGCCACCGGCTGCGAGCCCTGCGCCGGCATCCGCTGTCGATGGAGCTCGACCGCAACCGTCCGATCGCCCTCACCGCGATCTACGGCGACGACGACCAGGCGGGCTTCTACCAGGACCTCGCCCTCGTCGCGGTCGGCTTCGACGACATCGACGAGCAGGTCGACCACGTCGCCCAGACGATGCTCGTCGGCGGGTGGCTCGATTCCGTCCTGAACTGGTTCGAGCGCTTCATCGAGCCGTTCGAGGACCCCGCCAAGGGGCTCGCCTTCCTCGGTCGGACCCGCGACGCCGAGTGACCACCTGATCCATTCCTGTTTCGGTGTTATCTCACGCACTGATCCAGCTCGACGCTAGATTCTGCCCTTCACGGACGTTCGCCCCCGCGCCGACCTGTGGAGGAACCGGGACCTTGGACGTGCAGACCGGCAGCCCGTCGAAAACCGGCTTCTTCCGCCACGGGACCATGCGCGAACCCCGCACGGGCCCGATGCAGAACCTCACCCGCTACCTGTGCGCGGCGACGTACCTCGACAAGGGGATCTGCGACGCCGTCCTCAAGGAGTACGTGTACGAGACGCACCGCGCGATCGTCCCGTCGCACGGTTACGACCTCGAACCGGTCGTCCGGCACGCCCGCCAGGCCCGGCTCATGCGCATCGTCCGCGACGTGGTCCTCGTCGGGATGTGGGTCGCGCTGTGGATCGTCGCGCCGCTGATCGCGCTGCCCTACTTCCTGTTCTTCGGCTACGGGACGCTGCTGACCCGCGTCCCTTGGCGGCGCCTGTCGGGGTGGCGGCGGCTGGCCCTCGGCGTGCTCGCGCCGTGGCCGCTGCTCTGGCTCCTGGGCTTCCTCTTCATCGGGCTGCTCTCCGCGTACCTCATCCCCATGGGGGCCGTGACCGCCGGCGCGACGTACGGCAGCGCGGGAATCGGCCTCGCCCTGCTTCTGCTGGTGGTGGTGCCGCTCTCCCTGGGGCTGCCCACCGTGACGCTGGTGCATCTCTATCTCGTCCTGCGGCGGCTCGGCCGCGACCTCGGGCCCGGCGCGCACGGACCCGGCCCCGATCCCGGCGGCGTCCGGTTCCGCAGGGCGCTGGCGCATGTCCGCGCCTCCCAGAACGGCAACATCACCGTGTACGCGGGCGACAACCCGTTCATCGGCACCGGGCACCCGCACTCGTGGGACGCGCGGGTGTGGTCCGTCGTCCTGGAGCTGGACAGGAAGGCGTCCGGTCTCCTCGACAAGAAGGGGGACGTCAAGCCCGTGGACCCCCTCGTCATGTACGAACGCATCCGCAAGAAGCTCCACGAGATGCGCGACGAGGGGCAGGCCGCAGGTGACGGGCAGCGTCCGCTGCCGCCCAACGAGCGGATCAGCGGCCTCGTCACCGGGTGGCACGTCACGGCGCGCGGCCGGTGCGTGCAGCGTCCGCGCCCGGTCGACGGCGTCACCGCCGCCACCTACTCCGGGCACCCGCTGGTCGACCCGTCGGAGCGCGTCCCGTACTCGACGGCGTCCCAGGAGGCGATCGAGGCGGCCGTCCGCCATCCGCAGGCCGGCATCCGCTGTTTCCAGCAGGTGTCGATCGGCGCGCAGGGGCAGGCGATCACCACGCCCTCCGGCGGCGTGGTCGCCCCCGCGGAAGACCAGGAGGCGGGGCTGTCGGCCTTCGTCCACCTGGCCGTTGAGGGGCGGATGCTGTACGCGCATTTCGCCGCGACCGTGCTGCCGCCCGTCCGGCCCGCCTACAAGATCGTGGACGAGCTGCCCGCGTGGGACGGCTCGAAGCTGCTCGGCAGGACGCTCGTCATGGGCCTCCCCGGCGTGTTCAGCGCGCCGCTGCTCGCGCCGTACCGGCTGGCGGCGGCGCTCTGGCGCATCGTGCGGGAGACGCTCGCCACGGACGTGGGTTCCGACCCGGTGCGGCAACTCGTCCACGACTACGGGTCGCGGATCAGCGTGCGGGAGCTCGCGGCCGACTACGACTTCCGGGACTTCGTCCAGGAGATGGACGTCGACAAGTACGTGAAGCTGATCGAGTGGCGCGTCAACGAGGCGCTGCTCGACTACCTGACCGAATGCGGCGTCGACGTGTCCGCCTATCGCCAGCAGGCCGGCGTCATCATGAACAACGGCGTCATCATGACGGGCGGCACCGTCAACGGGCAGGTCGCCGCCGGCGGCCGCGTCGACCAGCGGCAGAGCGGCGGCAAGCCGGGCGGCGGACGGCCCGGCGGAGGCACGCCGGGCGGCATCAACCCATGACCGATGCGGAGGGCACATGACGGGGCAGGGCGAGCGGGGCGTCACCATCGGCGGCAACGCCAATGTCTCCGGGCAGATAGCCACGGGCGACAACGTCACGCAGAACCAGCAGATCAACGCGGGACCGGCAGCGGACCTGGCCGAGGCGCTCGCGAACGTCGAGCGGCTGCTGGAGGCGCACACCGCGGAGCTCGCCGAGCCCGGCAGGGCCCGCCGCGACCTCGCCGACATCCGGGAGGAGGCCGAGGCCGGCGACGACGCCGACCCCGAGCGCATGGAGGGCGCCCTCGCGCGGCTCGGCCGGCGGGTCGCCGGGGTGGCGGTGCTGACGGAGGCCGTCCGGCAGCTCGCCGTCACCGCCGGGATCGGCTGAGGGGGTCCAGGACGGCTAGATGTCGCTCTCGCTGCGGTACGGCAGCCCGGACTCTTCGGCGATGGGCTGCCAGTAGCCGAGGAACTCGCTCTTGGCGCTGCTCGCGCGCTGGTTGACGTCCGCGACCTCGTCGTCGGAGGGGCAGCCGGGCGCGACGTCGAGGTAGCGCTGGTTCGACTCGGCCGACGCCTCCAGCGCGCGGACCAGCGCGGCCTTCATCTCGGTGCCGTCGTCGAGCGCGCCGACCTTGAGCGCGCGGGCCTTCGCCAGCTGGGTCCGGCGCGCCTCCAGGATGCGCTGCATACCGGACGCGGAACAGCCCGCGGTCACGACACCGCCCAGGTCGGAGCGGGTGTCGCCCATCTCCTCCAGGAGGTCGTCGATCTCCTTGGCCTGCCCTTCGACGTCGCCGCCGCCCGGCTCGTCGGTCGTGGGCGCCGGCCCCTGCTCCTGCGTGGACGGGACGCCTCCCGGCTGCGCGGCCGGGTCGTTCGAGCCGCTCGGCCAGAACACGATGCCGAGGGCTAAGCCGAGCAGCAGCACGGCGCCCACCGCGGCCACGAAGTACGGGGCCCGGCTCTTCTTCGGCTGCGCGGGCGGCTGCCAGATCGCGGGCTCCGCCCACGGCTCGGGGGAGGGCTCCGGCGGGATCGGCGTGCCGTACTCGGGAGGCGGTCCGGGCGGCGGCTGGTCGTGCGGCGGCTGGTCGTGCGGGGCGCCCCACTGGGCGGGTGCCTGCCGTCCCGGCGACCACGGCGGCGGCAGCGGTTCCCCGGGGCCGCCAGCCTGCGGGTCGTGGGCGGTGGCGTTGTCCCTGTTGACGTCGTCCCTGCTGAGCGGCCCGTTGCAGCGCGTGCAGCGGGACAGCGCCGGGTTGGTGTCGCTTCCGCAGTTCGGACACCTCATGAGGCCCCCTACCCCGTGACGTACAAACGGTGACAAGATACTCCGCCGTCACGGGGCGCGTACGGCCCGCAACCGGGTCGCAACCGGGTCGTGACCGGCCGTCAGACCCGCTTCCAACTGCGCTGCGGCTGGCCCGTCTTCTTCGCGACCGGGTTCCACAGGACGACGAACTCCTGCTTGGCCGTCGTCGCGCGCCGCTCGACGGCGGCGCGTCCCGGGACGTTCGCCGCGGCCGGACGGGGCTTGCCCCTGCAGTTGCGCTGGTTCTGCTGCGCCCACCGCAGCAGGACCTGGTCGACCTGCAGCGACGCCGTCAGGGCCTCGCTGAGCTTCCCGCGCAGCCGCTCCCCGTTCGCGAGCTTGTCGACCTTGAGGTTCTGGGTGCGGGCGAGCTGGTTCTGCCGGCGCTGCGCGACCGTCTCGAACCCCTGGATCGCCTGCGGCAGCGTCCGGCACTTGTCCGCCCGGCCGATCGCGCCCGCGAGGACCCGGCGGGTCGCGACGCTGTCGTCCAGGATCTTGTTGACGACCGCGGCCTGCTGCTTGGTCTCGGTCGGGATCGCGTTCTTCTGCGCGACCTGCTTGTTGGACGGCGACGCCGACGCGGTCGGGTTCGCGCTCGCGGACGAGTCGTCCCCGGACGGCCACACGACGAAGATGATGCTGCCCGCCGCGATCGTCACCAGCGCGGCGACGGCGGCGAGAAGCGCCTTGTTCGTCCCACCGTTCGTCCCGCCGTTCGTCCCGCCGCCGGACCGCCCGCCCTGGGGCGGGGGGAAACCGCCGTACTGCGGACCGCCCGGCCCCGGCTGGCCCATCGGAGCCATGGGCATGCCCTGGCCCATCCCCATCGGGGGCGCGCCCATGGGAGGGCCCGCGTCCAGCCTGGTCTGGTCGAAGCCCATGGGCGACGGCTGGACGCCCGGATTCGGCATCCCCGGACCGGGCGCGAACTGGGTCGTGCCGGAGTCGAGCATCGTGGGCTGCTGCTGCGGAACCGGGCCGGGCTGCTGCCCGCCCCAGACCTGCGTCGCGTCGGCGTCCTGGGTGTCGGGCTTGCGCGGCTGCGCGAACCACGACTCCGGGACGATCGACTCCTTGGGCGGCGGCTCCGGCTGCAGCCCGAACGGGTTGGGCGGAGGCTCCGCGGACCCGGCCGCGGGCGCCCCGCCGAAACCGCCGGACGGGATGGCGACCTCCGGCTCGTCGTCGTCCTCGTCGGGGTTGAACGTCCAGGCCGCGGTGGACTCGGGGTCGACCGGCGGAAGCGGCGCCCCAGGCGTCGGCGACTGCTCGGACGGCTCCGCGGACAACCGCAGCGGCGGCCGCGACGAAGCCGGCGGCTCCGCCGAGTACGACGGCTGACCGGAGGACCCGCCCGGGGCCTCCGGTACACCGGTAACGGGCGTGACCTCGTCCCCACCGGACATGCCCCGCGCCTCGGCGAACC
>NZ_SMKM01000304.1 GCF_004348665.1 Actinomadura sp. GC306 | reverse complement strand
CCCGCAGCCGCCGCACCCTGTGCCCGTCGTACTTGCTCAGCGCCGTGAACACCACTGTCCGGATGGGCACGTTGACGCCGACGCCCAGCGTGTCGGTCCCGCAGATGACCTTCAGCAGCCCGGCCTGCGCGAGCCGCTCCACCAGCCGCCGGTACTTCGGCAGCATCCCAGCGTGGTGCACCCCGATCCCGTGCCGGACGAACCGCGACAGGTTCCGCCCGAACTTCGTGGTGAACCGAAAGTTGCCGATCAGCTCCGCGATCCGGGCCTTCTCCGCCTTGGTGCACACGTTGATGCTCATCAGCGCCTGCGCCCGCTCGATCGCCGCCGCCTGCGTGAAGTGCACCAGGTAGATCGGCGCCTTCTGCTCGGCCAGCAGCTCCTCGATCGTCTCGTGCAGCGGCGTCACCCGGTAGTCGTAGATCAGCGGGACCGGCCGCTCCGCCGACGTCACCACCGCCGTCTGCCGGCCCGTCCGGCGCGTCAGGTCCTTCTGGAAGAACGCGACGTCCCCCAGCGTGGCCGACATCAGCAGGAACTGCGCCTGCGGCAGCTCCAGCAGCGGGATCTGCCACGCCCACCCCCGCTCGGGCTCGGCGTAGAAGTGGAACTCGTCCATGACCACCACACCGATGTCGGCCTGGGCGCCGTCCCGGAGCGCGATGTTGGCCAGCACCTCCGCCGTGCAGCAGATGATCGGCGCATCGGCGTTGACGCTCGCGTCCCCGGTCATCATCCCGACGTTCTCGCGCCCGAACATCTCGCACAGGTCGAAGAACTTCTCCGACACCAGCGCCTTGATCGGCGCCGTGTAGAACCCCACCTGCTCCCGCCCGAGCGCCGCGAACAACGCCCCCGCCGCCACCAGGCTCTTGCCCGACCCGGTCGGCGTCGACAGGATCACGTTCGCGCCCGACACCACCTCGATGAGCGCCTCCTCCTGCGCGGGATACAACGTGATCCCGCGCCCCGACACCCACCGCTCGAACGCCTCGTACAGCGAATCGGCGTCAGTGTCGTTTCCGGAGGGAAGTTCATCAATGAGGCTCACCCCTACATCCTGCCCCCGCGAACCCCCTCCCGCGTAACCGCCTTCGCCGCGACGGGTTATACGAGGGCGTGGCCGTACTCGTCCACCAGCGGCTTCAGGTCGGGTTCGCCGAAGAACTCGCGCATCGCCTCGAAGACCGCGACCTTCTCCTCGCCGTACCGACGCACGCGAAGGGCGAACGAGCCACCGGACACGAACGTCGGCGGACGCGTCTTGCTGTGGAACTTGTCGGCGTACATGACCAGCCGTTCTTCGCCGGTCTCGGCCACATAGTCACCGAGTGGCACCGGAAGCCCCTGCCGGACGATGTCGTCGCGCGTCAGGCCCACCCCCGTGTGGCAGGAGCAGAACCGGCAGATCTCCTCGGGGAACCCTTCGTCGCGCAGCAGCTCGTGCCCCAGCACCCCGTGCCGCACGTACTGCCCGGGAGCGCGGTCGCCGTCGTCCAGCCGGTAGACCCCGATGTCGTGCAGCAGGCACCCGGCCCGCACGAGCTCCGCGTCGACGTCGAGCCCCGCGGTCTCGATGATGCGCTCGGCGATCCTCCACACGATCACGCAGTGCGTGTAGACGACCTCGAACGCCTCCGGACTGGGCGCGTGCCGTTCGTGCAGCGCCCGGATCTCCGCTTCCCCTGGAATCCGCACGGACCGACCCTATGCCGGACGCGCGGTTAGGGATTGCTTCTGCGGCAACAACGTGCGGGACGAAGGAGCCGCCGACGAGAGGGAGCAGCGTGGTGAGAAGGGACCAGCCGGACGGTGCGGAGCCCGGGGCGAGTTCGGGGCTTGAGGAGCAGGCCCAGGAGCGGGTCGTCTCCGGGAGCGAGAGCGCGGCCGAGGGCTACGAGTCGGACGCGGAGAGCGGGACCCGGGACGGCGACCCGATCGCGGGCGTCGAGCGGGAACCGGACGAACCGTGACCCACGACCGGGTCGCGGTCATCACGGGCGCCGACTCCGGGATCGGAAAGGCCACCGCGGTCGCGCTGGCCGCGAACGGGTTCGATGTCGGCATCACCTACCGGTCCGACCGGGAGGGCGCCGAGGGGACCGCGCGGGAGGTCGAGGCCGAGGGACGGCGCGTGGCCGTCCGGCGGCACGACCTGACCGACCCGGAGAAGGCCGCCGGGGCCGTGGACGACCTCGCCGAGAAACTCGGCGGCCTGGGGGTCCTCGTCAACAACGCCGGGACCGGCAGCATGCGGCACCTGCTCGACATGGGGTTGGAGGAGTGGCGCGAGGTGATCTCCGTCGACCTCGACGGGGCGTTCCTGTGCGCGCAGCGGGCAGCGCAACGGATGATCGAGCGGTGCGAGGGCGGGCGCATCGTCAACGTGACCAGCGTCCACGAGGAGTATCCGCGGGTCGGAGCCGGGCCGTACTGCGCGGCCAAGGGCGGCATGAAGATGCTCGCCCGGGTGCTGGCGCTGGAGCTGTCGGAGCATGGGATCACGGTGAACACGGTCGCGCCCGGAGAGATCGCGACGCCGATGACCGGCCAGCATGAGCAGCCACCGGAGCCGGACAGCCGCCCGGGGTATCCGGCGGCGCGCCCCGGGCACGCCAGGGAGGTCGCGGAGGCGATCGCGTTCCTGGTGAGCCCGGGCGCGTCCTACGTCACCGGGGCGTCGCTGTTCGTGGACGGAGGGCTCGGACTCATGGGCCCCCAGGCGGCCGGCGCCCTTGAGTCGGCGGAGTGGCGCAAGGGCTAAGGCACTTCCATGCGCACCGATCAGAGTTCACCGCGTCGGTAGAGGCTGTACTGGCTTGCGAGGGCATCGGTGTCGTAGGCGGGCCACAGGGTGAGGGCGGCGGTGTTGCGGTCGATGACCAAGACGCGGTCGGGAACCTCGGGCGGGGGCGCGGCGGGGCGTGCGACGAAGCCGTGGTCGAAGGCTTCGACGATCAGCGGGACGGAGCGACCGCCGGTGGTGCGGGTGTACCAGTCGTCGGCGCGGCGCCATGCTTCAGGCCGGTCGACCGGGTGCGCCTGGAGCGCGTAGGCGGTCAGGACGTCTGAGATGGCACGGACGGTCCGGCAACCGTCGACGCCGCAGGCCAGGCAGACAAGGCGGTCGTGGTGGTCGCGCCCGTAGCGGTGGGCGGACAGGACGGTGGTCAGTGCGGCGGAGGTCGCCAGGGTCAGCATCCGCGCAGTCCGCAGGAACGACAGGCTGTAGGGGTCGAGGGCGGCGGCGTTGCGCTCGGCGAGGGCGTCCAGGGCGTCGGGGTCGGTGCGCATCGCGGCGGTCATGGCAGAGCGGACTTGGCCGGCGGTCCACTCACGCAGGTCGCGACCGCTCACACCGTCCCCTGCAGCGCTCCGGCGGAGAAGAGCGCGACGACGGTGCGGGAACGGTCATTGCCGAACCAGCCCCAGCTGGAGGCCATCAGTGACACGGTGCGCAGGCCGCGCCCCGACTCGGCGTCATCGGCCGCGTCGGTGACGACGGGCTCGCTCGGGCCGCCCTCGTCACCGACACAGATCACGACGGCGCCGTCCCAGCGGGTGATCTCGACGGTGAAGGTGCCGCCGGGCTGGCCGGACTTGGTGTGCCGCAGCGCGTTGACTACGAGCTCGTCCACGGCCAGCAGCACCTCGTCCAGCTCGGGGCAACCGGCCAGGAGAGCGGCGGTGAAGCGGCGAGCCGCACATGCCTGATCAAGGTCACCGGGGAAAGCACGCCGCCACCGCTGCGCATTCGCCGGTGCGGACAAGGCGGGGATGGACGGTAGAGCTATCGGGTACGACATGAGCTTCCTCAGCGTGGCCGGTTCGTCATCGTGCGTGCTCATCATCACGCCGCCGACCGGCACGCACACGCGAAATCCCTTGTCAGAGCCCTGATCGGCACGCTCAAGAGATGGGAGTCGGCCGCCGGTACGACAGAATTCCGAACGTCCGCGAATTGCACGCGCGTGTGGGGCTCGGCTCGTCAGGCTCGGAAGTGGGCGGTATCTGCGACGACCCGGCGCGCGAGCCCGGTGATCTGGGCGCGGAGTTCTTCCGGGGGCGACGTCAGGTCGAGCGCGGTCTCGACAATCTGGAGGTGCTCCGCACCGGTGATGACGTGCGTGTGAGACTCGCTCTTGGACGCGTACACCAGGTAGGCGCGGTTCAGTCCCATCGCCGTGCAGTAGGCGAGCACCTGATAGAGGTCTTCCTGGGGCGTCTCCCCGGTCTTGTACTTGGCGTCCACGACGGTGAGGGGACGTCCGTCCGGGGTGTCGAGAACGAGGTCGGGACGTAGCCGGACCCGGCGGGCATGGTCGAGGTGGTGGCGCCGGTCTTGGAGTCTGACCGTGTATCCGGCGGGCCGCAGCGCTTCGGCGAGCGCGACGCAGAGGAAGTCCTCGAAGACCCGCCACATCTCCAGCATCAGCCCGTCCACGCGGACGGCGGTGCCGTCGTCGAGTTCGTAGGACGCGCCGCGCAGCACGAGTTCCGCGATGCCGAGGGCGGAGTGGTAGTGGGTGTTGAGGCGGGACGGGGTCCACGCGGGCGGCAGCCGGCTTCGATGGGCCGGAGTGCGGGCGTCTCCCGTCGCGGCCGACGTACGTCCAGGTTACGGGCTCCGGCGCCGGTCCGGACACCGGCCTAGCCCGGATGAGGCCCGAATCCCGCACGTGCGAGTTTCGCATGCGCGGCTCACGCACAGAGCGAAAATGAACGTCGAAATTCCGCACGCTCACCATTCATAAGCGCCACATTGCGAGCCATCTCCCCCAATGTTGGCGACCTGATTAAGAAGTGTGCTAAAAATGCGCACGGCCCGGCCCGAATGATGGCGCGGGCACCGTCGAAATCACTCCGCAACGCCGGCCCCGCCGTCCATGAAGGGCGGTGGTCGCGCCCCATCAACGTGGGCGGACGTGCGGGAAGCATGATCGGGGAGAGCGATGAACGAAGGGCCGGAAAGGCGGCAACCGTGGTCGCCGGAAGTGAGCGTCGATTGCCCGGTCGGTGTGGCGCAGCAGGCGTGGATCGAAGCGTCGATGAGCTGGTTCGTCCGCGAGTTCGGCCCGTGGCCGTCCACGCGGGGGATCGTCCTTCTGGAGCCGGCAACGACAGTCGGGCGACGCCGGTTCACCGGGACGCCGGCGCAGATCGACAGCACGGTACGGGTGGTATGCGAGCTGATGGAGATCGACCGGTCCGCGCTCACCGTGGAACTGTTCGACCGGGCGGACGAGGACGCGGCGGCGACCCGCGAGGGGCGTCGGGCCGTCGGCCACTACTACGTCAGGGACGGCCAGGCGGTCATCGCGCTCGACGTGACGGAGGCGTCCGACCTCGCCTACCTGATCGCCGTCATCGCGCACGAGCTGTGCCACGTCCGACTCCTGGGCGAGGGGCGGATCACCGCGGACCGCAAGGATCACGAGCGGCTCACCGATCTGCTCACCGTCTTCTTCGGGTTCGGCGTCTTCACCACGAACGCCGCGCTGCGGTTCGGCGAGACCGGGCGCGGCTTCTCCGTCCAGCCCCTCGGGTACCTGGACGAGCGCACCCTCAACGCCGCACGCAACGACGGCTATTCGCGGCTGGGCTACCTCACGGAACGCGAGTTCGGCTACGCGATGGCCTGCTACGCGTGGCTGCGCAACGATCCCGAGCCCGACTGGGCGGGCGAACTCGATCCCGGCCCGCGCGCCCATCTGAAGCAGGGCCTCGCTTACCTCTCGCGCAATGCCCGGCCGGGCGAGTTCCCGACCCGCATGACCGGGACGGTGCCCGTCTCGGTCCGCGTGACCCCGAAGGCCGACCGTGTGCGGCTCGCCGGCCTGTACCTGATGTTCACGCCGACCGAGTGGCCTCCGGACGCCCCTGGACACCGGCCGTCGTAACGTTCCGCCGCGTCCCCGGCAGGCGCCGACCTGCGCCCGGCACACCTTGGGAACTTGCGTACGTAGAGTCATCATCTGATGTCATTACGTAAGAACCGCTAGACTGGTCCGGTAACCTTGCCCATCAGGAGGCCATGTGAGCCCACCTAGTGCGGAGCACTCCGGCGGCGGCAAGCCGCAACACCGTTTGTCGGTCGAGGAGCTGCTGGCCGAGAAGAACACTCAGCCGATCCGTTCGCTCGACGACCTGGCCGCCGACACCTTTGAGTCGGATGAGGAGCTAGAGGCGTTCGTGGCCTTCACCAATGCGGAACGCCACCGCGACGTCGCCTGAGCCCTCACCATGCGACCGGTCATCCTCGACACAGACGTTGCGTCACTGTCCCACAAGCGCAAGCTCAAGGATCCCCTGGCCACGCGGCTGATCGGACGCCGACCACTGATCACCTTCGTGACACTCGGTGAGCTCACCAAATGGACGGAAGTCCGCCATTGGGGTCCTCGTAGCCGGCAAGGACTGGCCGTGTGGCTTTCCAGTATTCCGGTCCTCCCCGGTGATGAAGCGGTCGCCGCCACATGGGGCCGGCTGTCGGCCGCAAACGTCCAGCGGGGACGCCCACGTCCAGTCAACGACATGTGGGTCGCGGCCTGCGCCATCACCTACGACGTTCCACTGGCCACGCTCAACTTCAAGGATTTCGAGGACTTCGAGACCCACCACCATGGTCTGCGGCTCCTCAGCTCCGACTAGCGCGATGAGGTCAGGTCACGGCCGGTCCCGCCGATGGCGTGACGCGGACCTACCTCTTAGCGCTCGCGGTGTGTACAAAGGCCGTTTCGTGGAACGTGATCGATTGTGAGCACAGTACGGGCACGTAACCGTCACTTGCGCGGCGGCCGTCCCAACCTGACCCGCACCTCGTGAACCGGGGGCACCTCACCCGGCAGCCTTGCGCCCCCCGTTGTGTGACCGGACGAACTCACGCAAACGCCTGGTACAGGTCCCGGAACGTCTTCTGGCAAATGCACTTGGAGTTCTCACCCCATCGCCCCAGCGCTGGGCCGGTCTTCTTCGCCCGGTTCCACAACCGGTGCAGCTCGACCCCCGACCACCGCGTGCCCTCGGCGTCGTAGCGGCCCTGACAAGCGGCCAGCCCCATTCCCACGCAAACCGCGCTGTGCCGGTGAGCGGCGGCGCCAGCGCCTGAAAGGGGAGCCCGCACGCCCGAGGGATCCGATGCCCATCACTCAGTCAGGACGACGGTTGCCGACGGGGCCGCGCACGACATTCAATCAGCCCATTCGGCCCAAACTCGCACAAACAGGATGTCATCACTTCGGTTGATTATCGAGCGACTCAACCACTGACCGTCCTGCATGCAACGCCTATTGAAGGCGAAAGCATGCTGTGGAGGTCACCGTGCCGCGTGGAACGCATGCACGGCGCTGAATCCTCAATATCGGCACGTGCAAAGTTCGGACGTGCGCGATTTCATGGGGGCCGGTGTGGTCTTGGCGTCAGCCCCGCGCGTCAAGGCACACCCCGGCGAGCCGTCCGCACCCCACTGTCCTGATAGGCGGTCCGCCTCCCCCAACGAAAGGGACGCGGGCGTGGGCGTTGAAGACACCACCAAGACCGACACACGCACGGAGACGTCCGACAAGCCCACCTCGCAGGAGCGCCCCTCCGCCCCAC
>NZ_SMKM01000303.1 GCF_004348665.1 Actinomadura sp. GC306 | reverse complement strand
GCCCAGCCCCCGGCCGCGCAGCCGCCCGCCGGCGTGACGGCTCCGCAGCCCGTGGTGTCGCAGACCGCGCACGCGGACGACGTCAAGGTCGCCGGCGCCGCCGGCGCCGCCCGCGCCGCCGCGCCCGCCGGTGACACCCTCGGCTTCGACGCCTTCCCGCCCGGTCCGGCCGGCCACGCCGCCGGCCCGCGCGACGAGATCGCGTCCGGCGCACCCCGTCCCGGCGCTCGGCGGGCGGCCTCCGGCAAGCGCACCGGCATGCGCATCGTGGCGGTCGCCGCCGGCGCGGCGGTCGTGATCGGCGGCGGTGCCGCCGCGGCGTTCGCGCTGACCGGCGGATCCGACGACGACGGCGCCACCGTGCAGCCGACCCGCGAACTGGCCGACCCCGCGCCGAAGGTCGACCCCAGGGTGCTGCAGGAGCAGCGGCGCCAGCTCGCCATGGAGCGGGCCTCGCGCGAGACGCGCCAGTACAGCGGCAAGGGGCTCGACCTCCGGCCCAAGGGCGAGCCGATCCCGACCAAGACGCCGGAGAAGAAGAAGGACGACGAAGGCGGCGGCGGCAGCGGGGGCGGTGCCCCGGTCGCCGACCCGGTCCCGGCGGGCGAGGCGCAGCAGATCGCCAAGAAGATGATGCCGAGCTTCGGCTTCACCGGCGACGGCGAGTTCGGCTGCCTGGTGAAGCTGTGGAACAAGGAGAGCGGCTGGCGGACCAACGCCGCCAACCCCACGTCCCAGGCGTACGGCATCCCGCAGGCCAACCCCGGCTCCAAGATGGCCAGCGCCGGCGCCGACTGGCGCACCAGCGCCTCCACCCAGATCAAGTGGGGCCTCGGCTACATCAAGGACCGCTACGGGACCCCCTGCAAGGCGTGGTCGCACTCGCAGAGCGTCGGCTGGTACTGAGCCGGCGACCGGTTCCGCGTCGCACGTGCGCGTCCCCGGCGGCCGGGTGAGCCGCCGGGACGCGCGCGACGTCACGACGAGCCGGTCATCCCCAACACGTCCAGTGCCTCGTCGAGCTGCTCGACGGTCAGCTTCCCGTCGTCCACATAGCCGCGTTCGAGGACGACCTCGCGGATCGTGCGGCGCTCGCTCAGCGCCTGCTTGGCGACCTTCGCCGCCTCCTCGTAGCCGATGTAGCGGTTCAGCGGCGTCACGATCGACGGCGACGACTCCGCGTACTCGCGCATCCGGTCCACGTCCGCCTCGATGCCGTCGACGCAGCGGTCGGCGAACAGCCGCGACGCGTTCGCCAGCAGGGTGATCGACTCCAGGACGTTGCGGGCCAGCATCGGCAGCATGACGTTCAGCTCGAAGTTGCCCGACGCGCCGCCGAACGCGACCGCCGCGTCGTTGCCGATGACCTGGGCCGAGACCTGCATGACCGCCTCGGGCAGCACCGGGTTCACCTTCCCCGGCATGATCGACGAGCCGGGCTGCAGGTCCGGCAGCCGGATCTCGGCCAGCCCGGCGCGCGGCCCCGAGCCCATCCAGCGCAGGTCGTTGGCGATCTTGTGCAGGCTCACCGCGACCGTGCGGAGCGCGCCGCTGGCCTCGACCAGGCCGTCCCGCGCGCCCTGCGCCTCGAAGTGGTCGCGGGCCTCGGTCAGCGGCAGGCCGGTGACCCGCGCGATCTCCTCGATGACGCGGGCCGCGAAGCCGTCGGGGGTGTTGATGCCGGTGCCGACCGCCGTCCCGCCGAGCGGCAGCTCCGCGAGCCGCGGCAGGACCGCCTCCAGGCGCTCCACGCCGTGCCCGATCTGCGCCGCGTAGCCGCGGAACTCCTGGCCCAGCGTCACCGGGGTCGCGTCCATCAGGTGGGTGCGGCCGGACTTCACCGCCGTGCGGTACTCGTCGGCCTTGCGCGCCAGCGCGTTCTGCAGGTGCCGCAGCGCGGGGATCAGATCGTTCAGGACGGCCCCGGTCGCCGCGATGTGGATCGAGGACGGGAACACGTCGTTGGACGACTGGGAGGCGTTCACGTGGTCGTTGGGGTGCACCGGACGGCCGAGCCGCTCCTGCGCGAGCGTCGCCACGACCTCGTTGGTGTTCATGTTGGACGACGTCCCGGACCCGGTCTGGAACACGTCGATGGGGAACTCGCCGTTCCACCTGCCGTCCGCGACCTCCCGGGCCGCCTCGGTGATCGCGGCCGCGAGGTCCTTGTCGAGCACGCCCAGCTCGGCGTTCACCGTCGCCGCCGCGGCCTTGATGTGGCCGAGCGCGGCGATGTGCGCGTCCTCCAGCGGCCGCCCGGAGATCGGGAAGTTCTCCACCGCGCGCTGCGTCTGCGCCCGCCACTTCGCCGCCGCCGGTACCCGGACCTCACCCATGGAGTCCTGCTCGATCCGGAACTCGCGCTCACCCATGGCACGTCACCTCCGCCTGGATCGTGTCGCCATCAAGGTCGATCATCGCCGTCGATGGCAGCCGTCCTTCATGGCAGCCTCGCCGGCGACCGTCCCATTCCCAGGTGGAGCGATCCGGGACCTAAGTCACTCCTTGTTGATGGTGTAGTTCTTGCGCTCGCCCTGGCCGCCGACGGGCTTCTGCTCGCCGTTCACCCACACGTCGCAGGCGGAGGCGTCGTAGACGACCGCGTTGATGCGCGGCTGGTCGTACTGCCGCGCCTCGTTCTGCTTCAGCGTCTCGTCGCTCAGCACGGTGATCACGTTGCCCGGCACCGACACGAAGATCTTGCAGGAGTCGTTGCGGGCCCGGACGACGAGCGTGCTCGTGTCGATGCCCGGCGGCGCCTGCGCGTTCCCGCTCGCGGGGCTGGACGTCGTCGCGGTCGCGGCGGGGCCGGGGCCCTCCCGCATCATGCCGACGATGAGCGCGGTGGCACCGATCCCGCAGGACGCCACGGTCGCGCCGATGAGCGCGATCACGGCCATCAGCCGGTAGCGGGGCGTCGCCTGGCGGCGCCCCGACCGGGGCCCGGCCATCGCGCGCTCCAGCCGGTCGACCGCGCGGGCGTGGCTGAGGCGGCGCGTCGGGTTCTTCTCCAGCAGCCCGGTGATGACGGGCCCGAGGGCGCCGGCGTTCTGCGGGGCGGGCGTGGACTCGTTGGCGAGCGCGCTCAGCGTCGCCATCACGTTGTCGCGCTCGAACGGGGGATGGCCCTCCAGCGCGGCGTACAGCGTCGCGCCGAGCGACCACAGGTCGGAGCGGGGGGTGGCCTTCTCGCCGGCGGCGACCTCGGGCGCGACATAGGCGGGGGAGCCCATGAAGTGGCCCGTCTTGGTCAGGCTCGCCGACCCGGACGAGAACGCGAGGCCGAAGTCGGTGAGCACGACCCGGTCGCCGTCCAGCAGGACGTTGCTCGGCTTGAGGTCGCGGTGGACTATCCCGGCCTTGTGCGCGACGTGCAGCGCGTCCAGGAGGGCGCGGCCGATGTGCGCGACGCGTTCGGGCGGCAGCGGTCCCGAGCGCTCGATGAGATGTTCGAGGCTGGGCGCCTCGATCATCTCCATCACGATCCAGGGCCGGCCCTGCTCGATGACCACGTCGTACACCTCGACGATGGAGTGCGTGCGCAACTGGGCCGGCGCGCGCGCCTCTCTGAGGGTACGGCGGTAGAAGACCACCCGGTCGTCCTCGGTGAGGTCCTCCGGGAGGCGCAGCTCTTTGATCGCCACCGAGCGATCAAGGAGCTCGTCATGCCCTCTCCAGACGGTGCCGTTGGCACCTTGACCGATTTCCGAGACCAGCCGGTAGCGCGTCGCTAGAACGAGGCGCTCTGACTGTGACATGGCGGAAAAGATACCGGAGTGGCCAGGCGGTCATCGGGGAGACCTCATTACCAACGCCGATTTTGGGCCGATAATGTGACCTACCAGCCGGAAACATAGGGGAATGCCCCTCGTGGGGCCCCTCCGGCCGCCTGGCCGCCGCCTGCCGGACGCCTCCCGGGCGCCTCTCGGACGGCCCCTCAGACGCCCTTCGGACGTCTGAGAGGCGCCTTCCGGACACCGCGGATGATCAGCGCCGGCCGATGCTGAGAACGGGGCCGGTGGTGTCGGCGAAGAAGTCCTCGCCCTTGTCGTCCACCACGATGAAGGCGGGGAAGTCCTCCACCTCGATCTTCCAGACGGCCTCCATGCCGAGTTCCGGATACTCCAGGACCTCGACCTTCTTGATGCAGTCCTGGGCGAGCCGCGCGGCGGGCCCGCCGATCGAGCCGAGGTAGAACCCGCCGTGCTCCTTGCAGGCGTCGGTGACCTGCTTGGACCGGTTGCCCTTGGCCAGCATGACCAGCGAGCCGCCGGCGGCCTGGAACTGCTCGACGTAGGAGTCCATCCGCCCGGCCGTCGTGGGGCCGAACGAGCCGGACGCGTAACCCTCCGGCGTCTTGGCCGGGCCCGCGTAGTACACGGCGTGGTCGCGCAGGTACTGCGGCATCGGCTCGCCGGCGTCCAGCCGCTCCTTGATCTTGGCGTGCGCGATGTCGCGGGCGACGACCAGCGGCCCGGTCAGCGACAGCCGCGTCTTCACCGGGTACCGGGTCAGCTCGGCGCGGATCTCCGCCATCGGCCGGTTCAGGTCGATCTGGACGACCTGGTCGTCCAGCTCCTCGCCGGTCGTGTCCGGCAGGTACTGCGCCGGGTCGGTCTCCAGCCGCTCCAGGAACACGCCCTCCGCGGTGATCTTGGCGAGCGCCTGCCGGTCGGCGCTGCACGACACCGCCATGGCCACCGGGCAGGACGCCCCGTGCCGCGGCAGCCTGATCACCCGCACGTCGTGGCAGAAGTACTTGCCGCCGAACTGCGCGCCGATGCCGAGCTTCTGCGTCAGCTCGAACACCTGCAGCTCCAGCTCCAGGTCGCGGAAGCCGTGGCCCAGCGCGGAACCCTCGGTCGGCATCGTGTCCAGGTAGTGCGCCGACGCGTACTTCGCGGTCTTCAGCGCGTACTCGGCGGACGTGCCGCCCACGACGATCGCCAGGTGGTACGGCGGGCACGCCGCGGTCCCCAGCGAGCGGATCTTCTCCTCCAGGAAGGACAGCATCCGCTTCGGGTTCAGGACGGCCTTCGTCTCCTGGTAGAGGAACGACTTGTTCGCGCTGCCGCCGCCCTTGGCCATGAACAGGAACTTGTACGCGTCGCCGGGCGTCGCGTAGAGCTCGATCTGGGCGGGCAGGTTGGTGCCGGTGTTCTTCTCGTCCCACATCGTCACCGGCGCCATCTGCGAGTAGCGCAGGTTCAGCCTGGTGTACGCGTCGAACACGCCGCGGGAGATGTGCCGCTCGTCGTCGCCGTCCGTCAGGACGTGCTGGCCGCGCTTGCCCATCACGATCGCGGTGCCGGTGTCCTGGCACATGGGCAGCACGCCGCCGGAGGCGATCCCCGCGTTCTTCAGCAGGTCCAGCGCCACGAAGCGGTCGTTGGGGGACGCCTCGGGGTCGTCCAGGATCCGCCGGAGCTGCGCCAGGTGCGCGGGCCGCAGCAGGTGCGCGATGTCGCGCATGGCGGTCTCGGTGAGCAGCCGCAGCGCCTCCGGCTCGACCTGCAGGAACGTCCGGCCGTTCGCGTCGAACGTCGAGACCCCGTCGGAGGTCAGCAGCCGGTAGTCGGTGTCGTCCGGGCCGAGCGGCAGCAGGTCGGTGTAGGAGAACTCAGGCATCTCAGGCAGATCCTCGCGCGATTCCGATGGGCCGCACCACAGGTTACGGCCCCGGTTCCCGGCGCGGGCACGGCACCCGGCCGTGACACGGGCGCTCCCTCCCGGCGCTGAACAGGATGTGACCGACCTTCATCTCCCCCTCGACCGGAGTGCCGGGCGGCTGGCGGCCCAGATCGCCGCGGGCTTCCGCGCGGCCGTGCGGTCCGGCCGGCTGACCGCCGGGACGCGGCTGCCGTCGACCCGCGACCTCGCGCGCGACCTGGACGTCTCGCGCGGTGTGGTGGTCGCCGCCTACGAGCAGCTGACCGCCGAAGGGTTCCTCGTCGCGCGGCGCGGCGACGGCACCCGCATCGCGCCGCTGGCCCGGCCGGACGAGGAGCCCGGGCCGGCGCCCGCGCCCGTGCCGGCGCCGCGCGGCTCCGCCCGGCCGGGGCCCGCGCCCGCCTACGACCTGTGGCCGAGCCTGCCGGACCTGGCGTCGTTCCCCCGCGACCGCTGGATCGCCGCCGCCCGCGCCGCGCTGCGCACGCTCCCGCACGAGGCGCTCACCTACCCCGACCCCGCCGGCGTCCACGCCCTGCGGGCCGAGCTGTCGGGCTACCTGGCCCGGGTCCGCGCCGCGCGCACCGGCCCCGACCGGATCGTGATCATGAACGGGGTGGCGCACGGGCTGTCGGCGCTGCTGCGGGTGCTGGGCGCCGGCGGGCACACGTCGCTGGCCGTGGAGGACCCGACCAGCGACCGGCAGCTGCCCATGCTGGACGCGTCCGGCCTCCGGACCGTCCGCGTCCCCGTGGACGCCGAGGGCATCGACGTCGGCGCCCTCGCCCGCACGCGGGCGCGCGCCGTCCTCGTCACGCCCGCGCACCAGTACCCGACCGGCGTCGTCCTGTCCCCGGCCCGCCGCGCCGAACTCATCGCCTGGGCGCGGGACGTGGACGGCCTGATCCTGGAGGACGACTACGACGCCGAGTTCCGCTACGACCGCGAGCCCGTCGGCTGCCTCCAGGGAGTCGAGCCCGACCGCGTCGTCCTGCTCGGCTCGGTGAGCAAGTCCCTTGCCCCCGCGCTGCGCCTCGGCTGGGCCGTCGCCCCGCCGGACCTGGCCCGGCGCCTGCGCGAGCACCGCGAGAACACCGACCTCGGCGCTCCCGTCCTGGAGCAGTACGCCCTCGCCGAGTTCCTCAAGGGCGGCGGCTACGACCGCCATCTGCGCGTGATGCGCCGCCGCTACCGGCATCGCCGGGACGCCCTGGCGGAAGCCCTCGACGTCCACTTGCCCAGCGCGATGGTTCACGGCGTCTCAGCGGGCATCCACCTCTATGTGGAGCTCCCCGCAGGACTGGACGAGGACGAGGTCGTCGCCCGCGCCGCGCGCGCCGGGGTGGCGGTCGCGGGCGCCCGGCCCATGTGGTCCCGGGCGCGGGCCGGCGACGCGCCGCCCGCCCTCGTCCTCGGCTACGCCCGCCTCAACGCGACACACCTGGTCAAAGCGGCGGAACTCCTTGGCCAAGCGGTTACCCATGGTGCTGAAGGGTAAGACCAGCATCCCTGGTGTAGGAGGTATGCATGAGCTTGGAAGAGGCCGCTCGACAACTGAAGATGGCCGCCCACGACGCCGAGGTGGCCTTCGACTGCGTCGGCCTTGGCGACCTCGAAAGGGCACAGGAGCACGCCGTGACCCTGCGCGCCGCGGCCGACGCCGCCGAGGTGGCGCTGAGCCGCGCCCTGCAGGACATGACGCCGGAGCAGGCGCAGGCCGAAGGCGAACGAGCCATCGCCTCGATGGAGGGGTAGCTGTGTCTCCCAGGGGGCGACCCCCTGGAACCCCCGTTGCGCACGGCGAACCGTTTCCCAATCCGCTCCGCGTCTTGTGAAACGGCTCCCCGTGCGGCGGGCAGGCGCCCTCCGCTCGCTGCGCTCGCTCCACGCGCCTGCCCGTACTCCGGTGGCTGAGGTCCTCTGCTCCGGGGGTTGAGGTTCAGACCGTGGGGCGCTGCATGGTGGGGGCTGGTG
>NZ_SMKM01000302.1 GCF_004348665.1 Actinomadura sp. GC306 | reverse complement strand
CCGGAAGCCCCCGCACGACCGGCCTCCACGAGTCGAGCGGTCGAGGGACGGTCCGGCCCACGAGGTCACGCGAATGCATACTCACCTCACGGGTCGTGCGGCCGGAGGGCGCTCTGCGCCCGGAGGTCGCACGACCCGACGCACGGCGGGCCGATTCACGAGACGCGTCAGCGGATCGGGAAACGGTTCGCCGTGCGCAACGGGGGTTCCAGGGGGTCGCTCCCCCTGGAACAACACTGTGTCCGGACCTTCTGGCCCTCGTCCTGCATCCCCAGCTTCGGGACGTGCCTTGCGGCGCGTCCCGATGCCCCCTGCACGGCCGGGTGCGGAGTATCCGGCGGGGTCATGGCTCATGCCCCGCCCCTACCCGTTATCCGGCTTCGATGTACGCGTCGCGCAGGTAGTCGTGGACGGCCTGCTCGGGGACCCGGAACGAGCGGCCCACGCGGATCGCGGGCAGCTCGCCGGAGTGGACGAGGCGGTAGACGGTCATCTTGGACACCCGCATCACCGAGGCCACTTCGGCCACGGTCAGGAACCTGACCTCGCTCAGAGGTCGCTCGCCTGAGGTCATCGGACGCCCTCTTCCACACGTGACGCGCACCGGCCCTTTGGGTGACTTTGATCACGCACGTGTACTTCCTCCAGCGTAAATCGCGTATCGGCAGTCGCAAGAGGGGAGTTCCGCACATTTGCGTCTCCCGACCTGACCCAGGAGACACAGTGCTGATTCCACACGTAGCGTGGACATGGCGGCACATTGCGTGGCAGACGATCGGTTGTCCACCGAAACCCCGCGCTGACCTGCGGTTCCGCCGCTCCCGGTGGCGTCGCGCAAGCCCATCCGTCCCGTTACGGCTGCGCTGTCACACGGAGTGACATCCACAGCGGGCGCGATACCTGGTCACCGGCACGCGCCGGCCGGGTCAGGAGGCCGGGTCGAGACCCGCGTGATCAAGGATGTACGCGGTCAGCGGCGTGTAGTGGTGCGGGGCGATGCCGTCGTCGAGCGGGACGACGACCTCGATCTTGCCTTCGGCGGCGCCCGCGAACAGCGCCGGATCGTTACAGTCCGCGAACCCGACGGTGTCGATGCCCGCCTGGCCGGCGGCTCCCGCCCAGCCGTGATCGGCGATGGCCAGATCCGGCCAAAAATCAGGTTTAGCTTCCGGAGACCCTCCGGAAGCGCTATCGGACAGCTCCCGGAGCATGGCCTCCATCGGGTCCGGGTCGTGGGTGTGGTGCGTCCGCCGGTCGTCGCCCTCCAGCATCGCCACCCCCGGCTCGGCGTAGACGAGGCGGCGCATGTCGAGGCCGCCGTAGCCGACCTCGATCTCGTACTCCCAGCCCGCCGCGGGCGTCAGCACCCGGCAACCCGCGGCCGCCAGCGCCCGCGCGACCGCCTGGTACAGCGGCGTCAGCGTCGCAGGGTGGCCCGTCGCGACGACCACGTTCTCCCGGCGGCGCGCGGCGGCGCCGATGCGCTCGCCCATCGCCTCCAGCGTGTCGAGCGTGATGTCGGGGTCGATGGTGTCGTCGCCGTAGATGTGCCGGGGGTCGGGGTTCACCCCGCAGCGCTCGACCATCATCTCCAGCACGGACCGCTCCGTCCACGACGGCTTCAGCTCGAGCCCGAACTGGTAGTACGGGTGGCCCGCGGCCATCCGCCGGTAGTGCAGCAGGTTGTTCTGGCGCGGCGTCGCCACGTCGCCGGCGATCATCGTCCGGACGAGGTGGGCGCGCAGCTCGTCCCGCGTCGGCGCCGGCTTCGGCCCGGCGGCCGGCGGGGTTCCGGCGGCGGTCATACGTCCGTCATCGGGTCGAGGCCGTGCTCGGGGAAGACCGCCCGGCGGGTCGCCAGCACCGCCTGGTCGACGGGGCTCGCCGGGTCGATGCCGCTCGCCCACGTACTGACCTCCACCACGTCCGTCCCGTCCGTCATCCGGCGCGGGGCGATCTCGTCGGTCCGCTCGCGGGCGAACGCGCGCCATTCCTCCGGCGTCGGGGTGTCCGGCGGGATGGGCCCGCCGGCGGCCTCGGCCAGCAGGTGCGTCCAGGCGCGCGGCACGACCTGGACCAGCTCGTAGCCGCCGCCCCCGGTGGCGATCCACCGGCCGCCCGCGGTCTCGTGCGCGAGCTTGTGCAGCAGGTGGTAGGCGGTGCGCTGGCCGTCCACGCTGAGCGTGAGGTGCGCCAGCGGGTCGAGCGCGTGCCCGTCGGCGCCGTGCTGGGTCACCAGGACCTCGGGGCGGAAGCGGCGCAGCAGCGGCGGAACGATCGCGTCGAACGCGCGCAGCCACGGCCGGTCGCCGGTGCCGGGCGGCAGCGAGATGTTGACGGACGTGCCCTCGGCGCCCGTCTCGTCCGGGAAGCCGGTGCCCGGGAACAGCGTCCGCGGCGTCTCGTGGATGCTGATCGTCAGGACGCGCGGGTCGTCGTAGAAGGCGGCCTGGACGCCGTCGCCGTGGTGGACGTCGATGTCGACGTAGGCGACGCGCGCGGCGCCGCGCTCCAGCAGCCACGCGATCGCGATGGCCGGGTCGTTGTAGACGCAGAACCCGCTGGCGGCCCCGCGGAGCGCGTGGTGCAGCCCGCCGGAGATGTTCACGGCGTGCTCGGCGCCGCCGGTCCACACCGCCTCGGCCGCCGCGACGGACGCGCCCGCGACCAGTGCCGACGCGTCGTGCATGCCGATGAAGACGGGGTTGTCGGCGGTCCCGATCCCGAACCGCTCCTCGGGGATCCCGGTGGCGCCCGCGTGCTTCACGGCCGCGATGTAGTGCTCCTCGTGGACGAGCCGGAGCAGCTTGTCGCCGGCGGCCTCGAACGGCGAAACGCGCACGTTGGGCCGGTCCAGGACGCCGAGCTCGCGCGCGAGCGCCATCGTCAGCTCGACGCGCACGGGGTTCATGGGGTGTCCGGGGCCGAAGTCGTAGGAGACGAGCCGTTCGTCCCAGAAGACCTCGAGCCCGCAGTTCTCGGGAGCCGAGGACGGGGAGGGCGCGGCACTGCTCATGACCTCACGGTATCGCCTCGGTCACGTGGCCCGGCTCACAGCCGTCGCGGCGGAACCCGAAACGGAGGCCGCGACCGCGACGAAGCTGTGACGTGAGTTACACACCGAAAACGGGCATACCGATAAGACAGTATTTACTTACGAACGGAACGCAGATGGACCCGAGCGTACGCAGCCGCGCGATCAGCAACGTGCTCCGCCTGGGCGTACGCCCGATCATGCACCGCATCCCCGGCCATCCCGGCGGCATCCGCACCGCCCGCTCGACCGTGGACGCCGCGGCACTGCTCATCCCGCCCGACTCCCGCGTCCGCGTGCTGCCGCTGAACGACCCGCAGCTGGAGACCGGTCGGGACGAGCGTGCCATCACCGGCGAGTGGGTCGTCTCCCGCGACGTACAGGGCGGCGCGGGAAGTGCCGCGCAGGGCGCCGTCCTCTACCTGCACGGCGGCGGCTACGTGGTCTGCTCGCCGCGCACGCACCGGCAGATCACGGCGCGGCTCGCCCTCGACACCGGGCTGCCCGTCCTCGCCCCGCGGTACCGCCTCGCGCCGGAGCACCCGTTCCCCGCGCCGCTGGAGGACGCCGTCGCCGCCTACCGCTGGCTCCTGGCGCGCGGCGTTCCGGCGTCCGGGATCGTCCTCGCGGGCGACTCGGCCGGCGGGCACCTCGCGACGGCGCTCGCGGGCGAGATCTGCCGGCAGGGGCTCCCGGGCCCGGCCGGGCTCGTCCTGTTCTCCCCGTGGGTCGACCTGACCTGCGAACTCTCCCTCCGCGCGCAGCACGGGGCCCGCGACCCGTACATCAGCGCCGTCTCGGCGCAGCGGGTCGCCCGCCTCGTGGTGGGGCCGGCCGGATTCGACGACCCGCGGCTGGCCCTGCTCACCTGCGCGTGGACGGACGTCCCGCCCGTGCTCATCCAGGTCGGCGGCGACGAGGTCCTGCGCCCGGAGGCCGAGGCCCTGGCGGAGGCCCTGACCGGCGCGGGCGCGGACTGCGAGCTGCAGGTCTGGAAGGGCCAGATGCACGTCTTCCAGATGCTGAACCGCGTCCTGCCGGAGGCCGCCGCCGCGATGGGCGACACGGCCCGCTTCATCCGCTCCGTGACGGCGCCCGCCGCCGCGGAACGGTCCGCCGCCCCGTCCGACGCGGCCGCCTGAAAACGCCTGATCAGCTGCGGCAGGCGGGCTCGGGGGCCGGAACCCCGTCGTCCGCGCGCCGCTCGCGGCCGGTGAGGAAGAAGCCGGCCAGGGCGGCGAGCGCGGCCACGCCCTCCCCGACCAGGCTGAGCGTCTTCTCCGCGTACCAGACCGGCTCGTACATGTCGGGCAGCGGACCGAGCGGGCCCACGTCGACGTAGTAGTAGAGGACGAGCGCGCCGACCGCGCTGGCGGCGACGACGAAGGCCAGCGCGTACACCCAGCGGGAGGCGCGGACGAGGATCAGAACCGCGACCGCGGCGGCGACCGCGGCCTGGACGCGGAACAGCACGTCACCGCCGATGGCCCCGCCGCGCACGAACTCCATGTCGGGCGCGAACACCCAGTGCACATAGGCGTCGACGGCCAGTCCGGCGGCTACGAGCAGGCGCAGTATGAGTCCCATGCCCTAACCACGGAACGGCGCCCCGATCGGATCAATGTTCAAAGATGAACTTTTCCGGGGGTCAGCCGCCGGCCAGCTCGCGGCCCCGGTTGCGGGCGGCCTCGATCGCCTCCAGCACGGCCGCGCGGACGCCGTGCCGCTCCAGCTCGCGGATCGCCGAGATCGTCGTCCCGCCGGGGGACGTGACGGCCTCGCGCAGCAGCACCGGGTGCTCGCCGGAGTCGCGGAGCATGACGGCGGCGCCCACGGCCGACTGCACCACCATCTCCAGCGCGGCGGCGCGCGGCATGCCGAGCAGGATGCCCGCGTCGACCATCGCCTCGACCAGGAAGTAGAAGTACGCCGGGCCGCTGCCCGACAGGGCGGTCGCGCCGTCCTGGAGCGACTCGGGGATGCGCAGCACCTTCCCGACCGGCGCGAGCAGCTCCTCGGCCAGCTTGAGGTGCTCCTCGCCCGCGTGCGACCCGGGCGAGATCACGCTCATCGCCTGGTCCACGAGGACGGGCGTGTTCGACATCACGCGGACGACGGGCACGCCCTCCGGCAGCCGCTCCTGGATGAACCCGGTCGTGATCCCCGCCGCCATCGAGATCACCAGCCGGCCGGGCGGGGCCTTCGGGCCGACCTCGTCCAGCAGGACGCCCATGTCCTGCGGCTTGACCGCGAGGATCAGCGTCTCGGCGCGGGCGGCGGCCTCGACGTTCGGCACGATCTCGATGCCGTACCGCTCGCGCAGCAGCGCGCCGCGCTCCTCCCGGCGCACGGTGGCCATCAGCTCGGCCGGGCGGCGGCCGGCCCGGAGGACCCCGGACAGCAGCGCCTCGCCCATCTTCCCGGCACCCAGAATCGCGATCATCGATACACCTTGACGTGGGGTTCCTGAGGACCGGTCCAGCCTATCGGCGGGCACGGGTGCGGGGCGGGGTCAGGACCGCCCGGCCAGGGAGCGCATGAAGAACCGCAGGTTCGCGGGCCGCTCCGCGAGGCGGCGCATGAAGTACGGGTACCACTCCCGCCCGTACGCGACGTACACCCGGACCTGCGCGCCCTGCGCCGCGAGCCGCCGCTGCTCCTGCGGGCGGATCCCGTAGAGCATCTGGTACTCGAAGGAGTCCGCGTCCCGGTCGTGCAGCAGGGCCAGCGCGCCCGCGATCTCGATGAGCCGCGGGTCGTGCGTGGCGAGCATCGGGTAGCCCCTGCCTGCCATCAGCACCTTCATGCACCGCACGAACGACTTGTCGACGCCTTCCTTGTCGGTGAAGGCCACCGCCGAGGGAGCGGCGTAGGCGCCCTTGCACAGCCTGACGCGCGACCCCTCGTAGGCGAGTTCCGCGCAGTGCTCCTCTGCCCGGCGCAGGTACGACTGGATGACGACCCCCACATCCGTGAAGTCGCGCCGCAGTTCGTGGACGATCCTCAGGGTCGAGTCGACGGTCGTGTGCTCTTCCATGTCGAGCGTGACCGTCGTCCCGGCGGAACGCGCGGCCTCGCAGATCCGGCGCGCGTTGCCCAGGGCGAGGTCCTCGTCGAACGTCTGCCCCATGGCGGACAGCTTCACCGACACCTCGGCACGCGTCCCGAGCCCGGCGGCACCGAGCCGCTCCAGAAGCCCGATGTAGTGCTGGACGTTCTCTTCGGCCCGCCCCTTGCCGTGGGTGTCCTCACCCAGGACGTCCAGGGTGACGAGCAGCCCCTCACCGGTCAGCTCACCGGTGACGCGCGCCGCGTCGTCGATGGTGTCCCCGGCGATGAACCTGCGGACCACGTCCGCGCTGAACGGCGCGGTCTCCACGACCCTGCGCACGCCGTCACTGCGCGACGCGACGAGCAACGCCTGACGAAGCACTGTGCGAACCCCTCGGTGGACCTGTCGACTCCGACCAGGTTATGCCCGTCCCAGGCGAATGATCACGAGACGCTGCCGAGCCCGCGGCCCCCGCCGTTCTGGCTGACGTACTCGGCCATGTGGGCGCTCTTCACGGCGTTGAACAGCGCCCGCGCCTTGACCGGGTCCAAGAACACCACGCTCTGCCTCGCGCGGCTGCCGGTGCCCCGGTGCGGCGTCGTCATGAACATCACGTCCGACGCCCGGACGTTGCGCATGCTCAGCGCGAGCGAGCGGAGGTCGCCCGCCGACACGCCCTCGTCCACGCTGATCGACTTGGTGAGCGCGGACAGGAACCGGTCGAGCTTCAGCGGGTTGGTGAGCGTCCCGCGGTCGGCGGCCTGCTTGGCGAGCGCGCCGAGAAACGCCTGCTGCCGCTTGATCCGGTCGAAGTCGCCGTTCGGCAGGTTGTACCGCTGCCGGACGAACAGCAGCGCCTCCTCGCCGTCGAGCCGCTGCTTGCCCGCCGTCCACTGCTTCTTGCGCGCCGGGTCGTAGACCGTCTCCTTGATGTTGACGGTGACGCCGCCGAGCGCGTCCGTCATCGACTTGAACCCCTCGAAGTCGATGGCGCCGTAATGGTCGATCCGGATGCCGGTGAGGTGCTCGACGGTCTCGATCAGCAGTTTCGGCCCGCCGTAGGAGAACGCCGCGTTGATCTTCTGGTTGCCGTACCCGGGCACCTCCACCCACGCGTCGCGCGGGAACGAGATGACGTACGCCTTCTTCCGGTCCGCCGGCAGGTGCAGCAGCATGATCGTGTCGGTGCGCTGCTGGCCGGGCTTCCACGTCCGGTTGCCCGCGCCGGTGGTGTTCTGCTCCCGGGAGTCCGACCCGACGAGCAGCCAGTTCTCGGTGCCCTCGACGTTCGGCCCCGGCCGGGCGGCGCCCTTCTCCGGCATGACGCCTTCGATGCGGTCGATGTTGCCGTTGTAGGACGACTGCCGCTGCCACACCAGCCCGCCGATGCCCGCGACGACCAGCGCGGCGAACACGCCGATCGCGATCAGGACCCGCGGCCACCGCCGCTTGCGCCCGACCGGCCCGGCACCGTCCGACCCGCCCCAGAACGCGTTCTCCGGCTCGTCCTTCGGCCCCGGCCCGCCCGCTGCTCCGCCGCCCGGCGTCCCACCGCCCGCA
>NZ_SMKM01000301.1 GCF_004348665.1 Actinomadura sp. GC306 | reverse complement strand
CCCCGCGCGGACGTCCCTCTTGTCCCCCACCCTTCGGCAAAGGAAATCTCCGTAGACGCCACCACGAAAACACAGGGCAAAGCCGGTGGGCGCCGCCGGTTTACGGGGTGATCACGAGCTTGCCGATGTGGGTGCCGCGGCGGAACTCGGCCTGGGCGTCGTGGATGGCGCTCAGCGGGTACCGGGCCGCGATGCGAGGGCGCAGGGTGCCGGCGCGGGCCAGCTCCGCCAGCTTTGCGAAGTGGGCGCGGGTGTGCATCGAGGAGCCGATGAGGCTGAGGTTGTGCAGGTAGAGGCGCCGCAGGTCGAACGGGACCACGGCCCCGGCGACGGCGCCGGCGATGACCCAGCGGCCACCGTCGCGCAGCTCGGGCAGGACGCGTTCCAGCCAGGGGCCGCCCGCCACGTCCGCGACGGCGTCCAGCCCGCCGGGCGCCGCCGCGCGCAGCTCGCGGGCGGGATCGCCGTCTCGGGATACGGTCGCCGCGGCTCCGGCCTGCCGCAGCGCTGCCGCCTTGGCACCGCCGGTCAGTGCCACGACCCGCGCGCCGCGCGCCACGGCGAGTTGAACGAGGGCGAACCCGACCCCGCCGGACGCGCCCGTGACCAGGACCGTTTCGCCCTCCCCAATGTGGGCGCGCTCCAGCATCCCCATCGCCGTGCCGTAGGCGACGGGGAGAGCGGCCAGTTCCTCGTCCGACAGCGGCGAGTCGCTCATGTCGTGGACGCGGTCGGCGTCGACCGCGACGTAGGTCGCGAAGCCCCCGTCCGCCTCGCTGCCAAGGAGCCCGACCGGCACCGCGTCGTCGTGGCCGTCCGCGTAGAAGGCGGGATCGACCAGCACCCGGCGGCCTGCCACGTCTTCGGGGACGCCGGCGCCGACCGCGGTGACGATACCGGCGATGTCCCCGCCCTGGACACGGGGAAAGTCGATCGGACCGCGCCATCCGGCCTTCGCATCGGGACGCCCAGGCAGCCCGTACGCGCCCTCCCGCGTCCAGATGTCGGTGTTGTTCAACGCCGCCGCGCTCACCCGTACGAGCACCTGGCCGGGGCCGACCTGGGGCACCGGCCAATCCTCCCGCACTTCGAGAGCGTCCGGCCCGCCATGCCGACGCAGCACGGCGGCGGCCATGAGTCGATCGCTTCCCACCCACCCGTCCTGCCCTAGGCCCTGTCCCCCATGCGCAGCCGGTCTCCCGGCACCGCTGAGCCCTGCGGGGGTCTTACCGGACGCCCCCGGCCAATGGCAGCAGGTCAGCGCCCGCCCGGCGACATGTGACCGGTACGGCTACCGTGGGTCGCGGGCGTATGCGTCCACAAGCGGAGCCAAGAGTTATCCACAAGGTGACAGTCGCGCCGACGTCTCCGGGCCTGGCGGTATCGTCTGGCCGGTGGTCACTCAAGCGCTGTTCGACGTAGACGAGCCTCCGCCGCCAGCGGCGCTGCAGGAGGCCGTGCGGCACGGAGAGGTCTTCACCCGCCGCTGGGTCGTCGAACTGATCCTCGACCTTGTGGGCTACACGGCCGACCGTGACCTCGCCGCGCTGCGGCTGGTCGAGCCGGCCTGCGGGCAAGGCGCCTTCCTCGGCCCGATCGTGCAGCGGCTGAGCCAGTCGTGCCGGGCCCACCGGCGCCCGCTGTCGGACGCCGCCGAGTCCCTTCGGGCCCTCGATCTACTCGAAGGCAATGTAGAACTGTCCCGCGCGCTCGTCCGCGAGCGGCTCACGGCCGATGGCTGGGAAGAAGCCCAGGTCGACTCCGTCACGCGGGGCTGGGTGCACCAGGGCGATTATCTGCTTGCCGCGCACCGGGCGGCCGAAGCCGATTTCGTTGTCGGCAATCCGCCGTACATCCGCCTTGAGGACGTTCCGGACGGGCGCATGGCGGCCTATCGCTCGGCCTGCTCGACCATGGGCGGACGAGCCGATGTCTACGTGGGCTTCTACGAGGTCGGCCTTCGCAGCCTGAAGCCCGGGGGCAAGCTCGGCTTCATATGCGCGGATCGCTGGATGCGCAATCAGTACGGTCGGCGGCTCCGCCAAATGGTGACGCAGCGCTACAGCATGGATCTCGTCCTGGTCATGCATGACGTTGACACGTTCCAGGACCAGGTGTCCGCCTATCCGGCCATCACGGTGATCCGCAACGCCGCGCAGGGTCCCGCCATAACCGCTGATACCACGCGGGAGTTCGGGCAGGACGAGGCGCGGGCCCTCCTTCGCTGGATCGCTGACCCCGCGCAGAACACGCTCGTGGAAGAGGGCGGGGTCAAAGCCGCCCGCCTGCCGCACTGGTTTCCCGGTGAAGACTCCTGGCCGACCGCCTCACCTGCTCGCCTCGCCGTCCTGGAGAAGCTCAGCGAGAGATTCCGGCCCCTCGAGGACGAGACCACGGGAACGCGCGTCGGCATCGGTGTCGCGACGGGTGCGGACAAGGTCTTCATCACGGAGCAGGCAGACCTCGTGGAAGAAGACCGGATGCTTCCACTTGCCATGGCCCGCGACACCACGACAGGGCATCTGAACTGGGGCGGTAGTTACCTGGTGAACCCGTGGAACGCCGCGGGCGCCCTCGTCGACCTGGCGGATCACCCGCGGCTGCGCGCCTATCTCACACGGCACAAGGCCGCACTTCGGAAGCGTCACGTGGCCGTCCGGCAGCCGGAGCGCTGGTACAAGACGATCGACAAGGTCGATCCGCGGCTGAACACCCGCGCCAAACTGCTGCTGCCCGACATGAAGCAGGTAATCCATCCCGTGCTGGACGAGGGCGGCTTGTACCCTCATCACAACCTGTACTTCATCGTCTCCGACGTCTGGGATCTGCGGGTGCTCGGCGGACTGCTGCTGTCCAACGTCGCCGAAGCGTTCGTGAAGGCGTACGCGGTCAGGATGCGCGGCGGGACCCTCCGGTTCCAAGCCCAGTACCTCCGCAAGATCCGCGTCCCCGACCCGGCGGAGATCGACGTGCAGACCAGCAAGGCCCTGGCGGACGCGTTCGAGCGCCGCGACGTCAGGGCAGCCACACAAGCCGCACTGCGCGCCTACGGGATCGCGGACCTCCCCGAGTAAGGAACGTATTGGCAGTCAGCCGGCAGGACTTCGAGGACGCGATTGCCGCCTACTGGGGCGCCAGGAAGTCACAGCGGGAACTGTCACGCATTAAAGACGTCGTCGGAGCGGGCACGGCCGGCGCAGTACGGGGCGGTAAGCATTTCGACGACATCGCCGCCCTGCTGGCCAAGTTCTTCCTGGAAGCCGGATACCCGCCCGAGGACATCCGGGTCACCACGAAACAACGACTGGAACTCCCCGGCTACTACCGCCCACAGAAGCAGTGGGACCTCGTGGTGTCGCACAAGAACACGCTGGTTGCGGCCTTTGAACTCAAAGCGCTCGGCGGTCCCTCCTTCAGCAACAACTACAACAACCGGGTGGAAGAGGCGCTAGGCAGTGCCGTCGACCTCAGACGGGCCGTACTCGCCGACCTGTACCCCGGCGAGAAGCCCTGGCTGGGCTACTTCTTCATCATGGAGGACGCACCCGCTTCCCGCTCCCCAGTGCGTCTGGCTGAGGGCTCCTCTCCCGTTGAGAAAATCTGGCGGGGGATGTCCTATCAGGCAAGGTTCGCACTATTCTGCGAACGCATCATGGCCGAAGGGTTGTACGACGCGGTCTGCTACATCGTCTCCTCCGAGAAGGACCCCCAGCCTGTCGAGCTGGTCGAGAGCCTCGACTGGAAACACTTTTCCGCAGCCATCCACGCCCGACTGACCTACCTCAGAGAATTGGGCCTCCCGGCAGCCACCTAGCGCGGGCAGACCACCTGAGTTCCGGGCCTTTGACTGAGGGGCGCAGGGTGGGCGGTGTGGTTTTCCGCAGAAGGTAGGGCGGCCGTCCTCATGAGGCGCGAAGCGGCGGCTCTCGCGGTCTCGACGGTCGTCCTCGTCGCTCCGACGCGCGAACGGCGCAGCCCCAGGCGGGCCAGGCCGGTCCGTCCAAACACGGCTTTCGGGACACATTGAGCGAGTTGGTCGACACCAAAGGCGGCCACGGCCGTCCTACTCCGCGTGTAGACGGCGAACGGCGAGTGGTCCGGCGCGGCGGGCGTGTCCGACGTGCGGACGAGACGACCCGCCGATCCGGCCGGCTACTTCAGGATCGGCGGCTTGTCGATCAACTCGGGCCCCAAACCACCCTCAGCCGAAGCCTGCTACGCCTTGGCAACCAAGATCTCCTGCCAAATCCCACCGTGGGCGGCCAGGCCACCCCGGCCGCCCACAGCTACCGCCCCAGGTCGTACGCGGACGCCTTCACACGGTCGGCGAACGCCCGCCAAACCGCAGGGCCGAACGCCAGGTGGGGGCCGTCCGGGTCCTTGGAGTCACGCACGGCCACCGCAGGCGCGAGAGCCGCAACCTCCACGCACTCGCCGCCCTGGTGCGCGCTGCGACTGCTCTTCCGCCACTCGACGTCCGATGGACCGACCATGACTACCGCCCCAAGTCGTACTCTCTCGCCTTCACACGATCGGCGAACATCCGCCAAGCCGCAAGACCGAACACCAAACGCGGCCCGTCCGGATCCTTGGAATCACGAACGGCAACCACCGGAGCAAGGGGCGCAACCTCCACGCACTCGCCACCATGCTGATCGCTGTAACTGCTCGTACGCCAGTTAACAACCGACAGGTCTCTCTCCCTCATAGCTCCTCCAGCACGGCCTTCATCAAGGCCAGGGACTCCGCGGCGGGCAGCGCATGCCCTCGAACCAGGTCATATCGTACGACGTGTCTCGTGACGCGAGGCGGTTGATTGATAAGTATGCCTTCGCCACCCGACTCCGTATACACAACGGCCATACCGTCCTCGAAACCAAGAATAGTGAACATCCCACCAAGGCCGTCGTGAAAACCAACATCGAACGGAACTATGTGGATCATGTTAGTAGGACTCTCAGCGAACTCAATTATATGGGATAGTTGCTCGCGCATGACTTCACTGGTCCCGACCATCCGGCGCAGAACGATTTCATCCATGATGAACCAGGTGCGTGGTGGATTTTGGCCAACGAGTACCTCTTGACGCTTCAGGCGCTCTTGAACCAGCCGATCAACGATCTCGGGAAGCTGATTGGCACCGAGAACGGTGCGCGCATACCCCTCTGTCTGTAGCAGTCCAGGCACCAAGGTCGGACTGAAGTTTCTGATGAAATTCGCCCGTGCCTCGTAACCCAGATATTCCGAGAATCCCGGTGGCACGACGGCAACGTGTCGGGTTTCGTTGATTCGCTCCCATAGGCGGCAGAACAGGCCGTCCACCCGAAAGAAGGTGTCGAGGGCGTTGGCGAATTCTTCGGACGGCAGGTTCTTGCACAGCTCGACCTGGCCGCCATAGGAGTCGGCGAAGCCGAGCTTCTCTGCGAGGTCCTTCTTGCTGAGGCCGGCCTGCTTTCGGCGCCATTCGAGTTCCTTCGCGAAGGTGACGATGGCAGGTCCGTCGTAGGGCTCGGATCGGGCGGGCATCACGACCTCCGGGGGGCTGCACCCGTGCGGCGGGTGCGGATGATCTTGCCTGCGGTGCATTGCTGGTGGTGCTCGGTCGATTTCCCAGAGTAGCCGAGCGTGTGAGGGTGGTCACACGAAATGGCGAGTGAGGCCGACTCAGAGGGAACTCGATGGACACGCGGATGCAGGTGGAAGAGCGGGAGTTGGAGCGGCTGCGGGCCGACTTCGCGGGGTGGCGGATCTGGCGGGCCGTCAAGCAGGACGGGCGGCTCGGTGAATGGGTCGCAAGCCTGCATGACCCACGCGTGGGAGTCGAGCCGACGCTGATGTACCCCACGGCGCCGCTGCTGCGGGCCGCCCTGCTCCGGCAGGCCGAGAAGGCGCAGGTCAGAAACCGGTGAATCGGCGGTGGCGCGGTCGCCACCGTCCTTCGAAGCGCGGCGCGGCCGGTGGACGTCCCCCCGGCGGGCCCACCGGCCGCGCCGTCCCATGGAAAGAGGTGTGCTCATGGGCATGCAGGTCGACATCCACGCGGTCTCGGCGCCGTCCAACGAAAGGCGTGTGCACCTGGACGCGCTGCGGGCGGCGATCGATACGCGGCGGGAGCTGGCGTGCGGGATGGTCGAGCGGCGCGGCATGACCTGGGTGAGCGTCGTCGGGGTCGGCGGGGCGCGGCGCCTGGTCGAGGTCGGGTGCGACTACATCCGGTCGGCGTGGTGGTTCACCTGGGACGACGGGCGGCCGATCGTCCCCGCGCGGGACGTCCACCGGGCCGTTGACGTGCTCACGCGTGAACTGTTGACGCCGTGAGCGGTCAGGCCGGGGCGCATGACGCGGCGGCGGTGTCGAGTGCGGGCACCGCCGCCCTCAGCCGTCGTGTGCCGGTGCAATTACTTCCATTCGTAGACCTTGGTCTCGGTCTTGCCGCTGGCGTTCGCGTCGTATTCGAAGACGGCGGCGATCTTGTTCAGGCGCGCGAACGTCCCGGAGGCGCCCCGGTAGAAGATCGCGCCCCGGAACGAGGTCGCGCCGTCGTTCAGCAGCTCTCCGACTCCCGTGCCCGTCCAGACGACGGTCTCGCCGCCGCCGGACATCGTGCAGCCCTGGCCTTCGCCGCGCAGGACGCCGTCGGCGCCGAGGACCGACACGTACGTCCCCATGTCCACGACCTCTTCGTCGAGAAGCCGGCCGCGGGTCTCGAAGGAGACCTCGACCCTCGCTTCCCCCTGCTCGGTCGGCGGCAGCACGCGCGTCCCCGTGACCTGCCCGCTGTCATGGCCCAATTGCTCCCCCAAAGCCATCTTCATCTCCCCCAATCCGGATGGCTTATTTCCAGTCGAACACCGACCCCGTTCACCGGTCAATGTCGTCGGGGCGCGCGGAAGTCACCCTTGTTCCCCACTCTTCGGCAAGAGCGATCTCCATCGGCGACGGCACGAAGATCCCGGCCAAAGGCCCAAGGGCGCCACCGGCCGCGGTCGTGAGTACCGCGGCCGGGTCGGCCTCAGCAAGTGCGGCCTGCACTGACGCTCAGCGGCCGGGGAACGGCAGCAGGTCGGCGTGCCTGACGACGTAGCCGCCCTTGGTGACCGGGGCGAAGGCCGCGGGCCCCATGCAAGTGCCGGCCCTGCCCTCCACCCAGGTGCCCTCCTCGTCCTGGTCACCGTTGACGACCGACCAGGAGAACCCCATCCGGTCATGCCGGCCGTCGTGGACGCTGAAGCCGAGCCGCTTGCCGATCTGGTCCTTGATCGGCTCATCGGCATGGGTGACGACCGCGGTGAGCGTGGCGTTTCCGGGGCTGGTCACGAGGCAATCGACCCTGGCCCGCGACCGCACGGTCCACCCCTCCGCCGGAGAGTGGTGGGAGATCTTCACGGTGCCCTCCGCGTCGGTCGGCAGCCCGTCGGGGGCGCCCGGCTTGGGCGACGAGTACGGGACGGCACGGGCATCGAAGGTGAAGGTGCGCAGGTCCTGGTCAGGCCAGTACGTCAACCGAATCTGCGCCGACCCTGACACAAGCGCCGACTTGGCCGCCGCGGAGATGGGTTCCGCAACGGCGGGAGCAGCCGTGACCGCGATGGCGACCCCGGCAAGAACCGCGATCCTGGTGGTGCTGAGCATGGGGGGCTCCGTTCACTCGGCAGCCGGACCCAGGCGGCCCGGCCCCCTCATGCTCCGACCGGGCATCACCCCGGCCCTCCCCCAAAC
>NZ_SMKM01000300.1 GCF_004348665.1 Actinomadura sp. GC306 | reverse complement strand
GGGCGGGTCGATCGGTAGGGGCAGGTGACCGGAGAGGTCGGCCCGTGCGCCGCTGGCGCGGACCCGTCCGTCCGCTACTGCGTCGGCCCAGGCCGACCTGCCCGTGGCCAGGGCGATCAAGGCGGCGGCGTCCATCTCCACCACATTCGGGGGTGTCCCCCGGGTATGGTGCGGCCCGTCAATGCACTGAATCGCGGCATGGGGAGGAACGCGAACCTCCACGGAACGGCCGGGCGCGAGCTCGGCCAGCCGGTCCAGCAGGAACCGCACCGCTCCCTTGACGACCGGCCTGGACGGTTCGGCGCTCCCCGCCTCGATGGAGGCGAGGACGGTGTCCAGGGCCGCGCGGCGGAGCGCGGCGGGCTCGTCCGCGCCGGTGTACGCGGGCAGGCCGAGCGCGGTGCGCTGCTCGTTCAGGAGGGCAAGGGAAAGCGACTTTCGCGACATCGCCACTGACGTTACCGGGTCGTGGCCCACGGTGACCTGCACCGGCGCGGCCCCCGAGAGGGCGTGCAGACGGTAGAAAGGACCCGGCTCGACCCGGGGGAGCGCTTGTCGTCCGGCGCGCTGGAGTAGCCTCCACGCCAGCGAAGATGAGGAATGCTCATAGAAGGGATCGGGAGGCCGGGGACGCGGTCCCCGGAGGACACGGAGGTTCGTCAGATGCCCGAGGCGCTGCCCCTGCAGCCGGGTGACCCGCGGAGGCTCGGCTCGTACGAGATCACGGGTCGGCTCGGCGTCGGTGAGCAGGGCGCCGTCTTCCTCGGCAGGGACCCTGCCGGCGGCCCGGTCGCCGTGAAGGTCCTGCACGTGCGGCTGAGCGGCGAGCCCGTCGCCAGGTCCCGGTTCGCCGGGGCGTTCACCGCCGCCCGGAAGGTGTCCGGCTTCTGCACCGCCGCGATCCTGCACGCCGATGTGGAGGGCGACCTCCCCTTCGTGGTGAGCGAGTGGGTGGACGGCCCGTCCCTCCAGCAGCTCGTGGACGAGGAAGGGCCGCGCGGTGGCGCGGTCGTCGAGCGCCTGGCCGTGGGCATGGCGATCGCCCTGGCGGCCGTCCACCGGGCCGGTGCGGTCCACCACGACCTGAAGCCGGGCAACGTCCTCCTGGGACGGGACGGCCCCAGGCTGGGCGACTTCGGCATCGCCCACGCCTTGGAGGCGGTCAACGTGGCCTTCTCCGGGCACATCACCGAGGACCCCTCCTACAAGTCCCCCGAGCAGCTCAGCGGCAGGGGCATCGGGCCTGCCGCGGACGTGTTCGCCTGGGCGTCGACCATCCTGTTCGCCGCGACGGGCAGGTCCCCCTTCGGGACGGGCTCGCCGTCCGAGGTGATGCAGCGCATCGTCTACGACGAGGTCGACCTCACCGGGCTGCCCGATTCGCTGCGTGAGGTGCTCACCGACGCGTTCGCCAAGGACCCGGCCGTCCGTCCGGCGGCGAAGGACCTCCTGAAGCGGCTCCTGGACGAGAACGGCCCGCTCGCGGTGCGCATGCCGCCCACGATGGTCACCGAGGGCCGGGCGCTTGCCTCGTCCACGCCTCCGCCGCAGCCCGAGCCGCCTGCGCCCGTCACTGCGCCACAGATGCCTGCGCTGCCGATGCCGCCGTCTGTACCGCCCCAGGCGCCGCTGGGGGGCCACTCCACCCCGGCGCCTGCCGGACCCACCGCCAGCCCCGGGATGCCTGTTCCGGGCTTCCCACCGGGCCCTCCCCCAGGCGGTCCTTCACCTTCCGCCGAGGAGACCGCTCCGTCACCGGCTCTGCCCTTGCTCGGCAAGCTTTCGCGCGTGCGCCGCGCACGCTCGTCGGAGCCCGAGGCCAAGCCCGCGCCGCTCGCCTCGGACCTGGACCCGTCCGCCTTCGAGGAGACGGCCACGTTCGACGCGTTCGCGCCGCGGAAGCCCGACCGGAGCGACCAGACCATGAGGCTCGACCCGGTCGCCCCAGACCCGACCGCCACGTTCGACGCGATCGACCTGGACGACCCCGCGAACACCACCAACCCGGCCCCGATCATCCCCGGCCTTGGAGCAGGGCGTGACGAAGGTGGACGCGGTTCCTCATCCCGGGGGTTTCTCGGCAAGATGCGCCGTCCCAGCAACCACGTCCTAGGTGTCGCGCTCTCCCTCTTCATAGGCGTCGGCGTCGGAATCGCCATCATCGCCCTGGTGCTGTGGCCCCAGCTCAAGGCCGACGACAGCCCGCCCCCGGACAGCGCCAACGCGTCCAACAACCGCCCCGTGACCACAATCCCGTCGTCCTTCGGTGGGACGTGGAAGGGAACCCTGGTCAACACCAGCCGCAACGCCTCGTTCCCCGTCGAGGTCACGTTCGAGGTGGGCGGCACCACGGGACGCGCCATCTACCCCAAGGAGGGCTGCGAGGGCACCCTCAGCATGACCAGGGGCACGGAGAGCGCACTGAAAATGTCCCTCGCCGTGGGCAAGCCGTGCACACCCGGGATCGTCCAGGTCACCCGGCAGCCGGACGGGACGCTGCAGTACACCTGGAGCCGCCCGGGGACCAACCTCGGCTACGGCGGCAGGCTCATCCGCGACTGAGCCCCGGCCACAACCGGGCAACCGTCCGATTTGCCGTCCTATATCTCGATAGGTCCGCTAAGGTTCTTCCGCATTCGACGCATCGATCATGTGGTGGGGCCGCCGCGCGCGGGCTCCCGGCAAGAAGGAGACCGCCTTGCGGGTTGTCCACCGAAGGCTGCTGCTGGCAGGCGTTGTCGCGACCTGCGTCGGAGGCGCCGCCGCGTTCCCCGTGCTCGCCGCCGACTCCGATTCGCTCGTGGAGGTCACGGCCGCGCAGGGCACCCCGGTCCCCGGCCAGTACATCGTCACGCTGAAGGCCGGTGCGTCCACCGACGCGGCCGCCAAGAAGGTCGACGCCGCCGGCGTCAAGCGCTTCGACGGCGTCCTGAACGGCTTCTCCGCCCGCCTGAACGGCGACCAGCTCGGCGAGCTGCGGCGCGACAGCCGCGTCGCCGCGATCGAGCAGGACCAGATCATCTCCATCGACGGCACCCAGCGGGCACCGCTGCCCTGGGGCCTGGACCGGATCGACCAGCGTTCCCGGACCTACTCCAAGACCTACACGTACAAGTCCACCGGCAGCGGGGTCAACGCCTACGTCATCGACACCGGACTGGACGTCGCGCACAAGGACTTCGGCGGCCGCGCGTCCATCGCCTGGACGGCCCCCAGGTTCAACGGCGACGGCCGTGACTGCAACGGCCACGGGACCCACGTCGCCGGCACCATCGGCGCCAAGACCTACGGCGTCGCCAAGGGGGTCAGGCTCCGCGCCCTCCGCGTCCTGGACTGCAACGGCGACGGCTCGGTGTCCGACCTCGTCGCCGCCGTCCAGTGGCTGCGCACCAACGCCGCCAAGCCCGCCGTCGCGAACCTGTCGCTCGGCGGGCCCAAGTCGGCCGCCCTCAACACCGCGGTCACGAACCTGTCCAAGTCCGGCGTGTTCGTCACCGTCGCCGCAGGCAACAGCAATGCCGACGCGTGCAAGTTCTCCCCGTCCGGTGCGGGCTGGGTCATGGCGGTGGGCGCCACGACCAAGTACGACAACCGCGCCACGTTCTCCAACTGGGGCCCCTGCGTCGACATCAACGCGCCCGGATACGGCATCTACTCCACCTGGCCCGGAGGCGGCCACAAGGGCCTCACGGGCACGTCCATGGCGGCCCCGCACGTCAGCGGGGTGGCCGCCCTGTACCTGTCCACCCACAAGTCCGCCACGTTCCCGCAAGTGCAGAAGTGGCTCAACGACAACTCCACGCGTAGCCTGAAGCGCCTGCGCAAGCAGGCCAACCGGCTCGTCTACAAGGCGAAACTGTGAGTCGCGTCACGTAGGATGGCCCGGCTCCCAGGCAAGGAGCCGGGCATCCGGCGCTTCACACCGCCTCACCCGCCTCATGGGTCTAGCCTTGGCGATGCACAGACGGTTCTTTAATCTTCATTGACCTTCGGCCGTGACGAGAGGAGATGCACGTGGAGACCCCCGCCTCCACTGGCATGCGTTCCGGACGACGCGTCGCCCTGGCTCTCGTGGCGATCGCGACCGCGCTGCCGCTGCTCGGTACCGCCACCCCGTCCGCCGGCGCCGCGGCACCGGCCGCCGCGCCCTTCGACCCGGGTGACGCCGCGAAGTTCGCCAAGCTGAACAGGCAGATCGAGCAGCTGGAGAAGGAGCTCGGCGGCGACCTCGCCAAGCTCAAGGACGCCCAGTACGCCGCGAAGAAGGCCCACCTCAAGTCGAGGGTCCTGGAGCGGGACCTGGTCGAGGCCCGCAACGTCGTCGCCCGGTTCGCCGCGACCAAGTACATGATGAACGGCGAGGACCCCACGGTCACGTTCCTGTCCTCCGCCAACCCGAACGAACTCCTCAGCAACGCCAGCCTCGTCAGCCACCTCGCCCAGAACCAGGCCACGAAGGTCGAGCAGATCCAGAAGCTCGTCAACGACCAGGTCCAGGCCCGCAAGCAGGCCGAGGCGAAGATGGGCGAGGTCAAGAAGGAGATCCAGGACCTCAGGACCCGCAAGACCAAGATCCAGGCCCTGGTCAAGCGGTACAAGCCCGAGTCGCCGAGCACCGGGATGGGCGGCGTCACCCCCCGCATGCTCAAGGCCAAGAACACGCTCGACCTGGAGTTCGGCCCCTTCCCCACCATCGGCTGCGTCCGCAGCACCGGCGACCCGCAGGACCACGGCACCGGCCACGCCTGCGACTTCATGGTCACCACCGGCGGCGTGATGGCCAGCGGCAGCGCCCGGACCCAGGGCGACCAGGTGGCCGAGTACGCCATCTCCCACGCCAGCTCGCTCGGCATCAAGTACGTCATCTGGCGCCAGCGCATCTACGACATGCGCAGCCCCGGCTGGCGCATGATGGAGAACCGAGGCGGCAACACCGCCAACCACTACGACCACGTCCACATCTCGGTCTTCTAGGCCGTGCGGGGGCGGCTGCGGCCGCGGTGGACCGACACGAAAAAGGGGCGCCCGGTGGGCGCCCCTTTTCGGTTGGGTCGGGTTAGTCGGCGTAGCTCGGGAGGGTGCGTTCGTGGGACTCGCGGAGCTCGTACAGGGGGATGCTGAAGAGCTCCTGCTTGTCGCCGTCGGGGCCGTGGCCCGTCACGGTGAGCGCGTCTCCGCCCGCCACGCCGATCTGGGTCACGGGGACGCCGGCCGACTCGCAGAGGGCCGCCAGGCGGGCCTCTGCGCCGGGGCGGACCGCGACCATGGCGCGGGCCACCGACTCGCTGAACAGGGCCACGAACGGGTCGCCCGGCAGGGTGATGCGGGCGCCGAGGCTGCCGCGGAGGCACGACTCCACCAGCGTCTGGGACAGGCCGCCGTCCGACAGGTCGTGGACGACGGTGACCAGCCCGTCGCGGATGGCGTTGACGAGGACGGAGGCGAGCGCCGCCTCGGCCTTGAGGTCCACGAGCGGGGGCAGGCCGCCCAGGTGCCCGTAGACGACGTGGGCCCATTCCGAGCCGCCGAACTCCTCGCGGGTCTCGCCGAGCAGCGCGATCGTGGCGCCGTCGGTGGTGAGGCCCATGTTCACGCGGCGGCGCACGTCGTCGTGGACGCCGAGGACGCCCACCACCGGGGTCGGGTTGATCGGGGCGGAGCCGGTCTGGTTGTAGAAGCTGACGTTGCCGCCCGTCACCGGGATGCCGAGGTACTGGCAGCCGTCCGCCAGGCCCTCGACCGCGCGGGCGAACTGCCACATGACGCCCGGGTCCTCCGGAGAGCCGAAATTGAGGCAGTTCGTGACGGCCAGGGGCCGCGCGCCCGTGGCGGCGACGTTGCGGAACGCCTCGGAGAGCGCGAGTTGGGCGCCGGCGTACGGGTCGAGGCGGGTGTAGCGGCCGTTGCCGTCCAGGGACAGCGCGATGCCCAGCCCGGACTCGTCGTCGATGCGGACCACGCCCGCGTTCTCCGGCATGGCCAGGACGGTGTTGCCCAGGACGTACCGGTCGTACTGGGACGTCACCCACGTCTTGCTGGCCAGGTTCGGTGAGCCCGCCAGCCACAGGACCGTGCGGCGCAGCTCGTCACCGTTGGACGGCCGGGTCAGGCGGCCCGGGGTGTCGGACTGCAGCGCGCCGAGGTCGGCCGGGGGCGCGAGGGGACGGTTGTAGACCGGGCCCTCGTCGGCGGCGGTGGTCGGCGGCAGGTCGACGATCGTCTCGCCGCGCCACGTCATGACCAGGCGCCCGGTGTCGGTGACCGTGCCGATCACGGTCGCCGGGATCTCCCAGCGGGCGCAGATCTCCATGAAGCGGTCGACCTTGTCGGGCGTGACCACCGCCATCATGCGCTCCTGCGACTCGCTCATGAGGATCTCCTCGGGGAGGAGCGTCTCGTCGCGGAGCGGGACGGTGTCGAGGTCGACGTGCATGCCGCCGGTGCCGGCCGCGGCCAGCTCCGTCGTCGCGCACGAGACGCCGGCCGCACCGAGGTCCTGGATGCCGACCACGAGGTCCTCGTTGAACAGCTCCAGGCAGCACTCGATGAGCAGCTTCTCCATGAACGGGTCGCCCACCTGGACCGACGGCCGCTTCTGGTGGGACTCCTCGTCGAACGTCGCCGAGGCGAGCACGGACGCGCCGCCGATCCCGTCCGGGCCGGTCAGCGCACCGAACAGGATCACCTTGTTGCCGGGCCCGGGGGCCGTGGCGCGCTGGATGTCCTCGTGCTTCATCACGCCGACGCACAGCGCGTTCACGAGCGGGTTCTGCCCGTAGCAGGCGTCGAAGACGGTCTCGCCGCCGATGTTGGGCAGGCCCAGCGAGTTGGCGTAGCCGCCGATGCCGGCCACGACGCCGGGCAGGACGCGCTGGGTGTCGGGAGCATCGGCCGGGCCGAAGCGGAGCGAGTCCATGACCGCGATGGGACGGGCGCCCATCGACATGATGTCGCGGACGATCCCGCCGACGCCGGTCGCGGCGCCCTGGTACGGCTCCACGTAGGAGGGGTGGTTGTGCGACTCCACCTTGAAGGTGACCGCCCAGCCCTGGCCGACGTCCACGACACCGGCGTTCTCCCCCATGCCGACGAGCAGCTTGTCGCTCTTCGGCGCCTTCTCACCGAACTGGCGCAGGTGCACCTTGGAGCTCTTGTACGAGCAGTGCTCGCTCCACATCACCGAGTAGATCGCCAGCTCGGCGGACGTGGGGCGCCGCCCCAGGATCCCGCGGACGCGCCGGTACTCCTCGTCGTTCATCCCCAGTTCGGCGTACGGCTGGGGACGCTCCGGGGACGCGGCGGCGATGGCCACCGTGTCGGTCCCGTAGTAGGCGGGGGCGACCGGCTCGATGGCGGGCAGCGGGCCCGTGCCCCGGCCGACCGCGGGCTGCGGACCCGTGCCGATGACGGGCTGGGGGCCGCTGTCGAGGCGGAGGACCTGCTGCGGACCGGAGCCGGAGCCGGGGCCGACCGCTGGCTGCGGGCCTGTGCCGGGCCCCACGGCCTGCTGCGGGCCCGTGCCGAGGGCGGGGAGCGGGCCCGTGCCGGGCTGGACGAACGGCTGCGGGCCGGAGTCAGGGCGCACGGCAGGCTGCGGGCCCGTGCCGGGGCCTACGGCCTGCTGCGGGCCGGTACCGGGGCCGACCGTGGGCAGGGGGCCGGTGCCGGGAGGAGCGAAAGGCTGCGGGCTGGAGGCGGGGCCTAGCGCGGGCTGTGGGCCCGTGCCGGGGCCTACCGCCTGCTGGGGGCCGGTACCCGGGCCGACCGTGGGCAGGGG
>NZ_SMKM01000002.1 GCF_004348665.1 Actinomadura sp. GC306 | reverse complement strand
CGGCATAGAAGACCTCTGACCCCCACTTCGTTGACTTGCGGCGTGTTGTTGTTATGGCGCGCCGCATAACAACAACACGCCGCAAGTCAACGAAGTGGGGGTCAGAGGTCTTCTATGCCGAGGTCCAGGTTGGGGGTCTCTATGCCTCCGTCTACTCGGAGGAGGGCTCCGGTCACGTAGGCGGCGGCGGGTGAGGCGAGGTACAGGACGGCGGCGGCGATGTCCTCGGGGTCGCCGACGCGGCCGAGCGGCGTCTTGTTCTCCATCTCGGTGCGCAGCTCGTCGCTGGTCATGACGACGTCGAGCGCGGACGTCGCGACGGAGCCGACGGCGATCGCGTTGACGCGGACGCGCGGCGCCAGGTCGAACGCGGCGAGCCGGGTGTAGTGGGCGAGGGCCGCCTTGGCGCTGCCGTAGGCGAGGTACCCGCGCCCGGCGATCTTCCCGACCACCGAGGAGATGTTGACGACGCTGCCCCCGCCGGCCTCCAGCAGGTGCGGGACGGCGGCGCGGGTGAGCGCGTGCGTGGTACTCACGTTGAACTGGAACGCGTTCTCAAGATGGCGCGGCTTGGTGCTCATGAACGGGGCCGGCATCGCGCCGCCCATGTTGTTCACCACGATGTCGAGGCGGCCGAGCCCCTCGGCCGCGCGGTCCGCCAGCCCGGCCGCGGCGTCCAGATGGCTGAGGTCCGCCGGGACGACCAGCGCCCGCCGCCCCGCCGCCTCGATCTCGGCCGCGACCTTGCGGAGCTGGTCCTCCGTCCGCGCGGAGATGACCACGTCGGCGCCCGCCTGGGCGAGCGCGACCGCCGCCGCGGCGCCGATGCCCCGTCCGGCGCCGGTCACCACCGCGACCTTGCCGTCGAGACGGAACCGATCGAGAATCACCGCGTCACCTCCGGGCCGCCAGCCGTGCCGCCCAGCCTACGGGGGAGGTAGAACGTGTTTCAATATCTGCGGCCGGTCAGCGTCGGGGCAGCGGCACGTTGTAGGACATCAGGGCGGCGGAGCCGTCCGACATCCGCAGCTCGGTGACGGCGCAGTTGCGGACCTGCGGGAACACCGCCCGGTACGCCGACGGGTCGATGCCCAGCAGCCCGCACAGCGTCAGCCGCAGCAGCGTGTTGTGCGTGACGACCAGGACCCGCTCGCCTTGGTGGCGGGCGGCGACGCGCCGCAGGGCCGCCATGCCGCGCTCGACGGCCTTGCGCGGGTCCTCCGATCCGGGGAACGCCCCGGCGACGGGGTCGGCCAGGAAGGCGTCCACGTCGGCGGGCGGCAGCTCGGCGAAGGTGCGGCCCTCCGCGGCGCCGAAGTCGACCTCCGCGAGGTCGCCGTCGACCGTGACGGGGACCCCGAGGGCGGCCGCGGCGGGCGCCGCCGTCTCCCTGCACCGGGTGAGCGGCGATGACCACACCGCCGCCGCGCCCGTCCCGGCCGCCCACCGGCCGAGCCGCCCGGCCTGCTCGCGGCCGGTGCCGGTGAGCGCGACGTCGCTGACGCCCGCGTACCGGTGCTCGGCGTGCCACTCGGTCCGGCCGTGCCGGGCGACGTAGAGGGTGGTCTCCAAGGCGCTGCTACCCCCGGCTCTCGTGCGTTGCTGCCACGTCCGAGGGTAGCCAGCCGCGCCCCCTGTGCGTCGTCAGCGCCGCCGCTGCGCGGCCAGGGCGTCCCAGTCGGTGAGCCAGTCGCGGCCCTGGTCGTCGACGAACGAGCCCGGCGGCGGGGTCACCCGGTGCTCCCGCAGCCACGCGCCGGGGCGGCGCATCGAGGGGCGCAGGCCGCCGTCGCTCGGCATGAGCTGCGGCGGGATCGGCGCGGGCCGCGACGGCGGGACCGACTCGGCGGCGGCCTCGGCGAGGTCCTTCTCCTCCGCCATGCCGATCGGCCCCTGGCGGCGGGCGTTGAAGAACTGGTTCACCGCCGGGTGCGTGCTGGACAGCACCATCTCCCGCGGCCCGAACATCACCAGGCCGCGGCGGAACAGCAGGCCGAGGTTGTCCGGCAGGACGCGGGCCGTCCCGATGTCGTGCGTGACGATCAGGAACGTCGCGCCGAGCCGGGTGTTGAGGTCCACGAACAGCTGGTTGAGGTAGGCGGTGCGGACGGGGTCCAGCCCGGAGTCCGGCTCGTCGGCCAGGATGATCTCCGGGTCGAGGACGAGCGCGCGGGCGAGGCCGGCGCGCTTCTTCATCCCGCCGGAGATCTCGCCGGGCAGCTTCCGCTCCGCGCCGGTCAGCCCGACCATCTCCATCTTCTCCAGCACGATGCGCCGGATCTCCGACTCGCCCTTCTTCGTGTGCTCGCGCAGCGGGAACGCGATGTTGTCGTAGAGGTTCATGGAGCCGAACAGGGCGCCGTCCTGGAACAGGACGCCGAACTTGCGGCGCAGCGCGTACAGCTCGCTCTCGCGCAGCCGCGGTACGTCGCCGCCGCCGACGTAGATGTGGCCGCGGTCGGGCCGCAGCAGCCCGACGAGGTTCTTGAGGAACACCGACTTACCGGTCCCGGACGGCCCGAGCAGGGCGGATATCTCGCCCGCCGGGATGGTGAGGGACACGTCCTCCCAGATGACCTGCCGTCCGAACGACTTCCTGAGCCCTTCCACCCGGATCTCGACACCCATGGGCACTCCCGTGCGGGGAACCGGGGACGGGGGGTCCGCGTCTTGAGTCCGGTCCCCCGTCGCCCCGACTGTACGTCGGGCCCGGCCTTCCGGGGAGGCCCATTGGACGGGCGGTCCATCACCCGGCCGGCGGGCGGCCGCCCGCCCCGCCGAGCCGGTTCGCGCCACGCTTGATCCACAACGTGAAGGCGTTTCACGGTCTGACCACGGGCCCGTTGTCAGGATGACAACCCGATCGTCCGGAATTAGGCACCTTCTGCGTCTTACATCCGCCTTGACGGTTCTTACACCATGTCGGGGACCTCCGGCGCACCACAAGGGTGCGCCTGACCCCCCGCTGGAGGCACAAGTGAAGATCCGTAACACGCGCGTCGGCGTCGTCGCCGTCACCACGGCGACGTCCGCAGTGGTGGCCGCCACCCTCGCCACCGCACCCGCCGCGTTCGCGGCCCCCGCCGCACCCGCCGCTCCCGTCGACCACGGCGCCGTGGCGTCGTCGCTGGCGAGCAAGCTCGGTGCCCAGACCGCCGGCTCGTACCTCAAGTCCGGCAAGCTGGTCGTCACCGTGACCGACGCCGACGCCGCGCAGACCGTGCGGGCCGCCGGCGCCGTCCCGGAGACCGTCGCGCGCAGCGGCGCCGAGCTGAACCGGGTCATGGCCGCGCTGAAGCGCGACGCCACCGTCCCGGGCACCGCGTGGGCCATCGACGCGGACTCCAACCAGGTCCTGCTGACGATGGACAGCAGCGTCAAGGGCGCCGCGCTCGCGAAGGTCCAGGCCGCGGCGGCCAAGCACGGCGCGGCCGTCCGCACCGAGCGCGTCGCCGGGACGTTCAAGAAGTTCACCCTCGGCGGCCAGGCCATCCGCACCGGCGGCTCCCGCTGCTCGCTGGGCTTCAACGTCCGCAGCGGCAGCACGTACTACTTCGTGACCGCCGGGCACTGCACCAACATCGGCTCGACCTGGACCGACAGCTCCGGCCGGGTGCTCGGCACCAGGTACGCCAGCAGCTTCCCCGGCAACGACTACGGCGTGGTGCGCTACACCTCCACGCCCGCCGACACGCGCGGCGCCGTCAGCCTCTACGGCAGCGGCACCCGCGACATCACGAGCGCGGGCAACGCCACGGTCGGGCAGACCGTCTACCGCAGCGGCAGCACCACCGGCTACCGCAGCGGCCGGGTCACCGCGCTCAACCAGACCGTCAACTACGCCGAGGGCAGCGTCTCCGGCATGATCCGCACCACGGTGTGCGCGGAGCCGGGCGACAGCGGCGGCTCCCTGTTCGCCGGCTCCACCGCGCTCGGCCTGACCTCCGGCGGCAGCGGCAACTGCTCCTGGGGCGGGACGACGTTCTTCCAGCCCGTCACCGAGGTGCTCAACCGCTACGGCCTGAGCGTCTACTAGACCGGCGTCCGCCGGCCGGCGCCTGTCGGCCGGCGCCTGACAACCGGCGTCTGAGGAAAGGCGGGCCGCCCCTCCGCGGGGGCGGCCCGCCGCCGCCTCGCCGGGAGCCCCGGCTCAGGGGACGGCGGGGACCTCAAGGGTCCGGTGGATCTCCGCGATGACGTCCCGCTGGTGGTCCGTCAGGTAGAAGTGGCCGCCGGGCAGCACCTTCATGGCGAAGGGCCCGTCGGTGACCTCCGCCCAGCGGGCGCCCTGCTCCGGGGTCACGTGCGGGTCGGCGTCCCCGATGATCGCCGTGACCGGGACGGCCAGCCGCGGCCCCGCCGCCCGGTGGGCGTAGTCCTCGATCAGCTTGAAGTCGTTGCGGACGTACGGCAGGACGAGCTCGCGCAGCTCCGGTTCCCGCAGCGCCTCGGCGTCGCTGCCGCCGAGCTTCACCATCTCCGCCACCACCCCGTCGTCGTCCTTGTCGGAGACGCGGTCGTCGCCGCGGTCGTGCGGCGGGCGGGCGCCGGAGGCGAACACGTGCACCGGCGCGCTCCCCCGCTCCTGCAGCAGCCGCGCCACCTCGTAGGCCAGGACCGCGCCCATGCTGTGCCCGAACAGCGCGGCGGGACGGTCCATCAGCGGCGCCATCGCGCCGGCGACGAGCCGGGCGAGCTGGTGGGCGTCGGTGACCATCGTGTCGGAGATCCGGTCGGCGCGGCCGGGGTACTGGACGGCGTGCACCTCGACGGCCGGGCTGACCTCCTTCACCCAGGGCCGGTAGAACACCGCCGAGCCGCCCGCGTGCGGCAGGCAGAACAGCCGCATCGACGCCCAGGGGCGGTTCTCCGGGCAGCGGAACCACGTCACGTGATCAACTCCTCCTTGGGGCGGCGGGCGGCCGCGCCGCCGGGGGCCGCGGCGTCCCCGGCGCGGTCTCCGGCGAGCGTACGCGGATCGTGCGGCAGCGGCCACGGCGCGAGCCGCGGATCGGGGACGGGCTTGTCCACCACGTTCTGCTCGGCCACCGTGAAGCCCCGGCGGTGGTAGTTGGCCATCGCGTTCGGGTGGTCGAGGCTGCTGGTGCGCAGCCACACCCGGGTGGCGGGGCCGGCGTCGCGGGCCCACAGCGTCCCGCGCTGCCAGGCGCGGCGGGTGCACTGCTCGACGAGGTAGCCGCCGTAGCCGCGGCCGACGAACGCGTGGGTGAGCCCGACCAGGTGGATCTCGGTGTCGCCGCCGGGCTGCGCCTCGATCTCGAAGAAGCCCGCGATGGTGCCCTCGGCCATGGCGATCCAGGTGGACAGCTCGGTACGGTCCACCCACGCCTGCCAGTCGGCGTGCGACCAGCCGAACCTGTCGGTCCAGCAGACGCGGGCGCCGACGGCCGCGTACATCGCCCGGTTGACCTCGGGCGACGGCACCCGCGCCAGCGTGAACGTCATTTCGACGCCGGGCAGCGGGGCGGGGCGCAGGTCCGCCGCGTCCAGCATCTCCATCGTCCACTCGATGACGCCGGAGATCTCGATCTCGTCACCGCGGAGTGCCGGCGCGCCACCGTCACTCACCGCGGTCACTCACCCATCGCCTCGATGAGGCTCTTCGGGCGCATGTCGGTCCAGTTCTCGTTGATGTAGTCGAGGCACGCCTCGCGGGTGTCCTCGTTCTTGGCGACCGTCCAGCCGGCGGGGACCTCGGCGAAGGACGGCCACAGCGAGTGCTGGCCCTCGTCGTTGACGAGGACGAGGTAGGTGCCGTCCGGGTCCTCGAAGGGGTTCGTCATGTGGGTCCCTCTCAATCCGTGCTCTGTAGTTTGTCGAGTTTTGCGGCGAGGACGGCGCCCATCTCGGCGGCGGGGCCGGGCTCCAGGAGGAGGTGGTGGTCGACGTCGAGGGGGTAGTCCTCGATCTCGCCCTCGACGAGCGGGCCCCAGTTGGCGCGCCCGGTGGGCGAGTCGGCGGTGCGGCCCCGCAGCGCGGTGAAGAAGACGATGTCGCCGCGGAACCGGCCCGGCCGGTACTCCTCGGCCTGCCGCAGGCCGTTCTCGTAGTTGCGGTAGACGTTGACCAGGTCGTCCTCGCCGAGGGTCGCGAGGGCGTCGTCGCGTTCGGCGAGCACCGCCATGATCTGCGCCATGTCGGGGTTGCCGTCCTCGGCGATCATCCCGGCGTCGACGCCGATGGCCTCCAGCAGCTCGGGCAGCACCTCGCGGCGCTCCGATTCGAGGTCCTGGCCGTGGTAAGCGTCGATGAGGGCGAGCAGGCCGACGCGCTCACCGGCGGCCTGCAGCCGCACGGCCATCTCGTAGGCGACGAGCCCGCCGAGCGACCAGCCCGCGAGGTGGTAGGGGCCGGCCGGGCGGACGGCGCGGATCTGCGCCAGGTAGTCCTCGGCCATCTCCGCCACCGACCCCGGCAGCTCCGGCCGGGTGAACGCGCGGGCCTGCAGCCCGTAGACCGGCTGGTCGGGGCCGAGGTGGCGCTGGAACTGCAGGTAGCCCCACGCCAGGCCGCCCGCGGGGTGGACGAAGAACACCGGCGGGCGGGTGCCCGAGGTCCGGATGGGCAGCAGCACCTCGAAGCCGAGGCGGTCCTCGGGCTCGCCGACCCGGGTGAGCGCCTCGACGGTCTGGTGGGTGAACACGTCGCGGGGGGTGAGCTCGATGCCCTCCTGGCGCGCCCGGGTGACGAGCTTGAGGGCGGCGATGCTGTCGCCGCCGAGGTCGAAGAAGCTGACGTCGGCGCCGACGCGGTCCAGGCCGAGGACGCCGGCGACGATCGCGCAGAGCCGCTCCTCCTCGGGGGTGCGGGGGTCGCGCCCGGCGGCGGCCTCGCCGTAGTCGGGCGCGGGCAGGGCGCGGCGGTCGAGCTTGCCGGTGGGGCCGACGGGGAAGGTGTCGAGGCGGACGAACGCGGCGGGCACCATGTACTCGGGGATGCGGGCGGCGACGAATTCGCGCAGGCCGTCGACCCCCCGCTCTTCACCGAGGGGTTCCGGGCGGGCGTCCCCCCTGGCAGGACCGTTCGCGATGACGTAGGCGACGAGGGTCTTGACGCCGGGGGTGTCCTCGCGGGCGACGACGGCGACGTTCGCGACGGCCGGGTGGGCGGCGATCGCGGCCTCGATCTCGCCGAGCTCGATCCGGAAGCCGCGGACCTTGACCTGGAAGTCGACGCGGTCCAGGTATTCGAGGGTGCCGTCCGGCCGCCAGCGGACGAGGTCGCCGGTGCGGTACATGCGGTCGCCGGGCGCGCCGAACGGGTCGGCGACGTAGCGCCCGGCGGTCAGCGCGGGCCGCCGCAGGTAGCCGCGGCCGAGCCCGGCGCCGGCGATGTACGCCTCGCCGGCGACGCCCGGCGGGACGGGCCGCAGACCCGGGTCCAGCACGTAGACGCGCATGTCGTCGATGGGCCGGCCGAGGAGGGCCGACGTCTCGGCCGGGTCGGCGAGCGGCCCGCGCTGCCCGCCGATGGTGGTGTAGGTGGTGGCCTCGGTCGGGCCGTACACGTTGCCGACCTCGGTGTCCGGGCAGGCGGCGAGGACCTTGCGGATCGCGGCGGGCGAGCCCGCCTCCCCGCCGGTCAGCACCTCGCGGAGCCGCGCGAACGCGTGCGGGCGCTCGTCGGCGACGAGGTTGAACAGGGTCGTGGTGAGGAACAGGCCGGTGAGGTCCTCCGCGGCGATGATCTCTTCGAAGGCCGCGCCGTCCAGGTGGCCGGGCGGCGCGACGACGGCCGTCCCGCCGTGCAGCAGCGGCGTCCAGATCTCGTAGATGGACGCGTCGAACGCGTGCGGCGAGTGGACGAGGACCCGGTCGTGCGCACCGCCGCGCAGCCGGCCGTCCGTCGCGAGGTCGAGCGCGTCGCGGTGGCGGAGCATGACGCCCTTGGGGACGCCCGTGGAGCCGGACGTGAACAGCACGCAGGCGAGCTGCTCGGGATGGCACGGGACGCCGGGGTCGGTGTCCGGCTGCGCCGCCGTCTCCGGGTCGGCGTCCACGACGAGGATCCGGGCGGAGGTGCCGAGGGCGGCGACGCGCTCGCGCATCGGGGTGTTGACCAGCAGGACGGGCGCGGCGACCTCGTCGACCGCCCAGGCCAGCCGCTCCTCCGGGTAGCCGTGGTGGATCGGCGCGTACGCCCCGCCCGCCTTGAGGATCGCCAGCGACGCGACGACGGTGTCGGCGGACCGTTCGAGGAGAACGGCCACGGGCGTGTCGCGGCGGACGCCGAGCCCGATGAGGCGGTGCGCGAGCCGGTTCGCGCGGCGGTCCAGCTCGGCGTAGGTGATGGACTCGCCCGAGGCGCGGACGGCGGTGGCGTCCGGGGTCTCGGCGAGCCGGGCGGCGAAGCGGGCGGTGAGCGTGCCGGGCTCGCGGCCGGTCACGGGGCCCTGCCATTCCCGGAGGACGCGGGCGCGCTCGTCGCCGTCCAGGACCTCGATGCGGCCCAGCGGCAGGTCCGGGCGGTAGGCGACGGCCTCCAGGATGCGGACGAAGCGCCGCATCAGCCGCTGCGCCTCGTCCTCGGAGAACAGGTCGGTGCGGTGGTCGATGCGCAGCGACAGGCCGCGGCCGGGGACGGCGGCGAAGGTCAGCGGGTAGTGGGACGCGTCGTAGCCGTCCACGTCGTGGAGGGTGAGGCCGCCGAGGTCGGTGCCGGCGGCGTCCGGGTCGAACGGGTAGTTCTCCAGCACGGTCATCGTGTCGAAGAGCGTGCCGGTGCCGCTGAGCCGCTGGATGTCGGACAGGCCGAGGTGGTGGTGCGGCATCAGCGCGGCCTGCTCGTCCTGGAGCCGGGTCAGCGCCTCGGCGACGGTGTCGGCGGGGCGGACGCGGACGCGGATCGGCAGCGTGTTGATGAACAGCCCGATCATCTGCTCGACGCCCGGCAGCTCCGGCGGGCGGCCGGACACGGCGGCGCCGAACACCACGTCGGACGAGCCGGTGAGGCGGCCGAGCAGCGTGCCCCAGGCGAGCTGCAGGACCGTGTTGAGGGTGACGCCCTGGGCGCGGGCGCGCGCGCTGAGCGCGGCGGTGAGGTCTTCGGTGAGGCGGGTCCGGACCCGTCCGGGGGTGGCGGCGCCGGGTTCGGGCGCGCCCGGTGCGACGAGCGTGGGCTCGTGGACGCCGTCCAGGGAGCGGCGCCAGGCGTCCTCGGCGGCCTGCCGGTCCTGGGCGGCGAGCCAGGCCAGGTAGTTCTTGTACGGCGCGACGCGCGGCATCCCGGCGTCGTCGCCTTTCGCCAGGTAGAGCGCGAACAGCTCCGTCTGCAGGACGGGCGTGGACCAGCCGTCCAGCAGGATGTGGTGGTTGGTGAACACCATGCGGTGCAGGCCGTCCGCCAGCTTGATGAGCAGGAACCGCAGCAGCGGCGGCTTCGCCATGTCGAACGGCCGGGCCCGTTCGGCGTCGGCGAGGTCCCGCGCCCTGGCGTCGCGCTCGTCCTCGGGCAGGGCGGACAGGTCGGCGTCGTTCCAGGGGAGGCGCACCTCGCGGTGGACGACCTGGACCGGCGACCCCTCCTTGCGCTGCCGGAACCCGGCGCGCAGGTTGGCGTGCCGGCGCAGCAGCGTCGCGGCGGCGGCGCGCAGCGCGGCCACGTCGAGGGGGCCGCGCAGGTCGAACACGATCTGCGCGGTGTAGACGTCGTTCTCCGAGTCGTACAGCGCGTGGAAGAAGAGCCCCTGCTGCAACGGGGACAGCGGGAGGATGTCCTCTAGCTGCGACTTGCTCAATCCAGCTCCCATTCGCCGTCGAGCTCGGCGGCGAGCTCGTCGATCTCGTCCTGGCTGACGTCCACCAGCGACAGGTCGGACGGGGTGAACCCGCCGACGGGTCCGTCGGCGGTGCCGTCCACGACGTGCGCGACGAGGCCGCGCAGGGCCGTGAACCAGCGCTCGGCGAGGTCGTCGATCGCGGCGTCGTCGAACAGGCCGCCCGCCCATGTCCAGGTCGCGGACAGCTCGGGTCCGCCCGGCAGGTCGCGGGTGTGGGCGTTGACCTCGATGGCGTGGACGAGGCCGAGCGCGCCGTCCTGGCCGGAGCCGAGGGCGTCCGCGTCGGCCTGCGCGGCCGGTCCCCAGTCGGTGCCTTCGGGCACCGCGGACCGGCCGAGGTAGTTGAACGCGATCTGCGGCGTCCCGGCGAGCCGGTCGCCCGCCGCGGGGTTGAGGTGGCGCAGCAGCCCGTACCCGATGCCGTTGTCGGGGATCTCGCGGAGCTGCTCCTTGACCCGCTTCAGCGCGGTGCCGACGGCCTGGCCGCCCTCCCGGACGTCGGCGGGCTCCACCCATCCGGCGTCGAGCCGCACGGGGTGGATCGAGGTGAACCAGCCGGCGGTGCGGGACAGGTCCACGCCGGGGACGACCTCCTCGCGGCCGTGGCCCTCCAGGTCGATGAGGACGGCGGTCTCGTCGCAGATCCCCCGGTCGCGGCGCCATCCGGCGACGGCCAGGGCGAGGCCGGTGAGCAGCACGTCGTTGGCGCGGCCGTGGAACGCGGCCGGGACCTCGGTGAGCAGCGGCCCGGTGACGTCGGCGGGCAGGTCGAGGGTGCGGTGCCGCGCCGTGCCGAACGTGTCGGCGGCGGGGTCGAGCGGGCGGGCGCCGAGCACCGGGTCGGGGGTGGCGAGGACGTCGTCCCAGAGCGGCAGCTCGGCGGTGCGGCCCGGGTCGGACGCCTCGGCCGCCAGCCGCTGCGCCCAGCGGCGGAACGACGTCGGCACGGGGTCGAGGTCTCCGCCGCCCCACGCCGTGACCAGGTCGGGCAGGATGATCCGCCAGGAGACGCCGTCCACGGCGAGGTGGTGGACGGTGAGCAGCAGGCGGCCCGAGTCGCGCTCGCCGGCGTCGAACCACACGAGTTGCGCGACCGTGCCGGCCGCGGGGTCGAGCCGGCGGCGGGCGGCCTCGGCCTCGGCGGCGAGGACGGAGCGCAGGACCGCCGCGTCCAGGCCGGCGACGTCCACGCGGCGGACGAGGGCCGCCGCGTCGACCGTGCCGGGCTCGGTGACCTCGAACTCGGTGCCGGCCACGCGGAGGCGGAGCATGTCGTGGTGGTCCAGGACCCGCTGGAGCGCCGCGGTCAGCCGGTCGGTGCCGAGGCCCGGCGGGACCTGCAGGAGCATCCGCTGGCTGTAGCCGTCGACCGGGCCGTCCAGCTCCTGGAACCAGCGCATGATCGGGGTGGCCGGGATCCGGCCGACGCCCGCGCCGGGCGCCTCGGCCGCGACCTCCTCGCCTTCGCCGGCCGGCCGCGCGGCGGCGGCCAGTTCCTCGACGGTCTGGTGCTGGAACACCTCCCGCGGGGTGATGACCAGGCCGGAGCGGCGGGCGCGGGAGACGAGCTGGATCGCGATGATGGAGTCGCCGCCGAGGTCGAAGAACCCGTCGTCGATCCCGACCCGCTCCAGGCCGAGCACCTCGGCGAACAGCCGGGAGAGCGTCTCCTCCTCGGGGGTGCGGGGCGCGCGGGACGAGACCTTCGCGGCGAAGTCGGGGGCGGGCAGCGCCGCGCGGTCGAGCTTGCCGTTCGAGGTCAGCGGCAGCGCGGGCAGTTCCACGACGGCCGCCGGGACCATGTGGTCGGGCAGGTCGCGGGCGGCGAAGCGGCGCAGCTCGGCGGAGTCGGTGCCGGTCCCGGCGACGTAGGCGACCAGCCGGCCGTCGCGGACGATCACGGCGGCGTCCCGGACGGCCTCGTGCCTGGTCAACACCGCCTGGATCTCGCCCGGCTCGATGCGGAAGCCGCGCAGCTGCACCTGCTGGTCGGCGCGGCCGAGGTATTCGAGCGTCCCGTCGCGGCGCCAGCGGCCGAGGTCGCCGGTCCGGTACATGCGGGTGCCGGACGCGCCGTGCGGGTCGGCGACGAACCGCTCGGCCGACAGGCCGGGGCGGTTGAGGTAGCCGCGGGCGAGGCCGGCGCCCGCCACGTACAGCTCGCCGACGACACCCGGCGGGACGGGCTGGAGGCGGTCGTCCAGGACGTACAGCTTGAGGTCGGGGATGCCGGCGCCGATGAGGCTGCCGGGCGCGGTGGCGGCGGTGACGCGGTCGAGCGCGAGGTACGAGACGTGCACCGTGGTCTCGGTGATCCCGTACATGTTGACCAGCGTCGGCGCGTCCTCGGCGTGCCGGGAGTACCAGTCTTCGAGGCGGCCGAGGTCGAGGGCCTCGCCGCCGAAGACGATGTAGCGCAGCGCCAGGTCGGAGCCCGGGGCGTCCTTGTCGGCGGCCATGAGCTGGTAGAAGGCCGACGGGGTCTGGTTCAGGACGGTGACGCGCTCGTCCACCAGGAGGTTGAGGAAGTCCTGCGGCGAGCGGGACGTCTCATAGGGGACGACGACGAGACGGCCGCCATAGAGGAGCGGGCCCCACAGTTCCCAGACGGAGAAGTCGAACGCGTAGGAGTGGAACAGCGTCCACGCGTCGTCCGGGCCGAAGTCGAACCACTGCTCGGTCGAGCGCAGCAGCCGCACCACGTTCTGGTGCGGCACCACGACGCCCTTCGGGCGGCCCGTCGAACCGGACGTGTAGATGACGTACGCCGGGTTCTCGGGGTGGATGACCACGCCGGGGTCGGTGTCGGGGTTTCCCGGCGCTTCGAGGTCGCCGGGGCCGAGGGTCAGCACCGGGCGGGCGTCCTCGACCATGTACGCGATGCGGTCCGCCGGGTAGTCGGGGTCCATCGGCACATAGGCCGCGCCCGCCTTCAGGACCGCCAGAATCGCCACGACGAGGTCCGCCGACCGCGGCAGCGACAGCGCCACGAACTGCTCGGGGCCGACGCCCTGCTCGATGAGGCGGTGCGCGAGGCGGTTGGCCTTCGCGTTCACCTCGCCGTAGGTCCACGTCACGCCCTCGAACGTCACCGCCGGCGCGTCCGGACGCGCCGCCGCCTGCGCCTCGAACAGCGCCGGGATCGTCGTCCGCTCGGTGGTGCCGCCCTTGCCGCCCGCCCACTTGCGCAGGATCGTCCGGCGCTCGCTCCGGTCGAGGATCTCGGCGGCGCCGATGGGCGCGTCCGGGTCGGCGACCAGCTCGCCGACGAGCCGCTCGAAGCGGTCCGCGACCGACCGGGCGGTGTCGGGGTCGAAGAGGTCGAGGGCGTATTCCAGCCCGGCCTCGATCCCGGCGGGCGCGCCGTCCTCGCCGTGCCGCTCCGCCAGGTAGAGCGACAGGTCGTACTTGGCGATGCCCGACCCCAGCGGTTCGGCGCCGCCGGTCAGGCCGTCCAGCTCAAGGCGGGCCTCGGGGTTGTTCTGGAACGACAGCACCACCTGGAACAGCGGGTGCCGCGCCATCGAGCGGGCCGGGTTGAGCACCTCGACGAGCCGCTCGAACGGGAGGTCCTGGTGCCCGTAGGCGGCCAGGTCGGCCTCCTTCACCCGGTCGACCAGCTCGCGGAACGACGGGTCGCCGGACGTGTCGGTGCGCAGGACGAGCATGTTGACGAACATGCCGACGAGGTCGTCCAGGGCCTCGTCGGTGCGGCCCGCGATCGGCGACCCGATCGGCACGTCGGTCCCGGCGCCGAGCCGGGTCAGCAGCGCGGCGTACGCGGCCTGCACCACCATGAACAGGCTCGCGCCGCTCTCCCGGGCGAGGGTCAGCAGGCCCGCGTGGACGTCGGCGTCCAGCTCGAACGCGTGCGTGGCGCCCCGGTACGTCGCCTCCGGCGGGCGCGGCCGGTCGGCGGGGAGCCGCAGCTCCTCCGGCAGCCCGGCCAGGGCGTCCGTCCAGTAGGCGATCTGCCGGGAGATCAGGCTGCCCGGGTCGTCCTCGGAACCGAACAGCTCGCGCTGCCAGAGCGTGTAGTCGGCGTACTGCACGGGCAGCGGCGCCCACCCCGGCGCCTCCCCGGCGGCGCGGGCCGCGTACGCGGTGATCACGTCGCGGGCCAGCGGCGCCATCGACCAGCCGTCCGCCGCGATGTGGTGCAGGACGAGCATCAGGACGTGCGTGTCCCCGCCGAGCGCGAACAGCCGCGCCCGCAGCGGCGGCTCCACCGACAGGTCGAAGCCCTGCCCGGCGGCGGCGGCGAGCGCCGCGGGCAGCGCGGCCTCGCCGGTCTCGGCGACGTCGAGCCGGGGGCGGGCGGCGGCCGGGTCGAGGACGAGCTGGCGGGGGGTGCCCGAGCCGTCCGGGAAGATCGTGCGGAGCGACTCGTGCCGGGCCACCACGTCGCCGAGCGCCTCGCGCAGCGCGCCGAGGTCGAGCGCCCCGTCGAGCCGCAGCGCGATCGGCATGTTGAACGTCGCCCCGCCGCCGCCCGACGCGGTGCCTTCGAGCCGGTTCAGGAACCACAGCCGCTGCTGCGCGTACGACAGCGGCACCACTTCGGGACGCTCGGCCCGCACCAGCGGCGGGCGGACGTCCCCGGCCGCGTCCGCGAGCCGCTCGGCGAGGCGCGCGGGCGTCGGCGCCTCGAACAGCGCGCGGACGGGCAGCTCCACGCCGAGTGCGGAGCGGACCCGGCTGACCAGGCGGGTCGCGGTGAGCGAGTCGCCGCCGAGGTCGAAGAACCCGTCCTCCACGCCCGCCTTCGGCACGCCGAGGACCTCGGCGAACAGCCCGCACAGGATCTCCTCCTGCGGGGAGCGCGGGGCGCGCCCGGTCGTCGCGGCCGCGGCCGGGGCCGGCAGCGCGGCGCGGTCCAGCTTGCCGTTCACGGTGAGCGGCAGCGCGTCCAGCACGGTGAACGAGGGGATCATGTAGTCGGGCAGCCGCTCGGCCGCGAACCGCCGCACCGCCGCGACGTCGAGGTCCGCGCCGACGAGGTAGCCGGCGAGCCGCCGGTCGCCGGGCCGGTCCTCGCGGACGACGACGGCGGCCTGCGCGACGCCCTCGCAGCCGCACAGCACGTTCTCGATCTCGCCGGGCTCGACCCGGAAGCCGCGGATCTTGACCTGGTCGTCGGCGCGGCCGAGGTACTCGACCGTCCCGTCCGGCAGCCACCGGGCGAGGTCGCCGGTGCGGTACATGCGGTCGCCGGGCGCGCCGAACGGATCGGCGGTGAACCGCTCGGCGGTCAGCCCGGGGCGGCCGAGGTAGCCGCGGGCGAGCTGCGCGCCCGCGAGGTACAGCTCACCGGGGACGCCGGCCGGGACGGGCTGCAGCGCCGCGTCCAGCACGTAGGCGCGGGTGCCCCGGTACGGCCCGCCGATGGAGGGGCGCTCGGCGTCCGCCACGACCTGGTTCAGCGTGTCGACCGTGGCCTCGGTCGGCCCGTAGAAGTTGCGCGCGGTGAGGCCGGGGACGTCGCGCAGGTCCGCCCACAGGGCCTCGCCGACGGCCTCGCCGCCGAGGAGGAGCTGCGCGGGGCGGTGCCGCCCGTCGTCGTCCAGCAGGCCCGCCTCGCGCAGGGAGAGGAAGTGCGACGGGGTCGTGTTCACCAGGTCGATCCGCGCGTCCGCCACGTACGCGGCGTACGCCGCCACGTCGCGGCGGGTGTCGTCGTCGATGAGGTGCAGCTCGTGGCCGTACATCATCCACAGCAGGCCCATCCACGACGTGTCGAACGAGAACGACGCGAGGTGCGCGAACCGCATCCGGCGGCCCCCGGCGGCCTCCACCGCGGGGTCGAAGAAGGTCTCCCGGTGCGCCTCGAAGTAGTTCAGCACGCCGGTGTGCGGCACGGTCACGCCTTTGGGGAGCCCGGTCGAACCCGACGTGTAGATGACGTACGCGGCGTTACCGGTGCGCAGCGGCCGCACCCGGTCGGCGTCCGCGGGGTCGTGCGCCGGCCGCCCGGACGTGTCCGGGAACCCGCCGGCCCGGATGGTGAGGGCGGGGCCGCAGTCGTCGAGCATGTGGGCGATGCGGGCGCGCGGGTACTCGGGATCGACCGGGACGTAGGCCGCGCCCGCCTTCAGCACGCCGAGGATCGCCACGACGATCTCGGGGGTGCGCGGCAGGACGAGCGCGACGCGGTCCTCGGCGCCGATCCCCCGCGCGATGAGCTCGTGCGCGAGCCGGTTCGCGCGCTCGTTCAGCTCCGCGTAGCTCAGCCGTTCGCCGCCGCAGACGAGGGCGGTCTCGTCCGGGGTGCGGGCGGCCTGCCGCTCGAACAGGGCCGGGAGCGTCCCGGCCGGGACGCCGGCGCCCGTGTCGTTCCACGCGGCGAGGGCCGCGCGCTCGGCGTCCGACGGGAGTTCCACGGCGCCGGCCGGCTGCCCGGAGTCCTCGGCGAACGCCTCCAGGAAGCGGCGGACGCGGGCGAGCAGCGCCTCGACGACGGGCCGCTCGTACACGTCGGGCCGGTAGTGCAGGCGCAGCGACAGCCGGTCGCCGGGGGCGGCGACGAACGACAGCGGGAAGTGCGTGGCGTCGTAGGAGTCGGCAGCGGCGATGCGGACGCCGTTGAGGGAGCCGTCCATCGACGCGGGGTCGAACGGGTAGTTCTCCAGGACCGTCATCGTGTCGAACAGCGCGCCGCCGTGGCCCGCCACCCGCTGGATGTCGGTGAGGCCGAGGTGGTGGTGCGCGAGGAGTTCGGTCTGCTCGTCCTGAAGGCGTTCCAGGAGGGTGCCGAGCGGCTCGTCCATCCGGTACCGGACGCGGATCGGCAGCGTGTTGATGAACAGCCCGATCATCTGCTCGATGCCCGGCAGCTCCGGCGGCCGTCCCGAGACGGTCGCGCCGAACACCACGTCGTTCGAGCCGAGCAGCCGGCCGAGGACCAGCCCCCACGCGCCCTGCAGGACGGTGCTCAGCGTGACGCCGTGGCGGCGGGCCGCGCGGGTGAGGCGGCGGGTGGTGCGCTCGTCCAGCTCGGTGATCGTCCGCTCCGGCGGCCGCGGTGCCCGCCCGGCGGCCCCGGGCGCGACGAGGCTGGGCCCGGCCACGCCGTCGAGGGCGCGGCGCCACGCGTCCTCGGCGGCGGCGCGGTCCTGCCCGGCGAGCCACGCCAGGTAGTTCTTGTACGGCGTGACGCGCGGCATCCCGGTGTCGTGGCCGCCCTGCACGTAGAGCATGAACAGCTCGGTCGCCATGATCGGCGTGGACCAGCCGTCCAGCAGGATGTGGTGGTTGGTGAAGACCAGCCGGTGCCGCTCGGGACCCATCCGGACGAGGACGAACCGCAGCAGCGGCGGCGCGGTCATGTCGAAGCCGCGCGCCCGCTCGCGCACCACGAGGGCGTCGGCCTCGGCCTCGGACGCGGCCACCTCCTCCCACGGCAGCTCGACCGTCCGGGGGATCACCTGGACGGGGCGCGACAGGTCCTCGTGCCAGAACGCGGCCCGCAGGTTCGGGTGCCGCCGCAGCAGGGTCTCGGCGGCGGTGCGCAGCGCGGGGACGTCCAGCGGCCCTTCGAGGTCGAGGACGAACTGGGCCGTGTACACGTCGGAGTCGCCGGCGTCGAATAGGGCGTGGAAGAAGAACCCCTGCTGCAACGGCGACAGCGGCAGGATGTCCTCTAGGTCCCCCCGGTTCAATGCTGCCGCCTCCATGCGCTCTGTAGCTTGTCGATCTCGGCCTGGTCCAGTTCGACGAGCAGGTCCGACGGGGTGAAGCCGCCCGTCTCGCCGGCCGCGACCGCGGCGACGAGGCCGCGCAGCGCGGTGCACCAGCCCTCGGCCAGCTCGCGGACGCCGGCGCCGTCCAGCAGGCCGCCCGGCCACGTCCACGTCGCGGACAGCACGGGGCCGCCGGGCAGGTCGCGGGTGACGGCGTTGACCTCCAGGACGTGCGCGAGCGGCATCCGGGGGTCCTCGCCCGGGGGCAGCTCCTCGGCGGCGAGCGTCCAGTCGCCGCCCTCGGCCCCGCCGTCCACGCGGCCGAGGTAGTTGAACGCGAGCTGCGCGGGCGGCGCCTCGGCCAGCTCCTCGGCGGCCTCGCCGCCGCCGTAGCGGAGCAGGCCGTAGCCGATGCCGTCGCCGGGGACGGCCCTGAGCTGCTCCTTCACCTTCTTGATGGCCGCGCCGCCGGCCGCGTTGCCCGCGTCCAGCAGCACCGGGTGGATCGAGGTGAACCACCCGGCGGTGCGGGAGACGTCGACGCCCGGCACGGCGTCCGAGCGGCCGTGGCCCTCCAGGTCGACCAGGACGCCGGTGCCGCGGCCGCCGCGGTGCCGCCGCCACTGCGCGACGGCGAGGGCGAGGCCGGTGAGGAGAACGTCGTTGGCGCGGCCGTGGAACGCGGCGGGCACGTCGGTGAGCAGCGGCCCGGTGACGTCGGCGGGCAGCTCGACGGTCAGCGAGTCGGCGCGCGCCGCGATGTCCGCGCGGGCGTCGAGCGCGCGTTCCGCGAGCTTCTGCGGCGGGCCGTCGACGATGTCGAGCCAGTCCTCCAGCTCGTCCTCGTCCGGCTCGGCGGCGGTGAGCTTCTGCGCCCAGCGGCGGAACGACGTCCCGACCGGCTGCAGCTCTCCCCCGGCCCAGGCCGTGACGAGGTCGGGCAGAAGGATCCGCCAGGACACGCCGTCCACGACGAGGTGGTGCAGGACGACCAAGAGGCGGCCCTGGTCGGCGCCCGCGTCGAACCAGACGAGCTGCGCGACCGTCCCGTCCCGCGGGTCGAGCCGGTCGCGGGCGGCCGTGGCCTGCTCGGTGATGACGGCCTGCAGCTTGTCGGCGTCCAGCCCCGCCGCGTCGACGCGGGTGACGAGGCCGGCGGTGTCGCAGGAGCCGGCCTGCCGGACGACCGGCTGCCAGCGGTCACCGTCGACGTCCAGCCGCAGCCGGAGGACGTCGTGGTGGTCCATGAGCGTCCGGAGGGCGTCCGCCAGCCGGTCCGCGCCGAGGTCCGGCGGCGTGCGCAGCAGCATCGCCTGGTGGAAGCCGCTGATCAGCTCGGCGTCGCCGCCCACCCGGTCGCGCAGCCACGCGACGATCGGGGTGACCGGGACCGGGCCGGTCCCGGCGCCGGGGGCCTCGGCCTCGATCTCCTCGCCTTCGCCGGCCGGCCGCGCGACCGCCGCCAGTTCCTCGACGGTCTGGTGCTGGAACACGTCGCGGGGGGTGACGACCAGGCCCGACTGCCGGGCGCGGGAGACGAGCTGGATCGCGATGATGGAGTCGCCGCCGAGGTCGAAGAACCCGTCGTCGATCCCGACCCGCTCCAGCCCGAGCACCTCGGCGAACAGGCGCGAGAGCGTCTCCTCCTCCGGCGTGCGGGGTGCGCGCGAGGAGACCTTCGCGGCGGTGCCGGGGGCGGGCAGCGCCGCGCGGTCGAGCTTGCCGTTGACGGTGAGCGGGAGCGCGTCCAGCTCGACGACCACGGCCGGGATCATGTGGTCGGGCAGGTCGCGGGCGGCGAAGCGGCGCAGCTCGGCGGAGTCGACGCCGCTCCCGGCCACGTAGGCGACCAGGCGGTCGTCGCGGACGAGCACGGCGACGTCGGACACCGCGTCGTGCCGGGCCAGCACCGCCTCGATCTCGCCCGGCTCGATCCGGAAGCCGCGCAGCTGCACCTGCTGGTCGCTGCGGCCCAGGTATTCGAGGCGGCCGTCGGTCAGCCACCGGCCGATGTCGCCCGTCCGGTACATGCGGGTGCCGGACGCGCCGAACGGGTCGGCGACGAACCGCTCGGCCGACAGACCCGGCCGGTCGAGGTAGCCGCGGGCCAGGCCCGCGCCCGCCACGTACAGCTCGCCGACGACACCGGGCGGGACGGGCCGGAGGCGGTCGTCCAGGACGTACACCTTCAGGTCCGGGATGCCGACGCCGATGACGCTGCCCGGCGCGGTCGCCGCGTACGCGCGGTCGAGCGCGAGGTACGAGACGTGCACCGTGGTCTCGGTGATCCCGTACATGTTGACCAGCACCGGCGCGTCCTCGGCGTGCCGCGAGTACCAGTCTTCGAGGCGCCCCAGTTCGAGGGCCTCACCGCCGAAGACGATGTAGCGCAGCGCCAGCTCGGAGCCCGGGGCGTCCCTGTCGGCCGCCATCAGCTGGTAGAAGGCGGACGGGGTCTGGTTCAGGACGGTGACGCGCTCGTCCACCAGCAGCTTCAGGAAGTCTTGCGGCGAACGCGAGGTCATGTACGGGACGACGACGAGACGCCCGCCGTACAGGAGCGAACCCCACAGCTCCCACACCGTGAAGTCGAAGGCGTAGGAGTGGAACAGCGTCCACACGTCGTCCGGGCCGAAGTCGAACCACTGCTCGGTCGAACGCAGCAGCCGCACCACGTTCTGATGCGGAACCACGACACCCTTGGGCCGACCCGTCGAACCGGACGTGTAGATGACGTACGCCGGGTTCTCCGGGTCGATGGCCACACCGAGGTCGGTGTCGTCATAGCCCGTGGCGTCGAGGTCGTCCGGGCCGATGGTCAGCACCGGCCGCGCGTCCTCGACCATGTACGCGATGCGGTCCGCCGGGTAGTCGGGGTCCATCGGCACGTACGCCGCGCCCGTCTTCAGAACCGCCAGGATCGCCACGACGAGGTCCGCCGACCGCGGCAGCGACAGCGCCACGAAGCGTTCCGGGCCGGCGCCCCGCTCGGCCAGGCGGCGTGCGAGGCGGTTGGCCTTCGCGTTCACCTCGCCGTACGTCCACGACACGCCCTCGAACGTCACCGCCGGCGCGTCCGGCCGCGCCGCCGCCTGCGCCTCGAACAGCGCCGGGATCGTGCTCCGCTCCGCCACGGGGGCGTGTCCCCCGGCCCAGTCGCCGAGGATCGCGGCGCGCTCGTCCGCGGACAGCACCCCGGCGGCGCCGATCGGCGCGTCCGGGTCGGCGAGCAGCGCCGCCAGGTACCGCTCGAATCGCTCGACGAGCCGCCGCGCCGTGGCCGGGTCGTACAGGTCGAGCGCGAACTCCAGCTCGCCGTCGAGCCCGCCCTCGCGCTCGGTGAGGATCATCAGCAGGTCGAAGCGGGCGGCGCCCGCGGTCAGCGGCTCCACCTCGGCGCTGAACCCCGGCATCTCCAGCCGCGCCTCGGGGTTGTTCTGGAACGTGAGCCCCACCTGGAACAGCGGGTGCCGGGACAGGTGGCGCGGCGGGTTGAGCACCTCGACGAGCCGCTCGAACGGCACGTCCTGGTGCGCGTACGCGGCGAGGTCGGTCTCCCGCACGCGGCCGACCAGCTCGCGGAACGACGGGTCCCCGGAGGTGTCGGTGCGGAAGACGAGCATGTTGACGAACATGCCGACGAGGTCGTCCAGGGCCTCGTCCGCGCGGCCCGCGATCGGCGACCCGATCGGCACGTCCGTGCCCGCGCCGAGCCTGGTCAGCAGACCGGCGAACGCGGCCTGGGCGACCATGAACGGGCTGGCGCCGGTCTCCCGGGCGAGCGCGAGCAGCGGCCCGTGGACGTCGGGGCCGAGCCGGAAGCGGGCCGTGCCGCCCCGGTAGGACGCCTGCGCGGGGCGCGGCCGGTCGGCGGGGAGCGGCAGCTCCTCCGGCAGCCCGGCCAGGGCGTCCTTCCAGTAGGCGATCTGCCGGGAGATCAGGCTGTCCGGGTCGTCCTCGGAGCCGAAGAGGTCCTGCTGCCAGAGCGTGTAGTCGGCGTACTGGACGGGCAGCGGCGTCCACCGCGGCTCTTCCCCGGCGGCGCGGGCCGCGTACGCGGTGATGACGTCGCGGGCCAGCGGCGCCATCGACCAGCCGTCGCCCGCGATGTGGTGCATGAGCAGCAGCGCGACGTGCTCGTCCGGCCCGAGGCGGAACAGGTGGGTGCGCAGCGGCGGCTCGGCGGAGATGTCGAACGCGTACCCGGCGGCCATGGCGAGCCGCGTCGGCAGCTCCGCCTCGGTCGTGTCGGCGACCTCCAGCTCGGGGCGGGCCGCGGCCGGGTCCAGGACGAGCTGGCGCGGCACTCCTCCGCTGTCGGGCAGGACCGTGCGGAGCGTCTCGTGCCGCTCGACGACGTCGCCGATCGCGGCGCGGAGCGCGGCCACGTCCAGCCGGCCGCGGATGCGCAGCGCGGTCGGCATGTTGTAGGTGGCCGACGGCCCCTCGAACCGGTTGAGGAACCAGAGCCGCTGCTGCGCGTACGACGGCGGCACCGATGCCGGCCGCTCGCGCGGCTCCAGCGCCGGGCGTCCGGGCTCCTGCCGCGCGCCGTGCCCGAGCAGCGCGGCGAGGCCCGCGACGGTCGGCGCCTCGAACAGCGCGCGGACGGGAAGCTCGGTGTCGAGGACGCGGCGGACGCGGCTCACGACCCGCATCGCGATCAGCGAGTTGCCGCCGAGCGCGAAGAAGTCGTCGTCGGCGCCGACCCGCTCGACGCCGAGGAGGTCGGCGAAGACCGCGGCGACGGCCTCCTCCGTCGCCCCGGACGGGGCGCGGTACGCGGTCGCCGGGACGGCCGCGAGCGCCGGCTTCGGCAGGGCCTTGACGTCGACCTTGCCGTTCGGGGTGAGCGGCATCTCGTCCAGGACGACGACGGCCGCGGGCACCATCGACTCCGGCAGGCTCTCCCGGATGTGCGCGCGCAGCTCCTCCGGGTCGGGCGCCTCGCCCGGCGCGGCGACCACGTAGGCGACGAGCCGCTTCTCCACCGGTCCCTCGGCCACCGGTCCCTCGATCACCAACTCCTCGGCGGGGGCGGCGGCGCCCGGGAGGTCGAGCTCCGCGACGGTGACGGCGGCGCCGGAGGCGACGGCGGCCTCCAGGGTCCGCCGGAACCAGCCGGCGAGGCGCTCGGCGGTGTCCCGGTCGAACAGGTCGAGGGCGTATTCGAGGGTCCCCGCGAAGCCGCCGCCGTCGCGGGCGTCCTCCAGCATGAACTCCAGGTCGAACTTGGCGACCCCGGCGTCCACCGGCTCGACGGCGACGGTCAGGCCGGGCAGCTCGACGGACGCCTCGGGGTTGTTCTGCAGGGTCAGCATCACCTGGAACAGCGGGTGCCGGGCCAGCGACCGCACCGGGTTCAGCACCTCGACGAGCCGCTCGAACGGGACGTCCTGGTGCGCGTGGGCGGCGAGGTCGGTGTCGCGGACGCGGGCGAGCAGCTCCGCGAACGACGGGTCGCCGGAGGTGTCGGTCCGCAGCACCAGCGTGTTGACGAACACGCCCACGAGGTCGTCCAGGGCCTCGTCGGTGCGGCCCGCGATCGGCGACCCGATCGGCACGTCCGTGCCGGCGCCGAGCCGGGTCAGCAGCGCGGCGAGCGCGGCCCGCAGCACCATGAACACGCTGACCTGGTGGTCGCGGGCGAGCGCCCGCAGCCCGTCCGCCAGCTCGGCGGGGATCTCGAACGCGACCTGCGAACCCCGGTAGGACGCGCGGTCGGGCCGCGGCCGGTCGGCCGGCAGCCGGATCTGGTCGGGCAGCCCGGCGAGGGCGTCCTTCCAGTAGGCGATCTGCCGCGCGGCGAGGCTCGCGGGGTCGTCCTCGGCGCCGAGGAGCTCGCGCTGCCAGAGGGCGTAGTCGGCGTACTGGACGGGCAGCGGCGCCCAGTCGGGGGCCTCGCCGTCGCGGCGGGCCAGGTAGGCGGTGATCACGTCGCGGGCCAGCGGCGCCATCGACCAGCCGTCGCCCGCGATGTGGTGCATGACGATCAGCAGGAGGTGCTCGTCCGCGCCGAGCCGGTACAGGTGGGCGCGGATCGGCAGCTCGCTCGCCAGGTCGAAGCCGCGGGTGGCGTCGGTGAAGAGGGCGCCCCGGACGTCGTCGGTCTCCCCCACCGTCAGCACCGGCTCGGCCTCGCCGGGCGGCAGCACGATCTGGTGCGGCTCGCCGTCGGCCTCGCCGAACAGCGTCCGCAGCGACTCGTGCCGGGCGACGACGTCCCGCAGCGCCGCCCGCATCGCGCCGGGGTCGATCTCGCCGGTCAGCCGCAGCGGGATCGGCATGTTGTAGGTGGCGGTGAGCCCTTCGAGGCGGTTCAGGAACCAGAGCCGCTCCTGCGCGAACGACACCGGCAGCGGGTCGGGGCGCTCGGCGGGCAGCAGCGCCGGGCGCGCGGCGGCCGCCGCCTCCGCGAGGTGCCCGGCGAGGCCCGCGACGGTCGGCGCCTCGAACAGCGCGCGGACCGGCAGCTCCACGCCGAGCGCGGCGCGGGCGCGGGCGACGACGCGGGTCGCCTTCAGCGAGTCGCCGCCGAGGTCGAAGAACCCGTCGCCGGGCCCGACCCGCTCCAGGCCGAGGACGTCGGCGAAGATCCCGCAGAGGATCTCCTCGCGGGCGTCGCGCGGGGCGCGGGAGGTCGTCGACGCGGAGAAGTCCGGCTCCGGCAGCGCGGCCCGGTCGAGCTTGCCGTTCGGGCTCAGCGGCATCGCGTCCAGCACGACGACCGCGGCCGGCACCATGTAGTCCGGCAGCGACTTCGCGACGGACGCGCGCAGCTCGGCGGGGTCGACGCGGGCGCCCGGGTTCCCGACGACGTATCCGGCGAGGACGTCGTCGCCGACGGCGTCGCGGCGGGCGACGACGACGCTCTGCGCGACCGCCGGGTGGTCCGTCAGCGCCGTCTCGATCTCGCCGAGCTCGATCCGGAACCCGCGGACCTTCACCTGGTGGTCGAGGCGGCCGAGGTACTCGATGTGCCCGCCGCGGTTCCACCGGACGAGGTCGCCGGTGCGGTACATCCGCTCGCCCGGCCCGCCGAACGGGCACGCGACGAAGCGGTCGGCGGTCAGGCCGGGGCGGTTCAGGTAGCCGCGCGCCAGCCCGTCCCCGGCCAGGTACAGCTCCCCGGGCACGCCGACCGGGACGGGGCGCAGCCGCTCGTCCAGCACGTACACGCGGGTGTTGACCATCGGGCGGCCGATCGGGGCGTGGCCCTCGGCGTTGCCGTCGTCGTACCAGCCCGTGACGTAGACCGTCGCCTCGGTCGGGCCGTAGATGTTGGAGACCCGCGCGTCCGGCAGCAGCGCCCGCACGTCCCGGACGAGCTGCGGCGGCAGCGCCTCGCCGCCGAGCGCCATGTCGCCGATGTCCAGCCGGACCCCGCCGTCCGGCCCGCCGCGCGACAGCAGCACCGACACCGCGGACGGCACGCCGCTGATCAGCGTCCCGGACCAGCCGCCGCGCTCGGCGATCTCCAGCAGGTCGCGGACGACCTCGATCTCGCCGCCGATCGTGAGCGGCACCAGCCACTCGAACACCGACACGTCGAAGTTGAGGGACGTGGAGAACAGCACCCGGCGCATCCGGTCGGGGCCGTAGCCCTCCATCGACTCCGCGCAGAAGTCCACGACGCTCGCGTGGGAGATCACGACGCCCTTGGGGCGGCCCGTCGAACCGGACGTGTAGATGACGTACGCCGGGTTGCCGGGCAGCAGGGGCCGGACGCGGTCGGCGTCGGTGACGTCCTCCCCCGAGTACCCGTCGAGGGACAGCGCGTCGAGTTCGATGCGGGGCGTCCCGCCGGGCAGGTCCACCGAACGGGTCGTGATGACGCAGGCGGGGGCCGCGTCCTCCAGCATGTAGGCGATCCGGTCGGCCGGGTACGCCGGGTCGATCGGCTGGTACCCGGCGCCCGCCTTCAGGACGGCCAGCGCCGCGGCCACCAGGTCGGCGTCGCGGGGCAGGGCGAGGGCGACGAAGTCCTCCGGGCCGACGCCGTGCTCGATGAGGCGCCGGGCCAGCCGGTTCGCGCGGTCGTTCAGCTCGGCGTAGCTCAGCCGGGTCTCGCCCGCGATGACCGCGGTGGCGTCCGGGGTGCGGGCGGCCTGCGCCTCGAACAGGTCGGTGACGAGCCCGGGCGCGATGTCCAGCCGCGTGTCGTTCCAGGTCTCCAGGAGCAGGCCGCGTTCGGCGTCGTCGAGGATGTCGACGTCGCCGAGCGGCAGCGACGGGTCGGCGGCGACCTGCGCGAGGAGCCGCTCCAGCCCGGCCGCCATCGACGCGGCGGTCTCCGGGTCGAACAGGTCGAGCGCGTACTCCAGCCGGCATTCGATCCCGGCCGGGGCGCCGGCGGCGTCGTGCCGCTCGTCGACGAGGAGGGCGAGGTCGAAGCGGGACACGCCCGGGTCGACGGGCTCCAGCGCGACGGTGAGGCCCGGCAGCTCGACCCGCGCGGACGGGTCGTTCTGCATCGAGATCATCACCTGGAACAGCGGGTGCCGCGACATCGACCGCGCCGGGTTCAGCACCTCGACGAGCCGCTCGAACGGCACGTCCTGGTGGGCGAACGCTGCCAGGTCGGTGTCGCGGACGCGGCCGAGCAGCTCCGCGAACGACGGGTCGCCGGAGGTGTCGGTCCGCAGCACCAGCATGTTGACGAACACGCCGACCAGGTCGTTCAGGGCCTCGTCCTGGCGGCCCGCGACCGGGGAGCCGATCGGGACGTCGGTCCCGGCGCCGAGCCTGGTGAACAGCCCGGCGAGCGCGGCCTGCAGCACCATGAACATGCTGGCGCGGTGCTCGCGGCCGAGCGCGGCCAGCTCGGCGTGCAGCTCGGGCGGCAGGGCGAACGCGTGCTGGGCGCCCCGGTAGGTGGCGCGCGCCGGGCGGGGCCGGTCGGCGGGCAGGCCCAGCTCCTCGGGGAGTCCGGCGAGGGCCTCCCGCCAGTACGCGAACTGCCGCGCGGCGAGGCTGCCCGGGTCGTTCTCGTCACCGAGGAGGTCGCGCTGCCAGACGGAGTAGTCGGCGTACTGCACCGGCAGCGGCGCCCACGCCGGCTCCGCGCCGGCGGCGCGGGCCGCGTAGGCCGTGATGAGGTCGGCGGCGAGCGGCTCCATCGACCAGCCGTCGCCGGCGATGTGGTGCAGCACCAGCAGGAGCAGGTGCTCGCCGTCCGCGATCCGGAAGACGTGCGCGCGGACCGGCGGCTCGGCGGCCAGGTCGAACCCGCGGGTCGCCGCCGCGAACACGGCCGCCTCCAGCCCGGCCGGGTCGCAGTCGGCGATCTCGGGTTCGAGGGTGATCTCGTCCGGCCCGAGGACGCGCTGGTAGGGCTCCCCCTCGACCTCGGTGAACACGGTGCGCAGCGCCTCGTGCCGCGCCATGACGTCGCGCATCGCGGCGCGCACGGCGGCGAGGTCGAAGTCGCCCGTCAGCCGCAGCGGGATCGGGATGTGGTAGGTCGCGGAGGGGCCTTCGAGGTCGTGGATGAACCACAGCCGCCGCTGCGCGTACGAGACCGGGACGAGCCCGTCCCGCTCGACCGGGACGAGTTCGGGCCGGGCGTCCGCGCCGGTCCCCGCGAGCAGTTCCGCGAGGGCGGCGACGGTCGGCGCCTCGAACAGGGCGCGGACGCCGAGGTCCGCCTTCAGCGCCGAGCGGGCCCGGGACACGACGCGGGTGGCCTTGAGGGAGTCGCCGCCGAGGTCGAAGAAGTTGTCGTCGATGCCGACCCGCTCCACGCCGAGGACCTCGGCGAACGCCGCGCACAGGACCTCCTCGCGGGCGTCGCGCGGGGCGCGGCCCTCGGCGGCCGGGGCCAGGTCGGGCTCGGGCAGCGCCGCGCGGTCGAGCTTGCCGTTCGGGTTCAGCGGCATCGCGTCCAGCACGACGACCGCGGACGGCACCATGTACTCGGGCAGCACCGCCGCCAGGGACCGCTTCAGCTCGGCGGGGCCGGCGCCGTCCGCCACCGCGTACCCGACGAGGACGGTGTCGCCGGCGGCGTCCTCGCGGGCGACGACGACGCTCTGCGTCACCGCCGGGTGCGCGGACAGCGCCGTCTCGATCTCGCCGAGCTCGATCCGGAAGCCCCGGACCTTCACCTGGTGGTCGAGCCGGCCGAGGTACTCGATCTGCCCGGCGCCGTGTCCCTGCGAGGGGGCGACCCCCCACGCCCCCCGGGAACTGCTTTGACGCCAGCGGACCAGGTCACCCGTCCGGTACATGCGCTCGCCGGGTTTCCCGAACGGGCACGCCACGAACCGGTCTGCGCTCAGCTCCGGGCGGTTCAGGTAGCCGCGCGCCAGCCCGTCCCCCGCCAGGTACAGCTCCCCGGGCACCCCGGCCGGGACGGGTTCGAGCGCCGCGTCCAGGACGTAGGCCCGGGTGTTGGCGATCGGCGCGCCGATCGGCGCGTGCCCCCCGGCGTTGCCGTCGTCGTACCAGGCGGTGGCGTAGACGGTCGCCTCGGTCGGGCCGTAGATGTTGGAGATGCGGGCGTCCGGGGCGAGTGCGCGCAGGTCGTGGACGAGCCTCGCGGGCAGCGCCTCCCCGGCGAGCACGATGTCGCCCGCCTCAAGCTGGATCTGGGGGGACGACCCCCCAGACCCCCCGGCAACAGCCTCCGAACGGAGCGAGCCGGTCGCGAGCAGCGCCGACATCGCGGACGGGACGCCGCTGATCAGCGTCCCCTTCCAGCCGCCGCGCTCCGCCACGTCGAGCAGGTCGCGGACGACCTCGATGTGCCCGCCGGCCGTGAGCGGGGCCAGCCACTCGAACACCGACACGTCGAAGTTCAGCGACGTGGAGAACAGCACGCGGGCGAGGCGCTCGGGGCCGAAGTCCCGGTTCGCCCAGGCGCACAGGTCGACGGCGTTGGCGTGCGAGACGACGACGCCCTTCGGCCGGCCCGTCGAACCGGACGTGTAGATGACGTAGGCCGCGTTGCCGGGGCGCAGGGGCCGGACGCGGTCGGCGTCGGTGGGCGCCGTCGCCGGGTGGGCGCCGAGGTCGAGGTCGTCCAGCAGGACGCGCGGGGTGGTGCCGGGCAGGTCCGCGCCGGAGGTCGTGATGACGCAGGCGGGGGCGGCGTCCTCCAGCATGTACGCGATGCGGCCGGCCGGGTACGCCGGGTCGACCGGCTGGTAGGCGGCGCCCGCCTTCAGCACCGCGAGCGCCGCGACGACCAGGTCCGTGTTCCGGGGCAGGGCGAGCGCGACGAAGTCCTCGGCGCCGATCCCGCGGCCGATCAGGTGGTGGGCGAGGCGGTTGGCGCGCTCGTCCAGCTCCCGGTAGGTCAGCGTGGTGTCGCCGTGCGTCACGGCGGGCGCGGCCGGGGTGCGGGCGGCCTGGGCCTCGAACAGGCCGGGGACGACGCCGGGCTCGACGTGCAGCGCCGTGTCGTTCCACTCGTCCAGGACGCGGGCGCGCTCGGCGTCGTCCAGCAGCCCGATCTCGCGGAGCGGCGTGGCCGGGTCGGCGTCGCCGAGGGTCCGCAGGAACCGGACGTAGCGCTCCAGGTGCGCCGAGACCTGGTCCTCGCCGTACAGGTCGGGGTGGGCGTCGAAGTCGACGCGCATGCCCGTCCCGTCGAAGTTGTCGTAGATGTTGATCGACAGGTCGTCGACCGGGCCGGTCGTGATGGCGTGCGTCCGCGCCGGCAGGCCCGCGAAGTCGAGCCGGTAGTCGAAGGCCATGACGTTGATGACCGGCCCGTGCAGGCGGCGGCGCTCGCCGAGCAGCCGCAGGTCGCGCAGCAGGTCCTCGCGGCGGTACCGCTGGTGGCGCAGCACCCGCGCGGTCGCCCGGGTCGCCGTCCGGACCAGCTCCTCCACGGTCATCCCGGGCCGGACGCTCACCCGCAGCGGCAGCACCGTGGACAGCATCGCGGGCGTCTCGCGCGACGCGGCGGACACCCGCCCGCTGACCGCGAGGCCGAGGACGACGTCCTCGGTCCCGGTCATCCGCGCCACGTAGGCGGCGGTCGCGGCGATCGCCAGGCCCGGCGCGGCGGTGCGCAGCCGGCGGGCGCCGGCCGCGAGCGCCGCCGTCTCGTCCGGCGGGACGACGGTGCTGCGGCTCAGGTAGCCGGCGGTCGGCTCGGCCATGCAGTCCGCGAGCGACACCGCGACCGGGCGGTCGGCGAACCGCTCCAGCCAGTAGGCGCGGTCGCGCTCGAACTTCTCCGACGCCCGGTAGGCGTCCTCCTCGGCGAGGACGGCGCGGAAGTCGCCGAGCTCCCCGGGGTCGTACTCGCCGCCGTTCGCGAGCAGCGTGTAGATCTCGGCGGCGCGGCGGCTGATCATCAGGCCGCTGTAGGCGTCCAGCGCCGCGTGGTGGGCGCGCAGGAACCAGCGGTGCAGCTCCGGGGACAGCCGCAGCAGCGCGGTGCGGTACAGCCGCTCGCCGTCCGGCGGCAGCGGCTCGGCCATCCGCGCCGCGATCCACGCCCGCGCGGCGGCGTCCGGGTCGGGCTCGCCGGACAGGTCCACGAGGGGGATCGTCGCCGTCGCGTCCGGGTCGAGGATCTGGTGCGGGATCCCGTCCACCTCGACGAGGCGCGCGTTCATCGCGAGCGACTCGTGCGCCGCTATACGCGCCACCCGGTCGAACAGCGCGTGGTCGACCGGCCCCTCGATCTCGATGTACTGCGCAATGTCGATCGGCGTTTCGGGCGCCAGTTGCTGCGCGTACCAGACGCTCCGCTGAGCGGCCGAAAGAGGAACGTACTCGGTGGACATCAAGCGGCACTTTCCCGGTCGAAGGGGGTTGGCTTCACGCCCGCGGCCGGCACCGGCCCGGCGCCGGCGGGCAGAAAACTAAAGAGAATGACCACACAAATCGGGCTGTTCCCCGTCCCCTTTCACCCCGAGCCTTTCCGGGAACGCGATCGGCCCGCGTGAACCCGGGATCGGACGCCCTGTGCTCCCGCCAATACAGAGCGCCGCCGCTTTCCGCCCCACGACCGGGGCCGCTCTGGCCCCATGCTCTACTCAGGAGTAGCGGAGCCACAGTCAACCAGTCCGCCACATGCCTCGCAATCCCCTCAAAAGCAGAACTTGACCTGCCCCATTGCTAACAGGAGTGACAAAACGGCCGGTGAGCGCCCCAGGTGCGGGGCGCCACGACGCTCGCCGGGTGACAAAGGTTCACAACCCGTTCCACCCAATGTGCTTACACAGCGTGACGATTCACCCGGCGGGGTACTCGTGCACGACGACGGCGGCGGCCCCCACCGAGGGGTGCCGCTGCAGCACCGCCTCGATCTCCCCCAGCTCCATCCGCACCCCGGCGATCTTGACCTGCCGGTCGACGCGGCCGAGGTACTGCAGGGTGGGACGGTCCTCGCCGCCCTCCCCCGGGCCGAGCAGCCGCACCGCGTCGCCCGTCCGGTAGAGGCGGCCCGTCGGGGAGTCGCCGAACGGGTCGCGGTAGAACGCCTCGCGCGTCCGCTCGTCGTTGCCCAGGTAGCCGCGCCCGACGACCACGCCGCCGACGAACAGCTCCCCGGTCTCGCCCGCGTCGCACGCCGCCCACGTCCCGTCGTCCTCCTCCCGCAGCACGTACAGGCGGGCGTTGACGACCGGCGTCCCGATCGGGAGGCGCAGCAGCCGCAGGTCGCCGGCGGTCACCGTGTGGTGGGTGACGTCGTCGGAGCACTCGGTGGGGCCGTAGGCGTTCAGGAGGCGGGCGTGCGGCATCGCGTCCAGCCAGCGCCGCGACAGCTCCGCGGGGAGCTCCTCGCCGGTCGCGATCATCCACCGCATGCCGGGCAGGCTGCCCGGGGCCAGGTCGTCGAGCAGGTGCCTGACCATGGTCGGGACGAGCTCGACGATGGTGATGCCGCGCTCGTCCACGGCCCGCGCGAACGCGACGGGATCGTGCCCGGTCTCGTCGTCGACGACGTCCACCCGGCCGCCGAGCAGCAGCGGGCAGAGCATCTGCCAGATCGAGATGTCGAAGCCGAGCGGGGCGGTGAACGCCACGACGTCCGCGCCGGTCAGCTCCAGGTCGACGATCTTGGCCCAGAGGTGGTTGACCATGCCCTGGTGCTCGACCACCGCGCCCTTCGGGCGGCCCGTCGAGCCCGAGGTGAACAGGACGTAGCGGGGCTGGTCGAGGCCGTCCAGGCGGGGCTCGCCGGGCCACGGGGCCAGGCCGTCCGCCGCGGTGGCGGACACGACCCGGCAGCCGGCCTCGGCCGCGCCCTCCCGCAGCGCGGCCACGTCGGCGCCGGCGCCGTCCAGGAGCAGCACCGACGCGCCGGCCTGCCCGAGGACGTCGCGGACGCGCCCGGCCGGCCACGTCTCGTCGGCGGGCACGTAGAGCGCGCCGACCAGTTCGATCGCGAGGAACGCGGCGATGACGGAGGCCGAGCGGGGGCCGCCGACACCGACGACCGTGCCGGGCTCGACGCCCTCCTCCCGCAGCAGCGCCGCCAGCCGGCGCGCCCGCTCGGCGAGGCCGGCGTAGGAGAGCACGCCGTCGCCGTCGCTGACGGCGGGCCGGTCGCCCTCGGCGGCGAACCGCTCCACCCGCGCGATGACGGGGTCGGCGAGGTCCACATCCGCCTCGCGCGTCATCCCGTGCCGCACGGCCAGCTCCCGGGCCCGCTCCAGCTCCGCCGCGGGCACGTCCAGGGCGGGCAGCCCGGCCAGGGGGAGCAGCCGGTCCACGGCGGGTCCGCGAGCACTCATCATTACTCTCCGTGAGGTAGGACTTCTCCGCTGTCATCACCCAAAACAAGCGGGGGGCATAGCTTATCCGCGTCCTGACAGAAGCCTCTCCCATTCGTCGCTACCCGTCGGTAAGTAGGGGGTTGCGGCGGGAAGATGCGCGCAGGTAACGTGATGAACCGCCATGGCCAGGCGTGCCCGCGGCGAACTCCGGGGGAAGATGAGGGAATTGCTTCTTCATTTGAGGGTGACAGCGTGCCCATAATAACCTCGCCGCAGGAATTCAATGTCGACGACCTTTACGTCGATCTGCGGCACGTCATCGACCGTCCGCTGTACCTCAAATGCGAGGGCTTCAATTTCGCGGGTTCGGTGAAACTGAAGGCCGCCGCCGCGATGGTGGACGCGGCCGAGGCCGAGGGCGCGCTCACCCCGGACTCGGTCATCGTGGAGTCCTCGTCCGGGAACCTCGGCATCGCGCTCAGCCTGATCGCGGCGAGCCGGGGGCTGAAGTTCGTCTGCGTCACCGACCCGCGCTGCAACCCGGCGTCCATGCGGGTCATGCGGGCGCTCGGCGCGGAGGTCCGCGTCGTGTCCGACAAGGACGACAACGGCGGCTACCTCGGCGGCCGCATCGCGCACGTCCGGGAGCTGTGCGAGTCCGGCCGCGGGTACGTGTGGCTGAACCAGTACGCCAACCGGAACAACTGGCTGGCGCACTACCGCGGGACCGCTCCATCGATCGACCGGGAGTTCCCCGACCTGGAGGTTCTCTTCGTCGGCGCGGGCACCACCGGCACCCTGATGGGCTGCGCCCGCTACTTCCGGGAGCACGACCGCCCCGTCACGATCGTCGCGGTGGACGCGGTCGGCTCGGTCACGTTCGGCGGCATCCCCGAGCGCCGCATGGTCCCGGGCCTCGGCACCAGCAGCAGGCCCGAACTGGTGGACGAGTCGCTCGTCGACGACGTGGTGCACGTCGCCGAGCCCGACACGATCCGGACCGTCCGCGCCCTGTCGTCGCGGGGGTTCCTGTTCGGCGGCTCGACCGGCACCGTCGTGTCCGGGGCGTGCCGCTGGCTGGAGGCCAAGTACCCCGGCGAGGACCCGGTCGCGGTGGCCATCGCCCCCGACCTCGGCGAGCGGTACCTGGACTCCATCTACGAGGAGAGCTGGGTACGGGAGCACTTCGGCGATCTGCCGCCCGATATCCTCGGCACCTGATCACCCCGGTTCGGAAACACGGAGCACTTTCATGACGCAGGCCCCCGCATTCGCCGTGATCTCCGGCGCCCAGGTCCACGACGCGGTCGCCGGGCAGGAGGAGCGGGTCACCCGGATGGTCGAGGCCGCCTACCGGCTGCACGGCGAGGGGCGGACCGTCAACCCCGACTCCTACTTCCTGCGGTTCCCCGACCGCCCGGCCGACCGGATCATCGCGCTGCCCGCCTCCGTCGAGGGCGACGTCGGCGTGCACGGCATCAAGTGGATCTCCAGCTTCCCCGGCAACGTCGCGAACGGGATCCCCCGCGCGTCCGCCGTGCTGATCCTCAACGACGCCGAGACCGGCTACCCGTTCGCGTGCCTGGAGAGCTCCATCATCAGCGCGGCCCGCACCGCGGCGTCCGCCGCGCTCGCCGCCGCGACCCTCGCCGACGCCCGCGGCGACCGCCCCCGCACGGTCGGCTTCGTCGGCGTCGGCCTCATCGCCCGCTACATCCACACCTACCTGGCGGGCAACGGGTTCACCTTCGACTCCCTCGGCATCCACGACCTGTCCGCCGAGCACGCCGAGGGCTTCAAGGGCTACCTGGAGCGCTCGGAGAAGGGCGACATCACGATCCACGACTCGGCCGAGTCGCTGATCCGCTCGTCCGACCTGGTCGTCTTCGCCACCGTCGCCGGCGAGCCGCACGTCACCGACCCGGCCTGGTTCGCGCACAACCCGCTCGTGCTGCACATCTCGCTGCGGGACCTGTCCCCCGAGATCATCCTGGCGTCCTGCAACATCGTGGACGACGTCGAGCACTGCATGAAGGCCAACACATCACCACACCTGGCCGAGCAGCAGGTCGGCCACCGCGACTTCGTCGACGGCACCCTGTACGACGTCCTCACCGGCAAGACCACCCCGCCCGCCGACAGACCGGTCGTCTTCTCCCCCTTCGGCCTGGGCGTCCTCGACCTCGCCGTGGCCCGCTACGTCTACGACGAGGTAGCCGCCTCCGGCGCCCTGCACACCGTCCCGGGCTTCTTCCACGACCTCAGCCGCTACGGCTGACCCGCCCACAGCCGACAGCGGGCCCCGACACCCGCCGGGAGCCCGCCCCGCCTCAGCGGAACTCGGACGTGTCCAACTCGAACCCGAACGGCTCCGGCAGCGGCAGCGGCTTGCCGAACGGCACCTGGTCGGTGTGCCCGTAGTCGCCCTCGTCCGGCCCGCTGAAGAGGCTCACCCTCTCCTCCTCCCGGTCCACGAGCAGGTAGAGCGGGATGCCCGCCCGCGCATACCCGCGCCGCTTCGCCACCCGGTCCCGCTCCGGCCGGGTGGACGTCACCTCGACCACCAGCGCGACCCCGTCCGGACGGCTCCAAGCCTCGTCGTCATCGAAGACGTCCGGCTCCACCGGCACGAAGGTCCCGTCCGGGATCACGCGCTCGGTCCGCTCCGCGTCGGCGGCCGGAACGACCAGTCCCTTGTTCGGGAGAAAGTCGAAGTCAGCCGCCCTCTCCCGGAGGACCTGCTTGATGATCTTTCCGATGTTTCGCTCGTGTCCGCTACCGGGGGGTGGTGTCACGACGATCTCTCCGTCGATCAGTTCGGCTCGGAAGCCCTCGGGGGTATCGAGAGCGAGGAAACCTTCCAGGAGAGCGTCGTCTTCTTCCTGCGACAGAGGCTCATCAACCATGACAGTCATGCCCTGCTCCTTTCCTCGCACGCGAGCGTATGAGCGGAGCGCCACCTTTCGCATACAGATCGTAGCAACCGAGCCTGACGCACCTAGCGTACGGTCCGTGAAGCCGCCCCGGGGGTCGGACGGTCCCGGGGTGCGTCATGTGGTGTTAAGGATGGCCAGTTGGCGGGTTGCGCGGGTCATGGCGACGTAGTGGTCGACCGCTCCTTCGATGCCCTCGCCGAAGCTCTCCGGGTTTATGAGGACGACCAGGTCGAACTCCAGGCCCTTCGCCAGTTCCGGGGTCAGGGAGCGGACGCGGGGGGTCGGCTCGAACGCCGGGGCGCCTATGACGCAGGCGGTGCCCTCGGTGTGTTCGGCTAGCCAGGTTTCCAGGATGGCGTGCAGGTCCGCGGTCGAGCCGTGGATCACCGGGGCGTCGCCGGTGCGGATGGAGGCCGGGACGTTCGCGTCCGGGAGGACGGCCCGGATGACCGGCTCGGCCTCCGCCATGATCGGCTCCGGGGTGCGGTAGTTGACGGTCAGGGACGCCAGCTCGATCCGGTCGAGCCCGACCCGCTTGAGCCGTTCCTGCCACGACTCGGTGAAGCCGCGCCTGGCCTGGGCGCGGTCCCCGACGATGGTGAAGCTGCGGGACGGGCAGCGGGCCAGCAGCATCTGCCATTCGGCGTCGGTGAGCTCCTGGGCCTCGTCCACGACGATGTGCGCGAACGGGCCGGCGAGGCGGTCGGGGTCGGTGCCGGGGAGTGCGCTCTCGTCGACGAGGCTGACCTGGGCGTCCTGCCCGCGCAGCATCACCACGAGACCTTCGCCGTCGTCGCCGTCGGCGCCCGAGGCCGCCGCCGCGTCGATCAGGTTGTCGACCACCTGCGCCATGTGCTCGCGCTGGGCGGCGAGGGCTTCGTCCTGGCGGCGCTTGCGGATGGACGCCTCCGGGTCTCCGAGCCGCTGGCGCGCCGCGTCCAGGAGCGGCAGGTCGGACACCGTCCAGGCGTGGGCGTCCTTGCGCTGCAGTTTCCGGATCTCGTCCGGGCTGAGCCAGGGAGCGCAGAGGCGCAGGTAGGCGGGCACCGACCACAGGTCGCCGACGAGGTCGGCCGGGTCGATGACGGGCCACGCGCGGTTGAAGGCCGTGAGCAGTTCCCCGTCCTGGCGCAGCGACCTGCGGAGAAGGCCCGGCGAGACGTCCTCCTCGCCCAGCTTGTCCAGAATGATCGCGACGAGTTCCGCCCAGATCTGGTCGCGCGCCTCGTTGTGCGGGGTACCGGGCTCGGTGGCCGCGAACGCCTCGGCCCAATCGTGTGGGCCCAGCCACACGTCCGACCAGTGGGTGGTGACCGTCATCCCCTCGGCGGGCGGGTTCTCGTAGAACCGGACGGCCGGCTCGATCGCCTTCACCATGTCCGCAGACGACTTCAGCCGCGCGACCTCCGGATCGGCCTCGGGCCCCGCGTCCGCTCCCTCTGGAAGGAGGTCCCGCAGCGTGCAGGTCTGGACGCCTTCTTCTCCGAGGCTGGGCAGGACGTCGGCGACGTAGGCGAGATAGGGCTGGTGCGGGCCGACGAAGAGGACTCCGCCCCGGTTCTGGCCGAGGCGGGGGTCGGAGTAGAGGAGGTAGGCGGAGCGGTGCAGGGCCACGACGGTCTTGCCGGTTCCTGGGCCGCCGTCCACGACGAGGGCGCCCTGTGAGCCCGCGCGGATGATCGCGTCCTGGTCGGCCTGGATGGTGGCGAGCACGTCCCGCATCCGTGCCGACCGGTGCCCGCCCAGGCTGGCGATGAACGCGGACTGGTCGTCCAGCGCGGCGTGCCCCTCGAAGCCGTCGGGGGTGAACACCTCGTCCCAGTAGTCGCTGATCCGGCCCCGGGTCCAGCGGTACCGGCGGCGGCTCACCAGCCCCATCGGGTCGGCGTGGGTCGCCCCGAAGAACGGCTCCGCCGCCGGGGAGCGCCAGTCGACCAGGAGGCGGCGGCCGGAGGCGTCCTTGAGGCCGAGCCGCCCGACGTACACGGGCTCCGGGTCGTCCGCCCGGACGAAGTGCCCCAGGCACAGGTCCAGCCCGAAGCGGCGCAGCAGCCGCAGCCGCCCGCTCAGCCGGTGGATCTCCATGTCCCGGTCCAGCGCCTGCCGGCCGATGCCGCCGGGGGCCGTCCGCGCGGCGTCCAGGCGCTCGGACAGGTCGGCGATCGAGTGCTCCAGGCTCGCCGCGACGGCCGCGAAGTGCCGCTCGTCGCCGGCGATCAGCGCCGGGTCGGCCTTGTGGGCGAGCGTGCGGGGAAGGTCGAAGGCGCCGGTGGTCAGCGGCTCCAAATGATCAACTCCGATCTGGCGTTTCCGCAGGTTGCGGCCGTTGGCTGCACGATTGTGCGGCACGACCCGGGTCTTGCCGCAAGCCCCCCGGTGCGCTATAGGTTGAGAGTGGAGGGGAGTGTTCGTTCCTCCCCCGCGCGCACCGGTCTGCGAGTCCGTGTCGCCCGGACAGATAGAACCCGCCGGTACTGGGCACGCTCTCGCCATGGACGAGCGAGAGTTCAGACGCGGAGACGTCCAGGAGCTGACGGACTTCGAGCTGACCGTGTACGAGACCGTCGCGACGATCGACAAGGACGGCGGCGCGGCCGACTTCGACACGATCGAGCGGCTCATCGGCGCCCCCGAGGAGGACCTCTGGGCCGCCCTCGGGCACCTGGTGTCGATCAACCACCTGCATTCGACGAGCAAGGGCTACCAGCTCGGCCCGCACGACTGGGCGCCCTGACCGTCCCGCTGGGCGGGAGCGGACCCCGGCGGGGTGCGCGGGGCTGCGCCATGATGGCCGGGCACTGCAGTCCACGCGTGGGAGGCCGGCCGGATGCAGCTCGTCGTCACCGAGGAACAGCGGGAGCTGAGGGACGCGCTGCGGCGCTTCTTCGCCGACCGCTCCCCCTCCGCCGAGGTGCGGCGGCTGATGGAGACCGCCGAGGGTTACGCCCCCGGGACGTGGACGCTGATGGCCGAGCAGCTCGGGCTGCAGGGCCTCGCGATCGGCGAGGAGCACGGCGGCGCCGGGTACGGGATGCGCGAGCTGGCCGTCGTGTTCGAGGAGATGGGCCGGGCCGTGCTGTGCGCGCCGTTCCTCGCCACGATCACCGCCGCGGCCGCGCTGGAGGCCGGTGAAGGCGGTCATGACCTGCTGCCGGGTATCGCGGACGGCACCACCGTCGCCACGCTCGCGGTCGCCGAGGAGGGCGGGAGCTGGGACCCCGCCTCGGTCTCGGCGACGTTCGGAGACGGGGTGCTGCGAGGTACCAAGGAGTTCGTCCTTGACGGGCATATCGCCGACCTCGTGCTCGTGGCGGCGCGAGACGCGGACGGCGTCGGGGTCTACGCCGTGCAGGACGGGGCCGCCCTCGTCCGGACGGCCCTGACCACCCTCGACCAGACGCGGAAGCTGGCGCGGATCGCGCTCGACGGCGTCCCGGCGCGCAAGGTGGGCGGCGCGGACGCGCTGCGGCGGGCCCTCGACGTCGCGGCCGTGGCGCTGGCGGCCGAGGCGCTCGGCGGCGCGCAGCGGACCCTCGACATGACGGTGGAGTACGCGAAGGTCCGGCACCAGTTCGGGCGCCCGATCGGCTCGTTCCAGGCGATCAAGCACCGGTGCGCGGACATGTTCGTCCTGGTGGAGTCGGCGCGGTCGGCGGTGCTGAACGCGGCGGCCACCGCGGACGAGAACCCGCGGGAGCTGCCCGCGGCGGCGGCGCTCGCTAAGGCGTACTGCTCGGACGCCTACCTGCACACGGCGGGCGAGGCGATCCAGCTGCACGGCGGCATCGGGTTCACCTGGGAGCACGACGCGCACCTGTACTTCAAGCGTGCGCAGGCGTCCCGGCAGCTGTTCGGGACGCCCGACCACCACCGCGGGCGGCTGGCCGAGGCCGCCGGGCTCACGGGTGCAGCCGCAGCCCCTTGAGGACCTTGTCCACGCCGTTCTTCGGGCCGTGGATGGCGAACCCCACGAGCGGCATCTCCTCGGCGGTGACCGCGCGGACCGTCGCGCGGTTGGCCTCGTCGTGGCCGGTCTTGAACATGTCCTCGATGTAGACGGCGGTGTCCATGGCGCGGCCGGCGGCCCGCGCGTGCGCCCTGCCGATCGCCTCGGCGTCCCCCTCGTAGACGAGGACGGGCTGCCGGAACATCGCCATGTAGGTATTGCCGGACGCGTCCTCGTACGGCTCGCCGATGACGTCCGGGAAGCGGGCCGCGACGGCGCTGGCGAGGAACGCGGTGACGTTGAGCCGCTGCCAGGCCGCCAGGTCGTCGCGGACCACGATGCCGATCTTGGTGTCGAAACGCATGCCGGCCAGGATGCCGCCGCGGAGCCGGGCCGTCTTGAACGCTGGTGCGCCACACTGGAGGGGTGGAGTGGAGCCGGTACTGGCGGTCCCCCGACCGCCCCCTTGAGGCGATGCACGCGCACTTCGAGCGGCACGTCTACCACCGGCACAGCCACGAGACGTACTCGTTCGGCGTCACCGAGGACGGCCACCAGGCGTTCCGGTGCCGGGGCGGCGCCCACACGAGCGCGGCCGGGATGGTCATCGCGTTCAACCCGGACGACCCGCACGACGGGCACGCGGCCGACGAGCTGGGCTTCACGTACCGCATGGTCCACATCGGCCCCGCGCTGGTGGCGGACGTGCTGGCCGACATCACCGGCCGCCCGGCCGGGCTGCCGCTGTTCGCGTCTCCGGTGGTGCCCGATCCCGTCCTGGCGCGGAGCCTGCGCGGCCTCCACGCGGCGCTGCTGGACGGGGCGACGGCGCTGCGGCGGGACGAGCTGCTGACCGCGGCGGTCGGGGCGATGGTGAACCGGGCCGCGACGCGGCGCGCCGACGCGGCGTCCGCCGCGGGCCCCGCCGAGCGGGCCCGGCGGCTGATCGAGGAGGCGTTCCTGGACGACGTGGGCGCGGACGAGCTGGCCGCGGCCGCCGGATGCAGCCGGTTCGCGCTGTACCGGGGGTTCCGGCGCGCGTACGGGATGGCGCCGAGCGACTACCAGCGCCAGCTCCGGCTGCGCGCGGCCCGGCGGCGGCTGGCGCGCGGCGACGCGATCGGCGAGGTGGCGGCGGCGACGGGGTTCGCCGACCAGAGCCACCTGACGCGCTGGTTCGTCCGCTGCTACGGCATGACGCCGGGCCGCTACCAGAACGCCGGTTAGGGAAGAATGCCCGCCATGAGACGGGCGAGCGGGACGATGTTCGGGCTGGCATACGGGGACGCCCTCGGCGCGCCGACCGAGTTCCTCACCATGGAGCAGATCGGGCGGCGGTTCGGTGCGCGCGGCCCGGCGGACCTCGCCGGCGACCCGGCGCTGGTCACCGACGACACGCAGATGGTCATCGCGGTCGGGCTGGCGCTCCTGGACGCCCTGGAGAACCCTCCCCTCACCCCCGGCCTGATCACGCCGATGTGGCGGCGGCGGTTCGTCGACTGGCTCGACAGCCCCGACAACGACAGAGCTCCCGGCAACACCTGCCTGGAGGCGTGCCGCGGTCTCGCCGCCGGCAAGCCCTGGGTGGAGGCGACCGTGGCGGGCTCCAAGGGGTGCGGCGCGAACATGCGCGTCGCGCCGGTCGGGCTCGCCCCCGGCCTGCCGGACGAAACGAGGGCGGGCGCGTCCCAGCTCCAGGCGGCGCTCACGCACGGCCACCCGACCGGTCTGGCTGCCAGCGAGCTCACGGCGTTCGCCGTCCGCTGGCTCGCGGACGGGACGGACCCCGCCGACCTGCCGGGCGCGCTCCGCGCCCGCTGCCACGACCAGCACACCGTCTACCACGGCGACTGGCTCGGCGAGCTGTGGCAGCGGCCCGGCATGGACGCGCCCGAGACGTTCATCGCCCGCGGCTGGGACGAGTGCCTCGCCATCCTCGACCGGCTGGACGAGGCCGTTGCCGCCGGTGACCGGGAGTCCGACCCGTGCGCGACCACGGGCGCGGGCTGGGTCGCGGAGGAGGCCCTCGCCACCGGGCTGCTGTGCTTCCTGCTCTACCCGGACGAGCCGGTCGAGGCGATCCGCCGCGGCGCCGCCAGCTCCGGCGACTCCGACTCGATCGCCTGCCTGGCCGGGGCGTTCGCGGGCGCGCATCTCGGCATGGGCGCCTGGCCGGACGCGTGGGCGGCCCGCATCGAGTACGCGGCCGACCTCGCGCGCATCGGCGAAGCCTGGGACTAGGACGCGGCCCAGCCCGTCCAGCCCTCGATCGTGATGTCGATGACCGGCCCCTCCGGCGGGCGGTCGCGGTACTGCGCGTAGCGGCCGGCGAGGAGGCGCACGGGCTCGGCCATCCGCGCGGGATCGGTCACGATCTTCGCGTGGCCGTCCACGCGGACCCACCAGAGCCGGTCCCAGTCGTCCTCGTAGTGGTCGGCCAGCAGCGCCACGCGCGGGTTGGCGCGGATGTCGGCCAGCCGGCGCAGCTCCCGCGTGCTCTTCGGCTTGTGGTCGACGGCCGTGTAGACGCTCCCCCGGTGGACGGCGAACGTCACCGGGACGAGGTGCGGCCGCGCGTCCTCCCCGACCGTCGCCAGGCGCACGACGGGGACCGCCGCCAGCCGGCGGCGCGCCTCGTCCGGGGACAGCCTGGGCACCCCTTCAGCGTGCCACGCCGCCGCCCCGCCCGTCAGACCCGCCCGTCAGTGCCGCCCGTCAGTCCTGGAAGTCGGGCGGGCGGTTCTCCCGGCGGGCCTTGATCGCCTCTTCGAAGTTGTGGGTGGTGAGCCGGACGTAGAGCTGCGCGAGGCCCTCCTGGCCCATGTGGGCGTCCAGGCTGGCCGCGTCCAGGCTGGACCACAGCATCCGCTTCGTCAGCTCGGTCCCGGGACGGCTGAACCCGGCGATCCGCTCGGCGAGCTCGTAGCAGGCGTCCAGGAGCTTGTCGCCGGGGACGACGCGCGACACCAGGCCGATGCGCTCGGCCTCGGCGGCGTCCACGTCCCGGCCCGACAGCATCAGCTCGAAGGCGCGGGAGGAGCCGATGGCGCGCGGCAGCAGGTAGCTGAGGCCGAGCTCGCTCGCCGTGAGGCCGTTGTTGATCCCGGCCGCGCGGAACAGGGCGGTGTCGGCGCCGAGCCTGATGTCGGCCGCCAGCGCCAGGCAGAGCCCGCCGCCGATCGCGGGGCCGTTGACGGCCGCGATGACCGGCTGGTGGACGCGGCGCAGCGCGCGGACCACGTCGTCCAGCAGCTCCATCGACCGCAGCGCGATGGTGGGCAGGGTGAGCCCGTCGATGCCGGGGATGTCGCCCGGGTTCTCCAGGTCGGCCCCGGAGCAGAAGCCGCGGCCCGCCCCGGTGATGACGACGACGCGGGTCCCGTTGTCGCGGCTCACCTCCTCCAGCGCCTCGCGGAACGGGATCATCACGTCGAACGCCATCGCGTTCATCCGCTCGGGGCGGTTGAGGGTGATGAGGGCGACGTGCGGGCGCGGCCGGTCGATCAGGACGAAGGGCAAAGCGGACCTCCCACGGCTACCTAGCAAGCGTTAGGTTACACGCGCGGGAACTCCGGGGGCGCCAGGCCGCGCTCCACCACCATCGCCAGCTCGTCCTCCGTAAGAATCCGGGGCTCGCCGATCATCTTGGCCCGCACGTACACGCCGCAGAGCCACTCCAGGAGGCGGGCGTTCTCGAACGCCTCGTCCAGATCGCGGCCGATGGCGACACCGCCGTGGTTGGCCATCAGCGCGGCGCGCTTGCCCCCGGCCATCGCCTCCCGGACGTTGTCCGCCAGCTCGGGCGTTCCGTACGTGGCGTACTCGGCGACCTTGACCACGCCGCCCAGCAGGAGGGTGTTGTAGTGGATCGGCGGCAGCTCGGCCATGGTCGTCGCCACGACGGCGCCGTACGTCGAGTGGGTGTGCACGATCGCCGCCGCCGGGGTCGCCTCGTACAGCGCGAGGTGCATCGGGGTCTCCGACGACGGCGCCCGCTCCCCCTCGACCAGCCGCGCCGCCAGGTCCACGACCGGGCAGTCGGCGGGCTCCATCCGGTCGAGCATCACCCCGCCGGGCGTGACCGCGACCAGATCGCCCGACCGGACGCTCACGTTCCCCGCCGCCCCGGTGACCAGGCCGGTCGCGGCGAGGCGCCGGCCGACCGCGCACAACTCGTCCCGCTCGTCCCTCAGCAACATGCGAACACCTCTCACGTCCCGGGTCTGCACCGCGTACGCTACGGCCCTGACGATCTTTAAGGGGTCTGGTCATGACGGTTGTAACACTGGGCGCGCACATCCTCGACGTGCTCGCGCGGCCCGTCGAGGGCATCCCGGAGGGGCAGGGCACCGTCGTCGTGGACGAGATCAGGGTCACCGCCGCGGGCGCCGCCGCGGGCACCGCGGTCGCCCTCGCCCGGCTCGGCAACGACGTCATATCGGTCGGCGCGATCGGCGACGACGACCTCGGCGACCTGCTGGTGAAGATCATGGAGCGCAACGGCGTGGACGTGCGCGGGCTCGTCCGGCGGACCGCCGACCAGACCAGCGCGTCGATCCTGCCGATCCGGCCGGACGGCGGGCGGCCCAGCTTCCACGTGCCCGGCGCCAATCTGACCCTCACCGCCGGCGCGGTCGGGCCCGGCCTGCTCGCCGCGGCGGACTTCGTCCACCTCGGCGGCCCGGACGTCACGTTCGGCCTCAACGACCCCGCGTTCTTCGACATGCTCGCCCACGCCCGCGCGACCGGCACCGTCGTGACGATGGACCTGCTGTCCGCCATGCCCGACCTGCTCACCGGCGCGGCGTCGTTCCTGCCGCACATCGACCACTTCCTGCCCAACGAGGAGCAGGCCGCCGAGATCACCGGGCACGACGACCCGGAGAAGGCCGCCCGCGCGCTGCTCGCCAGGGGGCCGCGGACGGTGGTCGTCACGCTCGGCGGCGCCGGCAGCCTCGTCGCGACCGCCGAGGGCGTGCGGCGGCTGCCCGCCCTCCCGGTCGAGGTCGTCGACACCACCGGGTGCGGCGACGCCTACTGCGCCGGGTTCATCACCGGGCTCGCGCGGGGCCTGGACGTGTTCGAGGCGGCGCGCTGGGGCACCGCGACGGCCGCGACCGTCGCGCAGGGCCTCGGGTCCGACGCCTGCCTCACCGACCTGGAGACGGCGCTCGCCCTGCTGGACTGAGCCGGGCGAGCGCCGCCCCGGGTCAGACGGCCGACCGCCCGGCGCGCTCGACGGCCAGGACGGCGTCCGCGGCGGCGGCGAGCTGCTCCAGGCGGGCCACCTCCGTCCGGTGGAACGGCGGCGCGCCCGTCCGGGCCACGACCAGCGCGAGGGCGCCCCTGGCCAGCGGGCAGACCGCGTACTGGGTGCCGTCCGCCGCGGTGAAGGCCCGCGGGCGCAGCGGCAGGAGGTCCGGCAGCTCCGCGCCGGACGCGCCGCCCACGCTCGCGTGCACCGGCACCGCCCGGCCGCCGGCCCCGACCTCGGCCAGGCACGCCCAGTCGGCGCTCAGGATGGCGGGGACGGCGTCCGCGACGATCTCCGGGCCGCGCTCGGGGACGGCCGCGACCTGCCCGATCACTGCGGCGTCCGGGCAGCCGCCCTGCGGCTCCGCGGTCGGCCAGATCCCGGCGACCTCCACGCCCGGCACCGAGCCGATCCCCGCCGCCAGCCGCTCGGTGCCCGCCCCGGCGGGCCAGGCGACCGTGAAGTCGTCCATCGCGCGGCCGTTGCCGCGCTCCAGGACCGCCATCTGGACGACATCGGCCCCCGCGGCCCCCAGCGTCCGGGCGACCCGCCCCAGCGACCCCGGACGGTCCGGCAGCCGGACACGTATCCGCAGCAACATGGCCACCTCCCCTCTTTCCGGCCACCACCTTCGCCGAACCCCGTTTCCCTGGTGTTACCCAAAGGTGTCGCCACGCGAAAACGGTCGTGTTGCCGGTGCTGGAATGGCGGGTACCGGTCAAACTAGAGTCCGGTGGAGGTCATCAGTCGGCCTATCGCCTCACGCCGCCCAGCATTAAGGTGACGCTACGTGTCGAGGGACGGGGATCCCCCAGTCAAGACCGAGTCCGGTGCCGAACCGGAACCCGGCGCCGCCGCATCGCCCGGCGCCGCCGAGCCCCCGGAGGCCGCGCTCCACGCCGAGGTCAGGGACGCGCTGGCGGGGCTGGCCGCGCGGCTCGACCGCGAGCACGAGCGCGCCGCGCACCGGGAGGCCGTGATCGACCGGCTGCACGAGGAGAACCAGCGGCTGCGCCGCGGCGAGCTCCAGTCGATGCTGGAGCCGGTCCGCGCGGCGCTGTACCGGCTGCACGACCAGGCGCGCCGCGAGTCGGACCGGCTCGCCGGCCCGGACCTGCCCGACCCGCCCGACCCGAAGCAGACCGCCCTGCTGCTGGCGGCGGTGGCCGACGACGTCGCCGACGCGCTGGCGCGGCTCGGCGTGGAGCGGTTCACCGTCGAGCCGGGCGCCCCCTACGACGCGTCCCGGCACCGGCCGGTCGCGGTGACGCCGGTCGACGACCCGATGCGGGACGGCACCGTCACGACCGTCCAGTCCGACGGGTTCGCGCAGGGCGGCAAGGTGCTGCGCAAGGCGGCGGTCGGCGTCGGCAGGCTCACCGGCGCCGCGGACGAGGCGGACGACGACCCCGCGACCGGCCCGAACGGGGCCGGCGACCCGGCCGCGGGCGGCTCGCACCGCCCGCGCGGCACCGGGCGCGGCGAGACGATGACCAGCGGCCGGACGACGAACGGCGCACTCGGTACCGACAGGTGAGAGGGACATGGCTGTCTACGGGATCGACCTCGGAACCACGTACTCCTGCATTGCCTCCATCGACGACGTCGGGCGGCCGGCGGTGCTGCGCAACCTGGAGGGCACCGACACCACCCCGTCCGTCGTCTACTTCGAGAGCGGCGAGAACGTCATCGTCGGCGCCACCGCGAAGGACACCGCGGTCCTGGAGCCCGACAACGTCGTCAGCCTGATCAAACGCGACATGGGCCGGGACGTCACCCGCCCCATCCACGGGATCGACTTCACCCCCGAGGAGCTGTCGGCGTTCATCCTGCTGAAGCTCGCGACGGACGCGCGCACCACCACGGGCGAGGAGGCCCGCGACGTGGTCGTCACCGTCCCCGCCTACTTCGGCGCGGCCGAGCGCGACGCGACCCGCAAGGCGGGCCGGATCGCGGGGCTGAACGTCATCGACATCGTGTCCGAGCCGATCGCCGCCGCGATCACCTACGGCGTGCTGAACCCCGACCAGGACCGCACGATCCTGGTGTACGACCTCGGCGGCGGGACCTTCGACACCACCGTCATCACGCTGCGCGGCGGGCACATCGAGGTCGTCTGCACCGACGGCGACCACGAGCTCGGCGGCGCCGACTGGGACGCGCGGCTGGTGGAGCACCTCGCCGAGCGGTTCCGCGCCGAGCACCCCGACGCCGGCGACCCCCTCGACGACAAGCAGACCGAGCAGCAGCTCCGCCGCGACGCCGAGGACGCCAAGAAGGCCCTCACCACCCGCACCGCGCACACCGTGCGGGTCATGCACGGCGGGCGGGTCGCGGCGGTCGAGGTGACGCGGGAGAAGCTGGAGGAGCTCACCAAGGACCTCCTGGACCGCACCATCGAGATCACCGGCCGGACCCTGTCGACCGCCGCCGACAAGAACGTCGAGGACTACGACGACCTCGTCCTGGTCGGCGGGTCCACGAAGATGCCGGTCGTCGCGGCGCGGCTGGAGACCGAGCTGGGCCTCACCCCCCGGCTGCAGGACCCCGACCTCGCGGTCGCCAAGGGCGCGGCCCTGTACGCGTTCGAGGAGACCTACCGGCGGCTCGTCCGCGAGGGCGCCGCCGAGCGCGCCGAGGAGATGGCGAGCCGGGCGGGCCTGTCGGCCGAGCAGCAGAAGCAGATCGCCGGGCGGCTGATCAAGACCGTCGCGTCGCACGCGTTCGGGATCGTGGTCGTCGACCGGGAGACCGGCGCCGAGAACGTCGCGCACCTCGTGCACGCCAACGACGACCTGCCCGCGGCGAAGACCGAGGACTTCTTCACCGTCTACGACGACCAGCGGTCCGCCGACATCCGGGTGATGGAGCAGGCCGGGGCCGTGGAGTCGGCCGACCTGATCGACAACACCGAGATCGCGACCGGGGAGATCCGCGTCCCGCCGGGCAAGAAGGCGGGCTGGCCGATCGGCGTCACGTTCGCGCTCGACTCGTCCGGGCTGCTGAACGTCACCGCCGTGGAGAAGGAGACCGGCGAGCGGCTGGAGCTGAAGGTCGACGTCGGCGGCATGTCCGAGGAGGAGGTCGAACGCTCCCGCAAGGCCCTGTCGAAGGTCCAGGTCAGCTGATCGCCCCCGGCCCCTGGAGGCGCCCGTGACGTTCGACGACGACTACCGGCGGGAGGTACTGGAGCCCGCGCGGGCGGCGGGCGACCAGCCTCCCGAGGATCTGCGCGCCAGGTACGCGCTCCCCGTACCACCGTCCTCCGGCCCCAAGGGACGAGATCCTCTCGACGGACTCACCGGCCCGGACGTCACGGCGCGCGTGAAAGAGGTGCGGCAGTGCTGGCGGCGGGCCCGCGGGCAGCTGAAGTACCGCAAGCTGATCGACCGGCTGGAGGCCGAGCACCGCGAGCTGGCCCCGCTGTTCACCGCCGCCGAGCGCGGCGACCTGCGCCCGCTTGCCGCGCGGCTGCGCAGCGGGCACGAGCGCGGCGAGCGGCGCCGGAGCCGGGCCCGCGCGCGGCTCACCGACGCGGCGGGGGTGCTGAAGATGGTGGCGCCCGCCGAGATCGAGGGCATCGCGCGGACCGGCGGGGTGGCCCGCGCCGAGCTGGAGCGGCTCGCCGCCGACGACCGGATCGAGGTCCGCGAGCCCGACCCGCTGCCGACCGCCGCGCCCTACCCGGCGTTCCGGAAGGTCCAGGAGTCGCTGGACATCCTCGGCATGCGCCATTTGGCCGACTTCCTGTTCGGGTCCCGGCTGACCGGACCGGTCCGCGTGCTGGACGGGTTCGCCGTGCCCGGCGGCGACCTGCGGCTCGACGCGGACGCCGTCGCCGCGGCCGGCGCGCGGTGGGCGCGCCGCGGCCGCGACACGAGCACCACCCACGCCGACACGGTCCTCGCGGCGCTGCGGTCGGGCGCCGACCTGCCCGAGCTGCTCCGCTACGACGTGGCCGACCGGCTGCGCGAGCGGCTGCGGCAGCGGGCGTCGGAGCGGGCGCTGCTGCGGTACGCGGCCGAGGACCTCGGCATCGACCAGGGCGACGCGCGCCGCATGGTGTTCGCCGTCGTCCGCGAGACCGCGCCGGGCGGCGGGCTCGCCGGGCGGCTGCGCGCGCTGCTGGACGCGGGCGAGGTGTTCGCGGCGGCCGAGCTGGCCGACGCGGCGGGCCTCCCCCGCGCCCCCGGCGACGCCGGGGCGCCGGAGGAGGCGGTCCTCGCCGCGGAGGCCCGGCACCGCCTCGACACCGCGCTGCGCCTGCGCGAGACCGCGGCGGCCGAGCGCGACCCGGACCGCGCCCACCGGCTGCTGGCCGACGCGCTCCGCCTCGTCCGCGACCTGCCCGGCGCCGCCGCCCACCAGCGCCGGCTGCCGCCGCGCCCCGTCCCGGCGGTGCGCGCCGACGTGGACGGCGCCGCCGTCCGCCTGTCGTGGGAGGCGTCGCCCTCCACGGCGGGCGAAATCCTGCACCAGGTCGTGCGGCGGACCGGCCGGGCGCCGCGCGACGCCCGGGACGGCGAGGCCCTGACCGGCCCGCTGGACGAGCGGCCGCCCGTCAACGTGCCGCTGTACTACGGCGTCGTCGCGGTGCGCGGCGACGCCGCCGCCGCGCCGGCCGTGGCGGGGCCGCTGCTGGTGCGGCCCGACCCGGCCGAGGTCGAGCTGCTGGCCGGGGACGGCCAGGTCACGGGGCGGTGGCGGTGCCCGGCGGAGGCGGCGCGGGTCGTCGTCGTCCGCGACGGGCGGGCCGTCCCGGCGGGCCGCGACGGGTTCCGCGAGCGCGTCCCCAACGGCCGGACGCACCACTACCGGATCTGCGCGGTGTACCTCGACTCCGCCGGCCGGGAGGTCGTGACGGACGGGGTGCGCGCGTCGGCCACGCCGAGCGCGCCGCCCGAGCCGGTGTACGAGCTGTCCGCCGAGACCGACCCGGCCGACCCGGGCCTGGTCCGGGTCGCGTTCGGCCCGCCCGGCAGCGGGACGGCCGAGCTGGTGCTGGCCGAGGGGCCGCCGCCGTGGCCGCGCAGCGCGCTCGTCCCGCTGGAGGAGGTGCGGCGCGAGACGCGGCGGCTGGCGTGCGCCCCCGTCCCCGGCGGGCTCGCGGTGCGGCCCGGCTCCAGCGGGTGGCTGCTCGCGGTGACCGTCGCCGAGGGCACCGCCGCGATCGGCGCCTACCACCGGCACGTGAACCTGCCGCCGCCGCGCCGGCTCGTCGCCGAGCGGCGCGGCGACCATGTGCACGTCGGGTTCGACTGGCCGCCGGACGTCACCGAGGTCGAGCTCGCGTACCGGATCGGCGCCGAGGCGCCGCGGCCCGCCGCCGCGTCCGGGGCGGTCGTCACCCGCGCCGCGTACGACGCCCAGGGCGGGATCAGGCTGCCCGTCCCCGCGGACGAGCCCGTCGAGCTGTCGGTCGCGGCGGCCGGGACGGTGGGCGGCTCCCGGGTGACCGGGCCGCCGGTGACCGCCGAGGTCGCGGCCCGCACGATCGTCCGCTACGACGTGCTGCGGTCCGGGCCGCCGTGGCGGCGGACGCTGACCGTCCGGCTCACCTCGCCGCGCCCGCTGCGGCTGGCACGGCTCGCGCTGGTGCTGCGCACCGGGCGGGTCATGCCGCACCGGGCCGCCGACGGGGAGACGCTCGGCCGGTGGGAGCAGGTGCCCGTGCCGGGCGAGCTGTCGCTGGACGCGCCGGCCGCCGCCGCGCCGTACTGGCTGCGCTGCTTCGCCGACGACGCGGCCGTCGCGCTGAGCGATCCCCCCGTCCGCCGGCTCCGGGTGCAGCGGTGACCGGGCCGCTCGCCCGCATCGCCGGCGCGGGGGCGCTGCAGCGCCCGGCCCGGCCGCGCGCGTCCCGCAAGGGCGTCACGTGCCCGTACTGCTTCGCGTCGGTCGCGCCGCAGCGGATCCTGTTCCGCTGCCGAGGGCAGTCGGGGCGGCGGCGGGGCTGCGCGCCCGTCCTGGACGAGGAGCTCGCCGCCTACACCGGGTCGACGGCGGGCGCGTCGCTGCCGCCGGTGTTCGCCGCGCCGGGACGGGCGGGCCGCGCGGACTGCCCGGACTGCGGGCTCCCGACCGGCAACCGCGCCTGCCCCGAGTGCCACAACCCGCTCCCGTCCGCGTACTGCGACTCCCCCGGCCGGATCGTCGCGCTCGTCGGGGCGAAGAACGCCGGCAAGAGCACCTACATCGCCGTGCTGCTGCACGAGCTGATGAACCGGGTCGGGACGGAGCTGGACGCGTCGCTGGTGGCGTGCGACGACCGGACGATCGAGCGGTACAAGCGCGACTTCGCCCGCCCGCTGCTGGAGGAGCGGCGGCTGCTGCCGACGACGGCGAGCGCCGCGACCGGCCCCCGCGAGCCGCTGGTGTACCTGCTCACCCGGACGCGGAAGGGGCGCCTGTCCCGCCCGCGCAACGACTCGCTCGCGCTCGTGCTGTTCGACACCGCCGGCGAGGACCTGCGCAGCCGCGAGGCCACCGACCTGCACCTGCGGTACCTGGAGGCGGCCGACGCGATCATCTTCCTCGTCGACCCGCTGGAGCTGCCCGGCGCCCGCTCCGGGGTGCGCGACGGCGTCCCCGGGACGCCCGCCGGGCCGCCCGCGGCCGACCCGGACGGCGAGCCGCTGAACGTCATCGCCCGCGTCACCGAGACGCTCCGGCAGCGGCACGGCACCCGCCCCGGCCGGCCGCTGCCCGTGCCGGTCGCGGTCGCCCTCACCAAGATCGACGTGCTGCGGCCGGGGCTGCTGGAGCAGTCGGCGCTGCACCGGTCCCGGTCCGGCCAGGGCGTGCTGGACCTCGACGACCGGGACGCGGTGGACGAGCAGGTCCGGGCGCTGCTGCACGAGTGGCGGGCGGGCCAGCTCGACACCTACCTCGGGCAGCAGTTCGCCGACCACGCGCTGTTCGGCCTGTCGGCGCTCGGCGCGGCGCCGGAGGGCGGGCGGGTCGGCGCGGGCGGCGTCCGGCCGTACCGGGCCGAGGACCCGCTGCTCTGGCTGCTGCACCGGTTCGGGATGCTCGACGGCGTCCGTCCCGGAGGGGCGTAGCCGTGGCGTGGCAGCTGCACTACACCTCCGCCCGGAGCGGGCCGACCGGCCGGGCCGGGTTCCAGTTCGTCGCCGAGACGCCGGGCCTGCCCGACGGGGTCCGGGCGGGCGTGACCCCGTACCTGTCGTACCGGCCGCCGCCCGACGCGCCGCCGTCGCCCGGCGACGCGGAGCTCGCGCTGTTCCCCGTCTCGCTGCTGTACGACCGGGTGGACGGGCGCCCGCTGCTGCTGCGGTGCCGCTACCTCGGCCGCGACTACTCGGGCCGCTACGGCAACTTCTTCGCGCACGCGGTCGTCGCCGAACCGGACGAGCTGGAGGGCCTGCGCCCCGCCGAGCTGTGGTCCGCACCGCACTGGGCGCACGTCCCGGACCCGGGGACGGCGGCCCTGGAGCCCCTGGACGAGCTGGCCCCGGGCGCGGCGCTCGACCCGGAGTCGCTCGCCGGGTGGCTCCCCGGGGCCGCGAAGGGCGACCCCTACGCGCTGCTCGCGCACCTGGTGGACGCCGTCGCGGGCGTCCTCGGGCAGGGCCACGGGCGGGTCGTCCTCGTCGCCGACGACGTCGAGCTGATCGCCCGCTGGATCGCGGTCGTGTCGTACTCGCTGCCGGTCGCGGCGGCGGCGCGGCTGTCGTTCGTCACCTACACAGCCGACCCGGACGGCGCCGCGCAGCGCCTCGTCGGCACCACGCCCGCGGTGTGGGCCGCCGCCCGGCACCGCGCCTCGCACGCCCACGTCTTCGACCTGCGCGAGGGCGCCCCGGCCGGCGGGACGAGCCGCTTCGCGCGGACCGTCGCCGGCTGCTGGCGCGGCCCCGACTTCGCCGGCCTCGACGCCCTCGGCGAGCTGGCGCCGCTGAACGACCCCGCGCAGGAGGGGGCCGCGGCGCTGCTGGCGCTCTGCCGGGGCGACACGACCGTCACCGCCGCCGAGGAGGGCGCGGCGGCGGAGCTGCTGTCGCGGCGGGGGTCCGCGATCCCCGAACGGGTGTGGCGCGACCTCGTCCCCGGTGTCCCGTCGATGGGGCTGGACCTCGCGCTCGCCCTGCACGAGCGGGCGCTGGCGGCGGGCGCGGCCGACGTCGCCCGGCAGTGCTCGCTCCGCGTCGGCGAACGGGTGGCGGAGGCACTGGCCGCGGCGTCCGGCCTGCCCGAGGTCGCGGCGGCAGCGGGCGTGGCGGAGCGGGCAGGGGTGCGACTCGATCCGGCGGCGGTCGCGGCGGCGGCGGCACGGTGCGCCCGGCTCGGCGACGCCGGTCTCGGCGCGGCGCTCGCCGGCTGCCCCGCCGGGCTGCGCGACGCCCTCCTCGACGGCGTGCTCACCGGGCTCGCCGACGCCGGCGAGCGGGAGCGCGCGGCGGCGCTCACGCCCGCCAACTGCGACCTGCTGCAGGAGCATCCCGAGCGGCTCCGCGCCGTGCCCGCCGTCGCGGGCGCGGTGCTGGCGTCGGTCGGGCGGCGGCATCCGGAGCGCCGGATCCAGGTCACCGGGGAGCTGCTCCGGCTGGCCGGCGACGTGGACGCGGCGCTGGAGGAGGTCTGGCGGGTGCCGCCGTCCGCCGGTGAGTGCGCCGCCCTGCTGGACGCCCACGGGGACGCGATGGCCGCCCGCGCCCCGCTGGCCGGGCTGCCGTCCCGCGCGTTCACCCGCCTGGCGTTCCCCGGCGGCGACGGGCTCGCGGAGCCGGCCGTGCTGCGACTGGCCGAGCGGGTCCGGGAGGTCCTGCCCGGCGGGCGCGCGGGCCGCGACGCCGCCCTCGTCCAGGCGTACGGAACCGCGATCACCGCCGGCGCGGCGCGGGCGGCGCGGGCGCTGGCGGAGATCGCCGGTTCCGGCGGCACGACGCCGCAGCTCGCGGGCGAGGCGTTCGTCGGGGCGGCGCGGCGGCTGGCCCGCCGCCCGCCGGCGTTCCGGGCGGAGCTGCTGGCCGCGCTGCCCGCGCCGGTCCGCGCCCGGCTCGGCGAGCGGTGGACCGCGGAGCTGCCCGGCCGCGCCCGCTCGGGCCGCGCCCCGCTGCGCGGCGGCGAGGCCGAGCAGCGCAACGACCTGGTCGAGGTCGTGCTGCGGATGCGGACCCGCGGCGCCGCCGACCCGGCGCTGGAGGCGTGGGCGCGGGCGGCGGCGGGCCGGTGGCTGGCGGGCCGGCAGCTCGACGTGCGGCTGGAGCGCAGCCCCCGGCTGCGGGCCGCGCTGCGCGACCTCCTCGCCGGCGGCGACTCCCCGCGCGGGGGGAGGTGAGCCGTGCATCCCGTTCTCGTGCTGCTGCTGATCGCCGTGTGGGGCGCGGCGATGTGGCTGGGGTTCATGTACGTGTTCCCGGTGCTGTTCGCCGCGACGCTCGTCGTCGCCGGGGCCGCCGCGCTGGGCCTGTACTACCTGCACGCCTGCCGGACGCTCGCGCCGTCCTCCCTGGAGGGGCCGTCGCCGGTCCCCGAGCCGAAGATCGCCTACCGGCACTACCTGCTCGGCCAGGTGTGGCGCGACTGGTGGACGATCAGCCGCACGGTCGTGCCGCAGGTGTACCGGACCGCCCGGTCGGTCCTGGTCCGCCTGACCCGGCTGCTGCTCGGCGGGTTCTGGGGGTTCTTCGTCTTCCCCGTGTGGCTGGCGCTGTGCGCGGGCATCGTGGCCGCCGCCGTCCCCGCCGCCGTGTTCGTGCTCGCGCTGACCGTCCTGTACGGGCTGGTGGCCGCGGCGGGGCTCGCGGTGTGGCTCGTGTGCGCGCTCGCCCTGGCCGCGCTGGAGCGGCTCTTCATGATGTACGGCAGGATCCTGCAGACCTGCCCGCACCCCTTCTGCTACGAGCGCATCGGCCTGCCCGAGTACGAGTGCCCCGGGTGCGGGGCGCGCCACCCCCGCCTCACCCCGGGGTCGGGCGGGGCGTTCCGGCACGTGTGCCGGTGCGGGGCGCGGCTGCCCACGACCGTCCCGCTCGGGCGCTTCCGGCTCGCCGCGTACTGCCCGCACTGCGGCGGGCGGCTGCCCGAGCGGATCGGGCGGGTGCGGGTGGAGCCGCTGCCGTTCGTCGGCGGCCCGGCCGCCGGGAAGACCACGTTCATGGTCCTCGGGATCCGCGCCCTGCACGCGCGGGCACGCGCCGTCCACGGGCGGCTCGCGTTCGTGGAGCAGCGGCACGCGCAGGCGTACGCGGGCGCGATCCGCGAGTTCAGCCGCGGCGGGCGGCTCGCCAAGACCGGGCCGGAACTGCCGCTCGCGACCATGGTGGACGTGGAGCTCCCGGGCCGGGCGCGGCGGATCCTCTACCTGTTCGACCCGGCCGGCGAGCACTACACGGGCGCCACGGAGGTCGAGTCGCTGCGCTACCTGGAGCACAGCGAGGCGCTGCTGTTCGTCGTGGACCCGTTCGCCCTCCCCCAGCTGCGCGGCTCGCTGACCGGGGACGAGCGGGAGTTCGTCGACCGGGCCGCCGCGTCGTCGGAGGAGGACCCGGCCGACACGCTGCAGCGGGTGCTGAACGAGCTGCGGTCCCGTCCCGACCAGGGGCACCAGAAGCGGGTCGCGGTCGTCGTCACCAAGACCGACCTCCTCGCCCGGACCGAGATCGGCCGGGGCCTCGGCGACGCCGGGCCGCACGACGAGGCCGGGCTGCGCGAGTGGCTCGGCGACATCGGGCTCGGCAACACCGTCCGGACCCTCGACCAGCTCGCGGGGCAGGTGCGCTACTTCGCGTCCGGCCTGGCGACGGAGCCCGCGGACGTCGCCGACCTGCTCGGCTGGGTGACCGGCCTGGCGCCCGCGGGCGCGGCGAACGGCGTCCGGCCGCCCGACGACGCCGCCCAGGAGCTTCCCGGGACGGCCCCGCTGCGCGCCCCGTGGCCGGTGCGGGGCCGCGGCCCGAGCCGCGTCCCGATCGGGTACCAGGCGGGGCGGTGGGCCGTCCTCGCGGGGGTGTCGGCCGTCACGGTGGCGACCGTCACCGGCGCGGTCGTCGCCGCCGCGGAACGCTTCCCCTACTGACTCTCCGGCGGCCATCGGCGTCCCGCGACGCCTGCCATGTGACCGAACGCACTCTTATGAGGAGGAAGGTTAAGGGCCATGATCCGGTGTTGAAGGGTTTCGGAGCCGTTGACCCCGCGGTTCCCTTCCGACCGAAAGGCCACCATGACGCAGACGGCCGACCCGTCCACCGGCGAGGCGCGCGGCGGTGCGGCCGACCGGCGGCTCTGGCTGATCATCGTCCTCGGGTCGCTGACGGCCATCGGGCCGCTGTCGATCGACCTGTACCTGCCCGCGCTGCCCGCGCTCGCCGACGACCTGTCGACGGGCGCGATGCAGACGCAGCTCACGCTCACCGCGTGCGTCGCCGGGCTCGCCCTGGGGCAGGCGGTGGCGGGGCCGCTCAGCGACTCGCTGGGGCGGCGCCGCCCGCTGCTGGTCGGGCTGGCGGCCTACGCCGTCGCCTCGCTGCTGTGCGCGGCCTCCCCCACCGTGGAGACGCTGATCGCGATGCGGATGGTGCAGGGCGCCGCCGGGGCCGCCGGGATCGTGATCGCGCGGGCGATCGTCCGGGACCTCTACCAGGGCGTCGCCGTCGCCCGGTTCTTCTCGATGCTGATGCTGGTCACCGGGCTCGCCCCGATCCTCGCGCCCGTGGTCGGCGGGCAGCTGCTGCGCGTCCTGCCGTGGCCGGGCCTGTTCGCCGTCCTGTCCGGGACGGGGGTGGCACTGTTCCTCGCCGCGCTGCTCGGGCTGAGGGAGACGCTGCCGCCGGAGCGCCGCGCGACCGGCGGGCTGCGCGCGACCGCCGCCACGTTCCGGGAGCTGGCGACCGACCGGATGTTCGCCGGCTACGCGCTGACGATCGGCCTCGCGTTCGGTGCGATGTTCACCTACATCTCGGGGTCCCCGTTCGTCCTCCAGGACATCTACGGGATGTCGCCGCAGACCTACGGCATCGCCTTCGGCGTCAACGCCCTCGGCATCGTGGGCGCCTCGCAGATCGGCGGCCGGCTCGCCGGGCGGGTGCGGCTGCGGCGGCTGCTGGCCACCGGGCTCGGCCTGCTGACGGCGGGCGGCGCGGGGCTGGTCCTCGCCGTCCTCACCGGCGCCGGGCTGTACGGGGTGCTCCCCGCGCTGTTCCTCGTCACCTCCGGGCAGGGCCTCATCCTGCCGAACGCGACGGCGCTGGCGCTGTCGTCGGGCCGCGCGTCCCGGGTCGCCGGGAGCGCATCGGCGCTGCTCGGCGTCACCCAGTTCACGCTCGGCGGGGCCGCCGCGCCGCTCGCCGGGATCGCCGGGCCGGACACCGCCGTCCCGATGGCCGTGTCGATCGCCGCGCTGGCGGTGCTGGCGTGCGTCGTCACCGCGACGACCACCCGCGACCGCGAGACGAAGGCCGCGCCCGGCACAGGGCCCGGCGCAGGGCCCGGCAGCGGGGCGGCGCCGCCGTCAGCGGGCTGAGCCGCCGTCGAGGGCGGCCAGGATGAACTCCGCGACCTCGTCGGCGAGCCGCGCGGCCGGTTTCGGGCCGTCCGCCCGGTACCAGGACGGCATCTGGTTCACCATGCCGAGCGCGACGATCGTGACGGTCTCGGCGGGCGTGGCGGAGCTGAACACCCCCTCCCGCTGCCCCTTCTCGACGAGGCCGCGGAACGTCACGTGGTAGCGGCGGCGGTCGGCGCGGACCGAGCGCATCCGGACGCCGTCCAGCCGGTGCATCTCGCGGGAGAACACCTTCGCCTCGTCGATGTGCTCCGCCGTGCTGCGGATCAGCCCGGCCAGCACGGCGCGGACGGCCTCGCGGGGCGGCAGCCCGCGCGCCAGGACGCCGCCGAGGTCGGCGAGCTGCCGGGCGATCAGCGAGTGGTAGATCTCGTAGAGGAGATCGTCCTTGGAGTCGAAGTAGTGGTAGAGGGCGCCCTTGGTGACCTCGGCGGCCGCCACGATGTTCTGCACCGACGTCCCGTCGAACCCGCGCTCGGCGAACAGCCGGAGCGCGGCGGCCAGGATCCGCCGCTCGACCGCGCTCGACCGGACGGGCGCCGCCGACCGGGGGTCCGCCGACCCGGGCCCTGCGGTGTCCCTCACCTGGGCACCTCCCATCAGCGGGGCATTGACTCCGATGTGTCCCACGCCATAGCTTGCCAGAAAACCGACCGGTCGGTATGCGCCGCGCGCCCGTACAGAGGAGAGCCCATGCCCGCAGTGGAGACCGTCCGCGGCCCCGTCGACACCGGCGACCTGGGACGCACGCTCATGCACGAGCACGTCTTCGTCCTCGGCGCCGAGAACGTGCAGAACTACGGCGCGGGCGACTGGTGGGACGAGGAGGAGAAGGTCGCCGACGCGGTGGCGAAGCTGCGCGAGCTGCCGGGCCGCGGCATCACCACGATCGCGGACCCGACCGTGTGGGGCCTCGGCCGCTACATCCCGCGGATCCGGCGGATCAACGAGCAGGTGCCGGAGCTCAACATCATCGTGGCGACGGGGATCTACACCTACAACGACGTGCCGTTCCAGTTCCACCACCGCGGCCCCGGCACGATGCTGGACGTGGGCCCCGACCCGATGATCGCCGACTTCGTCCGCGACCTGACCGAGGGCATCGGCGGCACCGGCGTCAAGGCGGCGTTCCTCAAGTGCGCCGTGGACGCCCCCGGCCTCACCCCCGGGGTCGAGCGGGTGCTGCGGGCCGTCGCCGGGGCCCACCGCGAGACGGGCGCGCCGGTCACCGTGCACACCGAGAGCTCCCGGCACGCCGGCCGGCCGGTCGTCGACCTGCTCGGCAAGGAGGGCGTGGACCTCACCAAGGTCGTGATCGGGCACGCGGGCGACAGCAACGACCTCGACTACCTGATGGAGCTCGCCGACTCCGGCGCGATCCTCGGCATGGACCGCTTCGGCCTCGACATCATCAACCCGACCGAGAACCGGGTGGCCACGATCGCGGCCCTGTGCGAGCGCGGCTACGCCGACCGGATGGTGCTCAGCCACGACGCGAGCTGCTTCATCGACTGGTTCGGCCCCGACCCGGCGACGGTCCCCGCGATGCAGCCGAACTGGCACTACGGGCACGTCACCGACGACGTGCTGCCCGCACTGCGCGCGGCCGGCGTCGGGGACGACCGGATCGAGCAGATGCTCGCCGGCAACCCGCGGCGCTACTTCACCCGCTGACCGGTCCGGCCGCCCCCGGCGACCACCCGGTCACGATCAACCTACATAAGCGACTAATCATCGCAATTCGGGAAATCATGGGGAGGACTGCGAGGGAGGCGCCGGTGAGCGAAGACACGCGGCGTCGCGGCCCCCGGGCCGTGACGGTGCTGTTCCTGGTGACTCTGCTGGCCCTGGTCGTCCCCGGCTGCCGGATCGCCGGCGGCGGGACCGCCGAGGACGTCCCCCCGCCGGTCACCGCGTCGCCCCAGAAGAAGAACGCCAAGCCCAGCGGCCGGCGCCCCGGCGTCGTCAACATCGAGACCGAGCAGGACCTGCGCGGCACCCGCGCCGCCGGGACGGGCGTCGTGCTCACCGCCGCCGGGCTCGTGCTCACCAACAACCACGTGATCAGGGGCGCCACCAAGATCAAGGGCACCGACACCGACAACCGCCGCACCTACACCGCGCAGGTCGTCGGCTACGACCGCGCGGGCGACATCGCGGTGATCCGGCTGGAGGGCGCGACCCGGCTCAAGGCCGCCGCGTTCGCGTCCGCGTCCGGCGTGCGGGTCGGCGACCCGGTCACCGCCGTCGGCAACGCGGGCGGCGAGGGCGGCAAGCCCCGGGTCGTCACCGGCGAGGTCACCGCCCTGGAGCAGTCCGTGACCGCCCGCGACGACAGCAGCGGCACCACCGAGCAGCTCAGCGGCCTGCTCGAGACCGACGCGCCGATCAAGCCGGGCGACTCGGGCGGGCCGCTGCTGAACACCGACGGCAAGGTGATCGGCATCAACACCGCCGCCTCCGCCGGGCCCTCGCGCGGCGCGGACGAGAACAAGAACCACCGCGGGTACGCGATCCCGTCCGACCGCGCCCTGGACGTCGCGCGGCAGATCCAGCGCGGCGAGGCGTCCGTCACCGTGCACATCGGGCCGACCGCCATGCTCGGCGTCAAGGTCCGCTCCAACCGCAACTCGCGGGGCGCCGTCGTCGCCGAGGTCGTCCCCGGCTCCCCCGCCGAGGCCGCGCGCATCCCCGTCGGGGCCGCCATCGTGACCTTCGACGGCCGGGGCGTCGACTCGCCCACCACCCTGACGACGCTGATGCTCGCCCACCATCCGGGCGACATCGTCCAGCTGGAGTGGACGACCGCCCAGGGCGCCGCCGTGTCCGCCACGATCCGCCTCGCCGAGGGACCTCCCCAGTGACACGTCTCCGGCTCGCGGGTGCGGGCCGCGTCCTCGTGCGAAAGTGAGGGGGACCCCGGGCGACTACGAGGATGTGGGTGCGATGAGCCGCAAGGCGCCTTCCGGTGACTTCGACGACGCGGATCTGGAGGTCTCTGAGCCGAAGACGTCGTCCGCGGGCGTGCCCGGGGTCACCGCCGCGCTCAGGCACTCCTACGAGCAGATGGGGGTGCGGCGCACCGCGCTGACGCTGGCGCGCGTCAACCAGAAGACCGGCTTCGACTGCCCGGGGTGCGCGTGGCCTGAGGGCGACCGCCGGCACGTCGCCGAGTTCTGCGAGAACGGCGCGAAGGCCGTCGCCGAGGAGGCCACGACGCGGCGCGTCACCCGCGAGTTCTTCGCCCGCCACACCGTCGCCGAGCTGGCGCAACGTTCCGACCACTGGCTCGGGCAGCAGGGGCGCCTCACCGAGCCGATGCTGAAGCGCGCCGGGTCCGAGCACTACGAGCCGGTGTCGTGGGACGAGGCGTTCGCCCTGCTCGCGGCGGAGCTGAACGCGCTGGACTCACCGGACGAGGCCGTCTTCTACACCTCGGGCCGCACGAGCAACGAGGCCGCGTTCGCCTACCAGCTGTTCGTCCGCGCGTTCGGGACGAACAACCTCCCGGACTGCAGCAACATGTGCCACGAGTCGTCCGGGTCGGCGCTGACCGAGACCCTCGGCGTCGGCAAGGGCTCGGTGCTGCTGGAGGACCTCGACCGGGCCGGCCTGATCTTCGTCGTGGGGCAGAACCCGGGGACCAACCACCCGCGGATGCTGTCGGCGCTGGAGCGGGCGAAGAAGGCGGGCGCCCGGATCATCGCCGTCAACCCGCTGCCCGAGGCGGGGCTGATGCGGTTCAAGAACCCGCAGCGCCCGGCCGGGATCGCGGGCCGGGGCACCGCGCTCGCCGACCGGTTCCTGCAGATCCGGCTGAACGGCGACCTCGCGCTGTTCCAGGCCCTCAACCGGATGCTGTTGGAGTCGGACGCGCCGGACGCCGTCGACCGCGGATTCCTCGACGCGCACACGCACGGGTTCGAGGCGTTCGAGAAGCACGTCCTCGGCCTGGACTGGGCCGACGTCCTGGCGGCCACCGGGCTGACCCGCGCGGAGATCGGCGGCGTGCTCGGCGACGTCCTGCGGGCCGAGCGGATCATCGTCTGCTGGGCGATGGGCCTCACCCAGCACCGCAACTCCGTCCCCACGATCCGCGAGATCGTCAACTTCCTGCTGCTGCGCGGCGACATCGGCCGTCCCGGCGCGGGCGTCTGCCCGGTGCGCGGCCACTCCAACGTGCAGGGCGACCGGACGATGGGCATCTGGGAGCGGCCGAAGCCCGGGTTCCTGGACGCGCTCGCCGCCGAGTTCGGGTTCGAGCCGCCGCGCGAGCACGGCCTGGACACCGTGAACGCGATCCGCGCCATGCGGGACGGCCGCGCGAAGGTGTTCCTCGGCATGGGCGGCAACTTCGTCCGCGCCACCCCCGACTCCGCGGTGACCGAGGCGGCGCTGCGGAACTGCCGGCTCACCGCGCAGGTGTCCACCAAGCTCAACCGCTCGCACGCCGAGACCGGCGAGCTGGCGCTGATCCTGCCGGCGCTCGGCCGCACCGAGCGGGACGAGCAGGAGTCCGGCCCGCAGTTCGTCACCGTCGAGGACTCGATGGGCATGGTGCACGCCTCCCGGGGCCGGCTCGCCCCCGCCTCGCCGCACCTGCTGTCGGAGGTGTCGATCGTCTGCCGGCTGGCGCGGGCGGCGCTGCCCGGCTCGGGCATCGGCTGGGCGGCGATGGAACGCGACTACGACGTGATCCGCGACCACATCTCCCGCGTCGTGCCCGGGTTCGCCGGCTTCAACGACCGCGTCCGCGCGCCCGGCGGGTTCACGCTCCCGCACGCGCCGCGCGACGAGCGCAGGTTCCCCACCGCGACCGGCAAGGCCAACCTGACGGTGAACGAGCTGGAGGTCCTGCGGGTCCCGGAGGGGCGGCTGCTGCTGCAGACCGTCCGGAGCCACGACCAGTACAACACCACCGTCTACGGCCTGGACGACCGGTACCGCGGCATCAAGGCCGGGCGGCGCGTCGTGTTCGTCAACCCGGCCGACCTCGCCGCCCTCGGGCTGGCGGACGGCGCGACGGTCGACCTGGTCTCCGAGTGGGAGGACGGGGTGGAGCGCCGCGCCCCGTCCTTCCGCACCGTCGCCTACCCCACCGCGGCGGGCTGTGCGGCGGCGTACTTCCCGGAGACCAACGTCCTCGTCCCGCTCGACAGCACCGCCGAGGTGAGCAACACCCCGACCTCCAAGTCCGTGATCGTCCGGCTTGAGCCGTCAGCGGCCCGGAAGGGCGACCTGGTCTAGGCTCGGGGCATGACGAACCTCCCCGACCGCGCCGGGCGCCCCGCGTCGCCGGAGATGCGGGCCGGCGACGCCGATCGCGACCGGGTCGCGCAGGTGCTGCGGGACGCCGCCGGCGACGGGCGGCTGACCCTGGAGGAGCTGGACGAGCGCCTGGACGCGGCGTACGCGGCCAAGACCTACGCGGACCTGGAGCCCCTCACCCGCGACCTGCCCGCGCCCGGCGCGGCCCCGCCGCCGGCGCCGTCCGGCGCGGCGGCCTGGCGTCCGCTGCCGGACGCGCCGTCCTGGAACGGCGGCATCGGGATCATGAGCGGGTTCCAGCGGGCGGGCGTGTGGAACGTCCCCCGCGTCTTCCGCGCGTTCGCGTTCTGGGGCGGCGGGAAGATCGACCTGCGCGAGGCGCGGTTCGAGGAGCCGGAGACGACGATCCGGGCGCTGGCCATCATGGGCGGCGTCGACATCGTCGTGCCGGACGACATCACCGTGCACGTCAAAGGCCTCGGCATCATGGGCGGGTTCGACCAGCGGGCGAGCGGGCCGGGGGTTCCCGGCGCGCCCACGGTCGTCATCAGGGGCCTGGCCTTCTGGGGCGGCGTCGCGGTGAAGCGCCGCAAGTCGAGCCGCCAGAAGAAGCGCGACAAGCACCTCAAGGCCCCCGAGGACGACTAACCCTCGGCGATCCGGTCGAGCCATTCGCCGAGCAGGGCCGCCTCCGACGCCGACAGCCGCGCCGGAGGATCGGCGGCCAGGGCGGCCCGCAGCGCCCCCGCCCCCGCCGCCGTGCTCCCCGCGCCGTCCTGCCCGTCGGCCGGGACGGTCACCGCGGCGAGGATCGCCTCCCTCGTCCGCTCGGACAGCTCATCGTCCGCCTCGCCGTCGCCTTCGCCCGCGATGAGCGCAAGCGTGACGCCGACACCGGCGGCGTGGATCATCCGGGCGGCCGTGCCGACGGGGACGCGGAGGCGCCCGGCGCGGGCGACGGCGTCCAGGAGGCCGAGCAGGATGCGGTGCGCCTCCCCGGCGATGGGCGGCGTGCGGGACGTCCCGTACATCAGCGTGTAGAACGCGGGGTTGGTGCGGCCGTACTCGATGTGCAGGTCCCACCCGCGGCGCAGGTCCTCGACCGGGTCGCCGGTGCTCTCCTGGGCGCGCTTGCTCGCCAGGTACCGCCCGAAACCGTAGGCGGCGACGGCGTCGAACAGGCCGCGCTTGTCGCCGAAGTGGTGGTAGAGCGTCGGCGCCCCCACCCCGGCGGCCGTGCAGACGGCGCGCGTCGAGACCGGTTCGCCGTCGCCCTCGGCCAGCAGCCGGGCGGCCGCCCGCAGGATCCGGTCGCGGGTGTCGAGGTCCTTCTGAGCAGTCACAACATCAATGCTACAGAAATTTCCCGAACACCGCTATGCAAGTGGCTATAGCACCGCTATGGTAATTCATGTATCAACGATACGAACATCCGAGAGGGGACCTGCCATGCGCGGCGCGCTTCTGTCCGCACCCGGCAAGCCGCTGGAGATCGTCGAGCGGGACGTGCCCGAACCGGGCCCCGGCGAGATCCTCGTCGAGGTCACCGCGTGCGGGATGTGCTTCTCCGAGGTCAACCACCTGCGGGGCCACTACCCGTTCGGGACCTTCCCCGTCGTCCCCGGGCACGAGATCAGCGGCGTCGTCGCCGCGCTGGGCGAAGGCGTCGACCAGCCGGCCGTCGGCACGCCGGTCGGCGCCGCGTGGCCGTACGGGTCGTGCGGCCACTGCGACCGGTGCGTCCGCGGCGACCAGATCCTGTGCACCGGGGCGCCCCGGCTCGTCACCGGCGTCAACCGCGACGGCGGCTACGCCGAGTACTTCACCGGCCGCGCCGGCTTCGTCACCCCGCTCCCGGACGGCCTCGACCCCGTCGCCGGCGCGCCGCTGATGTGCGCCGGGATCACCGCGTTCAACGGGCTGCGGCGGGCCGGCGCCGGCGCCGGATCCCGGGTCGCCGTTCTCGGCACCGGCGGAGTCGGGACGATGGCCGCCCGGTTCGCCGCCGCGATGGGCGCCCGGGTCGCCGTCGTGTCCCGCTCGCGCCGCGCCGAGGAGGAGGCCGTGCGGGGCGGCGCCGAACTGTACGTCGCCACCGCCGAGCAGGACCCGGCCGAGGCCCTCCGGGCATGGGGCGGCGCGGACGTGGTCATGAACACCGCGCCCGACACCGCCGCCGGGCTGGCCGCGTTCGGCGGGCTGCGCCCGGACGGGACGCTGCTCTACCTCGGCTTCGGCGCCGAGAACGTCAGCGTGCCGCCGGCCGCCCTCGTCACGAACCGGCTGCGGGTGATGGGCATGCCGTCCGGGTCACCGCACGACCTGCGCGACACCCTCGACTTCGCGGTGGCGCACGGGATCGTCCCGGAGGTCACGGCCGTCCCGCTGGACGACGCACCGCGCGTCCTCGCCGAGATGGACGCGGGCACCCACCGCGGCCGCACGGTGATCACGTTCGGCTGACCCCGCCTACCGCCGAGGTTCCCCTACGGCCGCCACCTCTTCCACGGGCGCGCCTGCTCGAAGGCGTGGCAGGCGGCCATCACCAGGGCGTCGGCGTGGCGGGCGCCGACGACCTGCAGGCCGATCGGCAGGCCGGCCGCCGTGAAACCGCACGGCAGGCTCGCGGCGGGCTGCTGCGTCATGTTGAACGGGTAGGTGAACGGCGTCCAGCCCGTCCAGCGGGGTGACGGCGAACCCGGCGGCACCTCCAGGCCGGCCTCGAACGCCGCGATCGGCATCGTCGGGGTGAGCAGCAGATCGTAGCGCTCGTGGAACAGGCCCATGATGCGGCCCAGCTCCATGCGGCAGGCCGTGGCGGTCAGGTATTCGAGGGCCGAGTAGCCCGCGCCCTGGTCGCAGATCTCCCGCAGGCCCGGGTCGAGCCGGGCGCGGGCCTCGGGCGGCAGGTGGTCGACGACCTTCGCGGCGCCCGCGAACCACAGCACCTCGAACTCGGCGACGGGGTCGCCGAACCCGGGGTCGGCGAGCTCGACCTTGGCGCCGAGTTCGGCGAACACCTCGGCGGCGGCCGCGACGGACGCGGCGACCTCCGGGTCGACCTCCGCGAAGCCGAGGTCGGGGCTGAACGCGACGCGCAGGCCGGTCAGGTCGTCCGGGCCGGCCTCGCCGAACGGGACGTCCGGCGGCGCGAGCGCGGACCAGTCGCGGCCGTCCGGCCCGCAGATCGCGTCGAGCAGCAGCGCCGCGTCCGCCACGGTGTTCGTCATCGGGCCGACGTGCGCGAGCGTCCCGAACGGGCTCGCCGGGTAGTGCGGGATGCGGCCGTAGGTCGGCTTGATGGTGAACGTGCCGGTGAACGCGGCGGGGATGCGCACCGAGCCGCCGCCGTCGGTGCCGAGGGCGAGCGGTGCCATGCCCGCCGCGACGGCCGCCGCCGCGCCGCCGCTCGACCCGCCCGGGGTGCGGGACGTGTCCCACGGGTTGCGGGTGACGCCGGTGAGCGGGTTGTCGGTGACGCCCTTCCACGCGAACTCGGGCGTGGTGGTCTTGCCGACGAAGACCGCGCCCTGCTCGCGGAGCCGGGCGACCGACGGGGCGTCCTCGTCCCACGGGCCGGCCGGGTCGATCGTCGTGGAGCCGCGCAGCGTCGGCCACCCGCGGGTGAGCAGGACGTCCTTGATGGAGACGGGCACGCCGTCCAGCGGCCCGAGCGTCGCGCCGCGCGCCCGCCGGTCGGCCGCCGCGCGGGCCATGTCGAGCGTGGTCTCGGCGTCGACCAGGCAGAACGCGTTGAGCGCGGGGTCGTCGCGCTCGATCCGGTCGAGCACGGCCTGCGCCGCCTCGACCGGGGAGAGCGTCCCGGCCGCGTACTCGCGCAGCAGCTCGGCCGCGGTCAGATCGGCCGCGTCGGTCTTGGTCACGGTCACAGCAACCCCCTCCGGTGCACAGGTCAGCCGACCTTCTGCGGTGAACCCACGTAGCCGAGCCGCTTGTCCACGACGTTGCGCAGCGGGCGCCCCGCGACATAGCGGTCGAGGTTGGCGGCGAACAGCCGGACCAGCTCGTCCCGCCAGCCGACCACGTCGCCGGACATGTGCGGGGAGACCAGCACGTTCGGCATGTCCCACAGGGGGGACGACTCGGGGAGCGGCTCGTCCTCGAAGACGTCGAGCGCCGCGCCCGCGATCCGGCCGGCGCGCAGCGCCTCGACCAGGTCGGGCTCGTGCACGAGGGCGCCGCGGCCCACGTTGACGAGCCGCGCGTTCGGCCGCATCCGCCGCAGCGCCGCCGCGTCGATCATGTGGCGGGTCTGCGGGGTGAGCGGCGCCGCCAGCACGACGTAGTCGGCCTCGGCGAGCGCCTCGTCCAGCCGCTCCACCGGGTGGACGACCCCGAGGTCGGGGTCGGCGTCGCGCGGCGTGCGGCCCGCGCCGGACACGGCCAGGCCCGCGGCCGACAGGCGGCGGCCGATCGCGCGGCCGATCGGCCCGGTGCCGACGACCAGGGCGCGGGCGCCGGTGATCCGCTCGGTCTCGCGGTGCCGCCAGCGGCGCTCCCCCTGGAGCCGGACGGTCGTGTGCAGGTCCTTGGCGAAGGTGAGGACGAGGCCGAGCACATATTCCGCGATCGGCTCGTCGAAGACGCCGCGCGAGTTGGTGACGACCGTGCCGGCCTCGACCAGGCCGGGGAAGAGCAGCCGGTCGACCCCCGCGCTGGCGATGTGGACCCAGTCGGGCCCGCCCGACCGGGGCCATGCGCCGGCGACCGCGTCGGAGAGGAAGTCCCACACGAACAGGACGTCCGCGCCGGGCAGGGCATCGGCGAGCTCCGGCTCGCGCACGTAGCGGACGCGGGCGAGACGCTCGGCGTCGGCCATGCCCCGCGGGCGGTCGTCCCCGGTCAGGACCACCACGCCGGGCGGCCCGCCGGATGCGGGCGGAACAGGGTCCATGGGCGCCACTTTCAGCGAGTACCAGAGTTTACGTGAAGGCAACTCAGGGAGGCATTGACACGCTAGGAACAGTTCGTAGGATTGTCAACAATCAGCGCGGTGCACTGCGGCCCCACGTCACCGCACTGAGTCTCGTGTGCTGCAAGACCGTCGCAACCTGCCCACGCAAGGCCAGGACGGATCCCAAAGCGCTCTAACGGAAGAGTCCTTCGGGTGGCGACGCTCTCGCCCACCCCTGTCCACGGGGAGGTCCGGCATGCCCAAGCTCATGACCATCACTCTGGAGCGTCGCGGCGTCTCGTGCGTCGCTGAACTGCTGGAGAAGGACGCGCCGCGCACCTGCGAGGCGGTGTGGAACTCGCTCCCGCTCGGCGGGGACGCCTACCACGCCAAGTACGCGCGCAACGAGGTCTACACGATGGTGGAGAGGTTCACCGAGGAGGAGGTCGGCCTCGAGAACCCCACCGTCACCCCCATCCCGGGCGACGTCGTCTACTTCTCCTTCGCCGGCGGCATGCTCGACCGCCGCTTCAAGGAGGAGAAGAACATCCACACGCTGCCCGGCGTGATCGACCTCGCGATCTTCTACGGCCGCAACAACCTGCTGCTCAACGGGGACGTCGGCTGGGTCCCGGGCAACGTGTACGCGACGATCGTCGACGGTCTCGACCGCATGGCCGAGGCGTGCAACGACGTCTGGCGCTCCGGCGGAGTCGGAGAACGCCTCGTCTACAGCCGTGCCGAGTCTTAGAGCGGTGGCCGCGCAAATGACATTCGACCCCACGCTGGTCGTCGGCCCCGAGCTGCTCGCCCAGCACGGCATCGGCGTGGTCGCGCCCTTCGACTTCGCCCTGGACCGCGAGCTGTGGCGGTGGACGCCCGACGACGTGTCGCTGTACATGACGCGGCTTCCGTACGTCCCGGTCCCGGTCACCGTCGAGATGGCGTCCGCGCTGTCCGACCAGTCCATCGTCCGGCAGGCCACGCGGGACGTGCTGGCCCCCGAGCCGCTCGCCGTCGCCTACGCCTGCGCGTCGGGGAGCTTCATCGGCGGCAAAGCGGGCGAGCTGCGGCTGCACGAGTCGATGCGGCTGGGCGGGGCGCCGGTCACCACGACCACGTCGGGCGCGCTGGTGGAGTCGCTGCGGCTGCTCGACGTCAGCCGGATCGCGGTCGTCACCCCGTACATAGACGCGGTCACGCAGCGGCTGGTGTCGTTTCTCGGCGAGTACGGCATCGAGGTGGTGGCGTCGGTCGGGATGGGGCTGCTCAGCCACATCTGGAAGGTCGGCTACGGCGAGATCGTGTCGGCGGTGTCGGCGGTCGACGGCCCCGAGGCCGAGGCCGTCTTCATCAGCTGCACGAACGTGCCGACCTACGACATCATCGCCCCGCTGGAGCAGATGATCTGCAAGCCCGTCCTCACCGCCAACCAGGTCACGATGTGCACGGCGCTGCGCTCGATGGGCCGCTCCGCGGCCGGTCCCGGGCAGTCGCTCGTGGAGCTGGCCCCGTCCACCGCCGCCTGATCACCGACGACACCCGAGGGTAGGATTGACGATTCGATGCCACAGAACGGGTTGACCGCCGGGTTCCTCTACCCCGGCTACAGCGCTGAGGACGACTACCCCGCCATCGAGCTCGCGCTCGGCGGGGTCCGCCTGCCGGTCGTCCACACGCTGATGCGCGAGGACGCCCACCGCGTCGACGCGCTGCTGGACGTCGGCGGCGCGGACGTGCTGTCCGAGGGCGCCCGCGTCCTGCGCGACATGGGCGTCCAGTCGGCCGTGTGGGCCTGCACCAGCGGGAGCTTCGTGTTCGGCTGGGACGGCGCGGCGCGGCAGGTCGAGGGCGTCGCCGCGGCCGCGGGGGTGCCCGCGTCCAGCACGTCGTTCGCGTTCGTCAACGCCGCGCGCGCCCTCGGCGTGACCAGGGTCGCGATCGCCGCGACCTACCCCGCCGACGTCGCCGAGCGGTTCGTCGCGTTCCTCGGCGAGGCCGGCATCGAGGTGGTGGCGCTGTCCTGCCGGGGCATCATCACCGCCGCCGAGGTCGGCACGCTGGGGCGCGACGAGGTGCTCGCCTTCGTCGCGGCCAACGACCATCCGGAGGCCGAGGCGGTGCTGGTGCCCGACACCGCGCTGCACACCGTGTCCTGGCTCGACGAGCTGGAGGCACGGGTCGGCAAGCCGGTCCTGACCGCCAACCAGGTGAGCGTGTGGGAGGGGCTGCGGCTCGCGTCCGGCCCCGGGGGGCTCCCCCCGCGCACCGGGCTGGGCCGGCTGTTCGCCGTGCCCGCCGCCGTCCCGGCCGGCGTCGCCGAGCGGGGACGAGATACCTCGCAGCTATGAGAAAGGGGCCTCGCGGCAATGGGCCGATTGGGTGAGCTGGAACCTGTCCCCCGCAAGTCGACCGTCGAGATCGTCTCGGACGAGCTGCGCTCGGCGATCATGTACGGGTCGCTGGAGCCGGGCGCCCAGCTCGGCGAGGCCGAGCTGGCGGGCCGGCTCGGCATCAGCCGCGGCCCGCTGCGGGAGGCGATGCAGCGGCTCGTCCAGGAGGGGCTGCTGGTCAGCGAGCCGCACCGCGGGCTGTTCGTCATCACGCTGGACGAGGGCGACGTCGAGGACGTCTACCTCGCCCGGCTGGCGATCGAGCGGGAGGCGTGCCAGCTGATCATGGAGCGGAACCGCGGCGAGGCCGTCGCCCGGCTCACCGACGCCCTGGACGCGCTGATCGACGCCGCCGACCAGCGCGACCGGGTCGCGATGAGCGACGCCGACCAGGCGTTCCACGAGGTGCTGGTCAGCTCGTCCGGCAGCCCGCGGCTGGAGCGGATGGCCCACACGCTCCTGGTGGAGACCCGCATGTGCCTCAACGCGCTGCAGGACACCTACCCGGAGCCGTCCGAGCTGGTCGAGGAGCACCGCCGGCTCGTCGACGCGATCGGCGACGGCGAGGAGGAGCGGCTGCTGACCCTCATCGAGGAGCACATGACCGACTCCATCCGGCGGCTCCGCGTCCCCTAGCCGCCGTTCCGGCGGCGCCGCACCGGTCAGGCCCCCGCGGCGCTGGACACGGGTCCCGGGGGCACCTACATTGCAGATTGTCGACAATCTACGAAGGGCATCGGAGGGACGACGCATGGCTAAGCTGTCACCCCTGCTCAAGCAGGCCACCCCCGTCCTTGCCGAGCGCGGCGAGGGCGTCTACCTGTACGACACCGACGGCCGCCGGCACCTCGACTTCACCGCGGGCATCGGCGTCACCGGCACGGGGCACTGCCACCCGCGCGTGGTCGAGGCGGCGCAGCGGCAGGTCGGGACGCTGATCCACGGCCAGTACACGACGGTCATGCACGAGCCGCTGCTGCGGCTGACCGAGGCGCTCGGCGACGTGCTGCCCGCCGGGCTCGACTCGCTGTTCTTCCTCAACAGCGGCAGCGAGGCCGTCGAGGCGTCCATCCGGCTGGCGCGGCACGCCACCGGCCGGCAGAACATCGTCGTCTTCCACGGCTCCTTCCACGGCCGGACCATGGGCGCCGCCGCGCTCACCACGGCGGGCACGAAGTTCCGCGCCGGCATCGGCCCGCTGATGCCGGGCGCCGCGATCGCGCCGTTCCCGCAGGCGTACCGGTACGGCTGGGACGAGGAGGAGGCCACCCGGTTCGCGCTGCGCGAGCTGGACTACCTGCTCGTCACCGCCAGCCCCGCGTCCGACACCGCCGCGTTCATCGTCGAGCCGGTGCTCGGCGAGGGCGGCTACATCCCCGCCCCGCCCGGGTTCCTGGAGGGGCTGCGCGAGCGCGCCGACCGGCACGGCATCCTGCTGATCATGGACGAGGTGCAGACCGGGTTCGGGCGGACCGGCCGGTTCTGGGGGCACGAGCACACCGCCGCGCGTCCCGACGTCCTCATCACCGCCAAGGGCCTGGCCAGCGGCTTCCCGCTGTCGGCGATCGCGGCGCCGACCGCGCTGATGGAGAAGGCCCGGCCCGGCTCGCAGGGCGGCACCTACGGCGGCAACGCGGTCTCCTGCGCCGCGGCGCTCGCCACGCTCCAGGTCATCCAGGACGAGGACCTCGTCGGCAACGCGGCCCGGCAGGGCGCGCGGCTGAACGACGGGCTGCAGAAGGTCGCCGCCGACCACCCGGCGATCGGCGACGTCCGCGGGCTCGGGCTGATGCAGGCCGCCGAGTTCACCGGGCCCGGCGGCGAGCCCGACCCCGACGCCGCGGCGCGCGCCCACCGGGCCGCGACCGAGCGCGGGCTGCTGCTGCTGACCTGCGGCGCGTACGGCAACGTCGTCCGGATGATCCCGCCGCTGATCGTCACCGAGGCGCAGATCGACGACGCCCTCGGCCTCTGGGCGGACGCCGTCGCGGAGGCGGTCGGCTGACCCGGGCGCAGCACGCAGGCAGGCACCGGCGCCCGGTGGTCGCGGAGAGGGGACCACCGGGCGCCGTTCCGTGCGCGGGTCAGCCGAGCGGGTCGGCGCAGTCGATGGGCCAGTACGGGCCCCAGATGTCGAGCGAGTTCAGCACGAACTTGATCATCACCGGGTCGAAGTTGATGCCGAGGTGCGCGTTGGTGTCGCCGGGGCACTTGTCCTGGAGCAGGACGTTGTGCGCGTTGGAGCCGTTCAGGAACGACGAGGTGTAGGGCGTGACGACCTCGTCGTACTTGGTGGCGAGCACGATGTACTGCGGTCCGGGGACGGTGTCGCCGCCCGCGTTGAGCTCCGCCAGGAACTCCGAGCCGACGATCTGCTGGCCGGCCGCCGGCGCGGCCCGCACGACCGCCTGGGTGATGCCGAGCAGCCGGCCCAGCTCCACCAGCCCGGAGGCGTTGGTCCCGTGGTTGGAGGGGACGATCCCGACGAGCTTGTTCACCTTCGCCGCCCCGCCGAGGAACTTCATGTAGTAGCGCGGCATCATGCCGCCCTGCGAGTGCCCGACGATGTCGACCTTCGAGGACCCGGTCGATTGGAGCACCCGGTCGATGAACGCCGACAGCTCTCCGGCCGACGTGCGAATGTCGTAGATCCCCTGAATGGGGCCGTCCTTCGGGCCGCCGTAATTGAGGGCGTAGACGCAGTATCCGGCCTTCTTGAGCGCCGGGGAGAGTTTCTGCCAGTTGAACGCCATGTTCTCGAACGTGCCGTGCACGAGCACGACCGGCCGCGGATGCCAGAACGACGGTTTGCAATTCCAGTCGTTCGCCCCTTCCGGGACGATCTCGGCCTGCGCGGGCGCGGTGACGCCGGTCGTGCCCAGCACGGCGGTCATCGCGGCCGCGATGACCGCCCATCTGCGGAGCCGCAAGAAACGCATGTGCATCTCCCTTATGCGGACACGGCGGGAAGAGGCCGGGGCCCGGACTCGCGGGCCCCGGCCCCTCATCGCCGCATCGGTGGGGGTGGAGTGCACACAACGTACGGCCGCATTCCGGCACGGTCTTGTGGAATGGCCGCCGATTACCCCGGGACGATTGTCAATCGATTCACAATCGGGAGGGCCCGGCCGCTATCGACCAGCCGCTGCGGGCGGAATCAATCCCCCGGACCGTCACGCCGGGACGGTCACGCCTGGGCGACCGAGCCGTCCTTCAGGAGGGTCTCGGCGTCGGTGAAGCCGAGGTCCTCCAGGACCGCGCGGGTCTGGCCGCCGGGCAGGGCGGGGACGCCGTCGGTCTCCGGCGCGGTGCGGGAGAAGCGCGGCGCCGGCGCGGGCTGCGGGTGGCCCGCCATCTCGGGGAACACGCCGCGGGACGTGTTGAACGGGTGCTCGGCCGCCTCGTTCATGGACAGGACGGGGGCCACGCAGGCGTCGCTGGGGACGAAGACCTCCGTCCACTCGTCGCGGGTCTTCGTGCGGAACACGGCGGCGAAGCGCTCGCGGAGCGCGGGCCAGCCGGAGCGGTCGTGCTGCGCGGGGAGGTCCTCGCCCTCGACGCCGAGGCGGCGGAGGAACTCGGCGTAGAACTGGGGCTCGATCGCGCCGACGGCCATGTGGCCCCCGTCGGAGGTCTCGTAGACGTCGTACCAGGGGGCGCCGGTGTCGAGCATGTTGACGCCGCGGCGGTCCTCCCACAGGCCGCCCCGCAGGAAGCCGTGGATGAAGGTGGACAGGTGCGCGGCGCCGTCGACGATGGCGGTGTCGACGACCTGGCCGCGCCCGCTCGTCCTGGTCTCCAGGAGGGCGGACAGGATGCCGACGACGAGGTACATGCTGCCGCCGGCGAAGTCGCCGAGCAGGTTCAGCGGGACCTGCGGCGGGCCGCCGGCCCGGCCGATGGCGTGCAGCGCGCCGGTGATGGCGATGTAGCCGATGTCGTGCCCGGCGGTGTGCGCGAGGGGGCCCTCCTGGCCCCAGCCGGTCATCCGCCCGTAGACGAGCTTCGGGTTGCGGGCGAGGCAGTCGTCCGGGCCGAGGCCGAGGCGCTCGGTCACGCCGGGCCGGAACCCTTCGAGGAGCACGTCGGACTTCTCGACCAGCCGGAGGACGACCTCCTTGCCCCGCTCGCTCTTCAGGTCGATCGCGATGGAGCGCTTGCCGCGGTTGGCGAAGTCGGTCCCGCCGGCGGTCTCCCCGGCGCGGACCGCGGAGGCGCGGTCGACGCGGATCACGTCGGCGCCGAGGTCGGCCAGCAGCATCGCGGCGAACGGCCCCGGCCCGATCCCGGCTAGCTCGATCACCCGTACTCCGGACAGCGGCCCCTTGCCCATGCGCATCTCCCTGCTTCTCGTGCGGTCCCCCCAGTGTGCCCGATCAATGTAAGCGCACGCTGACCCGGGGCGCCGTCAGCGGGCCGTGAGTTGCACCGGCTCGTCGCGGTCCCCGGTCGCCGTCAGCAGCCGCGCGCGGACGGTGGAGCGGCGGACGCCGTCCGCGCGCGGCACGAGGCCCCGCGCGGCGGCGGCCAGGTAGTACCAGCGGTCGGTGGGGGCCTTCCACCAGGTTCCGCTGACCGGGCGGCGGGCGTCGCAGGGGCCGGTGGCCAGGTCCTTCTTCGCGAGCAGCGTGGCGGCGGCCGCGGTGGCGCCGTCTCCGAAGGTCAGGCGGGTGCAGACCCAGTCGGCGGAGCCGCCGCCGCGCGGCAGCCTGCCGGACCAGAAGTTCCATGCCGCGGCCTCGGTCACCGGCCGGTCGGCCCCGTCCGCCGGGTGCGGCGCGCAGGCCAGCCGGTCCCAGAACGCGCGGGCCCCGCGGCCGAGGCGCTCGTGCTCGGGTTCGGACTCGTCGCGGCCGCCGGGCCGGTGGGCCGGCGACTGGTAGCCGAGGACGGTGGCGCGCGGGCCGCCCAGGTCGCCGACGGTCCGGGAGCCGACGTGGAAGACCGGGCCCCGGCCGCAGTCGGAGCCGGCGCGGGCGGGTTCGGTCACGCCGTCGGTCACCGCGAGGGCGTCCCCGGAGAGGGTCTCGGGCCGCGGGTCCCAGGGCGCCAGGAGGTAGCGGCCGCCGCCGAGGGCGATCGGGGCGGACGTGTCGTGCCCGGCGGTGACGACGTCCAGGCCGCCCTCGGCGTAGCGGGCGACCCGGGCGCCCTGGCGCATGACGGCGAGCGGCGTGCCGCCGACGTTGCCCGCGTAGAGGAGCTGCGCGGTGCCGGTCGCGCGGCGGTCCGCCGGCGCGGCGGCCCAGGCCGCGGCGGCGGCCCGGGTGAACGTCCGGTCGCGGGCGAGGTCGCCGCGGGCTAGCCAGGCGTCGAGGGTGCGGGCGCCGCCCGTCCAGGCGCCCGGGTCGGCCGAGGCGAGCCGCAGCGCCGGTCCGGGCGGGGCGCCGCGCTCGGTCACCACGAGCACGGCGACGAGGGCGGCGGTGAGGACGGCGGCCATGACCAGCGGCAGCACCGAGCGGTTGCGGACGGGGCGCAGCAGCGCGGGCTCGAAGCGCTCGGCGTGCCGGGCGCCGGGCGGCCGGACGGCGTCGGCCGCCCGGATCGCCTGCCAGGGGTCGCGGATGCGCAGCTCGACCAGCTGGTCGTGGACCGCGTACCGGGGCAGCCCCTCGACGTGGCGCAGCACGTAGGCGACGCGGACGTGCGGGTGGAGCCTCGCCAGCGCGGCGGTGAGCGCCGGGTCGGGCAGCCGGGTGGGCAGGGCGCGCAGCCAGGGGCCGAGGCCGATGTGCAGCCGGCGGGACGGGCGCATCGCCCGGCGCAGCACGCGGGTGCGGCGGCGGGCCAGCCCGGCGGGCGAGCGGTCCCGGGCGCCGCGGGCGGAGGCGTCCACGATCCGCCGCGCGACCGCCAGCCGGTAGACGCGCTTCCCGGTCCCGGGAAGAACGAAATACGCCATTCGCACAAGGTCGCCATATGTCGTTCTCGGCGGCGGCGCTTCCGTCCGCGTTCTCGTCAGGACATCTTCCGTCACGGCGGGCCACTCCCTCTGGGCCGTTCTGTCGTCGCGAACCCTGAGGTTAGGCGGCACACGGCCGGGCCAGGAGCGAAATTGGGACAACGATTAATCGGGGCGTTGAAAATGTCCGCCTATTTCCCCACCCGAGGCGGTGGACGATCAGCGCCCGGACCGTTCGGCGCGAGCGGCACGCACCCGTTTCGTCCCCGTACTACGCTGTTGCCGCTCGGGGGAGCCGCCCCGGGCCGCACGACGCCGAAAGACCGCGCCCCCGCCGCGACCCCCACGAGCGAACACGAAGGGCTCCCCCCTCCCATGACCGAGGACGTCCCCGGATACCGGGTGCTGGAGCAGGTCGGCGAGGGCGGCTTCAGCATCGTCTACCGCGCGCACCAGGAGCACCTGGACCGGATGGTCGCGCTGAAGGTCCTGTCGATCGGCTCGGTCGGCGACGCGGCGATGCGCCGCTTCCAGCGGGAGAGCAGGATCACCGGCCGGCTGTCCGGCCACCCCAACATCGTGACCGTGCTGGACACCGGCACCACCCGGTCCGGGCGCCCCTACATCGCGATGGAGTACTTCGAGCACGGCGCGCTCACCGACCGGCTCGCGCGGGAGGGGCCGCTGCCGGTCGCGGACGTGCTGCGCATCGGGGTGAAGACGGCGGGCGCGCTCGCCGCCACCCACGACAGCGACGTCCTGCACCGCGACGTCAAGCCGCAGAACGTGCTGCTGTCGCGGTACGGCGAGCCCGCGCTCGCCGACTTCGGGATCGCCCGCCTCGTGGACTCCTTCGACGCGACCCACACGCAGGCGTTCACCCCCAACCACGCCGCGCCCGAGATCCTGGAGGGCCGGCAGCCCGGCGTCGGTTCCGACATCTACTCGCTCGGCTCGACGCTGTACCAGCTCCTCGCTGGGCAGCCCGCGTTCAAGGGGCCGGCGGGCGAGGGCATCGCGCAGCTCATGCTGCGGATCCTGCACGACCCGCCGCCGCCGATCCCCCGCGCGGACGTGCCGCCGCGCGTGCAGGAGGTCATCGTCCGCGCGATGGCCAAGGCCCCCGAGCAGCGGTACACGACGGCCGTGGAGTTCGCGCAGGCGCTCCAAGGCGCGCAGGCCGAGCTGGGCCTTCCCGTCACGGACGTCGCGCACAGCGGCGGCGCCGTGCTGCCGGTTCCGCGGCGGGACGGCGGCACCGGGTCGTCGTCGGGTTTCGCGTCGTCCGGCTTCCCTTCGGAGACGCGGCCGCCGTTCCCCGACGTCTCCGGGCCGCCGCGCGTCCCGGAGTGGGCGCCGACCGCCCAGGGCCCCGTGCACACC
>NZ_SMKM01000029.1 GCF_004348665.1 Actinomadura sp. GC306 | reverse complement strand
CCCAACGCCCGCCTAAGCATCCCATCCCGCTTCCCGATATCCCGTAACCGCGTGTCGATGGAGTGACGAGCCAGGAGCTGTTAGGGGTGTAGGCGATCTCGACGGTGTTCGCCCTGGTCGCGTGAGCGACGTGAACCTCCACGAGCCATTGCGCAAACAGCAGGGGCGGCTGTGTCAGCTTCGCGTGGGTGGAGGGCGGAGGGCGATGATGGGTGCGCACGCGCTGTCTGGTGGGGTGGTTGTGCGTCGGTCTTCGGCGAGTTGGACCAGGCGGGCGGCGGTGTCGGCGAACAGCAGTAGTTGGCGGCCGGTGGAGGGGCTGAACGGCTCGGCGCTCGGCCGTGCGAGAACGGCGAGAACTCCGTGGGTGGCCTCGCCGTTGTCCAGTGGCAGGATCAGGATCGGCCCGGCCGGTAAGGCGCTGAGCGTCTGATCGGTGACGATTCGCGCTGACAGGGCCCGGCGGGAGTTGAACGCCTGGCCGAGCATCGACCGTCCGCGCCGGACGGTCAGTCCGCGTATCCGGTCGCTGCCGACGCCGACCGCGACATCGATCCGCAGGGTGTGGGCTTCTTCGGCGGGCAGCGCGATGAATGCGAGTGGAACGCCTGCCATGGAGCGGGCCCGCTCGGTCACGAGCTTCAGCAGGCTGGGCACGGTGGTCCCGTTCAGGACCGCCGCCATCAGGTCGAATGAGGCGGCCAGCCGCCGCCGGTCGGCCGCGCCCCGGGACGTGCCCGATGGGCCCCAGAGGGTCGCCGGTAGTTCGTCGTCGGTCATGTTGTCATCCCGCTCTCTTCTCTGGCCGGGCGGTGGCCGGGCCTCGATGTCGCGGGCCGCAGATCTGCACTGGCCATGGCCCGTTCGGTGGGTGCGAGCGCCTGCGCGCAGTCAGGCCGCGGTCGACCGGCTGTCCGGGCTTGCGTCCTGGGCGTCGGTGGCGGAGGAACCGACCATGAACACGCGATGCAGTCCGGTGACCCGCAGCAGATCGGTCGGCTGCGGGCGGAGGCGGGCGAGAGTCAAGGTGGCGCCGGTCGCTTCGGCCCGGCGGCGTGCGCCAACGAGCATCGCCAATCCGGACGCGTCGCAGGACGTCACGTCCGACAGGTCGACGGTCACGTACACGCCGCAGTCCCGCAGCGCGGCGTACAGGCGTTCCCGCAGAACCGGGGTGGAGGCGGCGTCGAGATCGCCGCTGATGGCGATGACGGTGCGATCGTTGAGCCGTGCAAGGGTCAGGCCGAGGGGTTCGGCGGAGTGGTCGGCCGTTTGGACGAGGTGGTGTTGCGGCGTCATGGCGCCGGGCCTGTCTGGGCTGAAGCGCCCGAGTATGGAGAAACCAGGGGATGTAGGCTTGGCCGCCCGCATAGCGAAAACCCTCGTCATCGTGAGTCTACGCGCTTGCCTTGCCATCGCGCTGTGTGTGGGGCTCCGCCTGGCCTTGGCTTCAGAGGCGAGCCTGGACGCTCGCGGACTCCGGTGGGCGCCCCTGGTCCGCGCCCGGCACGAGAACGGTGAACGGCATCGGGCCGGCGAATCGCTTCGAAAGCGGCGGCTTCGAGCGGCCTGAACTGCCCGCCGGTGATGCGCGGCGGCTGGCCTGGGACACGACCGCGCCGCCCAGCACCGTGTTGGCCCGCCTGGACGGCGTCATGGCCGACTTGTGTGACCGGCTCATGGAGCGCACGGAGCCCAGCGGCGAGGACGATGTCGCGCTCCCGCTCTGCGCATCCCCGGCTGACGGCCGCTGCTGCGCGCACACCCGCTACCGGGCCGCGGGGCCAGGGGCTTGGTGCCTTAGGCGGGGGCACAAGCGTTCGGCCATCACCGGAGGGGGATCACTGCGACGCGCGTAGACTGCGGTCATCCGGCCAATGGCGACATCCCGCCCGGTTGACTCGCCATACCGGCTTTGCAGGGAATGCCGTGCCCCTTCCGGAACGCGCCCGCCGCGACCGCGCTCTCCGACCGTCTCCCATAAGCCCTGCCGGACCTCTTGCGATCATCGCTGTGGCGGTCATCGTCCTCACGGTGTTGTGGAAGACCGCCACGCCGCTGATGGCGATCACCATGGCCGCGGCCGCTCTGCTCGCCGGAGTGATCCTGCTCGTCCTGATGTACGGGACCAGGCCGTGCCGACGCCGTGAGGGCGCCGGTTCGTTGGGGCTGTGGCGGCGTCGCCGATTCTGAGACTCCGCCGCATCCGGCGGAGGGCGAGACCGCACAGGAATGCCGGAGTGGCGTCCGCCATCCGGGGGCGCGGTCCGGACAGCAGGCCGGTAGTGGGCGCGCCACGTTCCGGATCATCTGACGGCGACGTGGGTGATGCCGCTCATCGAAGGCCAAGAAAAGTATAATTAATGGCATTTGGATTTTGCCGCGCTCTGCCCCCGAAACGTCAGCAAATCATGAGTATGATGTAGATATCTGATAAACAGGGCATCGTAGCTATGGGGTAGCTCGACTCGCCGGCCGTCCTGAGAAATCACTTTTGCCGCATCTGTGGGGTAGCGAAGTATCGGGTCGGCCCCGTCCCCGCCGACAACGCACCCGGGGGTCGCCGTCCGCGCCTCTCGGGAGAGGGGTGCAGACCTATGCGAACCGCTGCCGGACGAAGAACGACCATCAGCTTCTCCCCGTCCATGACTCCTCGGCTGGCGATGCGGCCGTCGGCCCCGACCGACCGCGCTGGTCCGAAGCAAGACGATACGAGCCGCACGCGGGTGGACGGTGCCTGGTGGCCCCGCTCGGTCGATCCAGCCGTGGAGTTGCCCGGACTGGTTCTGGCACTGCAAGCACAGGGCCCGTCGGACGAGCATTCCCCCATCGTCCACATCATGCTGCGCGCGACCGACTGGGACGCCCATCCCCGCCGGCTGCGCGTCGACGGCCCGGAGGACACCAGGGAGGTGCTGCTCAGCTGGTTCGGCAACCTTCCCGCCGGACTGCTCACCGCGATCTATGCCGACGGCCGTCGCGTCGACCTTCTCACCGTCCCGGCCTCAACCGACGATGCGGCGGCACGGGCCGCCCTGGAAACGGCCGCCCGCATGTCCGCCCCTGAGAAGCCGACCGACCCGCGCGACCGCTCCCGGACACGATCGACGGCGCAGAACGCCGGGAAATCTGATGGGGGACGGCTACAAGAACAGCCGCCGGCACGCTGAACCGGACGCCACCCGGCCTGTGAGGCGCCAGGGGACGCGCCGATGCCCCGCCAGCGTAGGCGCAGCGCGCCGCCGATCCAGGCCCGCTCAGCTTGGGGAGGAGCAGACGGCCCCGAGGCGGGCGGCACGGCCCGTCGGCGAGGAAAGCTCAGAGCTCGGGCAAGCCAGTGCCGCGATCCGGCGCCGGTGACCGGCCGGCGCGGTCAGTACTCCAGCTCGGGACGCAACGGCCCGCCGACCGCATGGAGATGGCGCAGCGCCTGCGCGTAGGACTGGAGGAGACTCGTCTCGCAGTAGGCGACGCCGTGCCGGTCGCTGAAGGCGCGCACCAGTGCCTGCGCGCGGCGCAGGTTGGGCCGCGGCATGGACGGGAACAGGTGGTGCTCGATCTGGTAGTTCAGTCCGCCGAGCGCGAAATCGGTGATCCGGCCACCGCGGATGTTGCGCGCGGTCGTGACCTGCCGGCGCAGATAGTCCGTCTTGTCGTTCCTGCCGAGCATCGGCATGCCCTTGTGATTAGGGGCGAACGAGCAGCCCAGGTACAGGCCGAACAGGCCCTGCTGGAGGAGGAGGAAGCCCACGGCCTGCAGCGGAGGGAGTACCCAGAACAGGGCGGTGAGATATCCGCCGATGTGGGCGAGCAGCAGACCGCCCTCGGCCAAACGGGTTCTGCCCGGCTCGCGCGCGGTGGCATTGCCGCCGAACAGGGCGCGGACACTCGCGAGATGCAGATGGAATCCTTCCAGGAGCAGCATCGGGAAGAACAGCCACGCCTGGTGCCGGGCCAGCCAGACACCGGGGCCGTGCCGGGCCCGAACGCTCTCGCGGGTGAAGATGATCGCTCCGGTGGCGACGTCGGGATCGCGGTCGATCTGATTGGGGTGGGCGTGATGCCGGTTGTGCTTGGAGATCCACCACCCGTAGCTGAGCCCGACCAGTAGGTTGCCGTGCAGTCGCCCCAGCAGCTCGTTCACCCGCTTGGAGCCCGATATCTGCTGGTGACCCGCGTCGTGCCCGAGGAACGCGGTCTGCGTGAAGGCGACTGCCAGGAACACCGCCACCAGCAGTTGCCACCAGGACGGCCCGACCAGTGCGAAGGCCGCCCAACCGGCCGCCAGCAGGACGAGATTCGAAACGATCTTGACGGTGTAGTAGCCCGGCCGCCGGGTCAGCAGTCCGGCCCGCTTCACCTCGCGGGACAGCAGCGCGTAGTCGCTGCCCCGCGGACCCGCATCGCCCCGGTCCCGGGCGGCTGCACTGCCGGGGGCTGGAACGTCCGTGGTCACGCTTGTGGTCACACTGTCCTCTCCCATACGGGCGAGCATTCCCGAGAAACGCCCGCCGATTACTTCCAGCGAAACTCACTGGCGCGAGACGCCGACACAGGCGATCCGAGCAGCGCCCAACAGCAGAGCCGATCGCCTCGCGGTGCCGAGACTGTGCGACGCTGGGTTCAGGGTGTGGCCATCCGGTCGCTTCGGACAGCGGAGGCGGTGAGCGGCTATACCAACAGCGGGCGAGGCGCGGGCGGCCCGGTTATGGGAGCTGGTCGCCGGGTGTGCGGACGGTGAGATGGTAACGGCCGCGCATGTGTGCCAGGCGGCCGTGGCGGCGGTGGAGGTGGACGGGTCGGCGGTGTCGGTGGCGGCCCGGCCGGACCGCCGGCAGCGGGCGCACGCCACCGATGCGGTGGCCGCGCTCTTGGAGGAGCAGCAGTTCACCCTGGGGGAAGGTCCGGGCATCGAGGCCGGTGCCTCTGGCGGCCAGGTGCTGGTCGCCGATGTGTCCTCGCTGGCCGGCGCCTCCCGGTGGCCGGTGTTCGCGCCGGTGGCCGCGGCGGCCGGGGTACGGGCGATGTTCGCCTTCCCGCTGCAGGTGGGGGCGATCCGGCTGGGCACTCTCACCCTGTACCGGGTCAGGCCGGGACCGCTGACCGCGGAGCAGGTCGCCGACGCCGTGACGCTGTGCCGGACGGCGGTGGCGGTGATGCTGACCGCGGGCCGGACCTCGCCCGACGGCACGACCTCGGATCAGGGGGCCTGGCCGCTGGGCGGGCCGGGCGAGGGCAGGATCGAGGTGTATCAGGCGACCGGGATGGTCGCCGTCCAGCTCGGCGTGGGTCTGCAGGACGCGTTCGCGGCGTTGCGCGCCCGCGCCTTCACCGAAGGCGTCCCGTTGGCCCGGCTAGCCCGCCAGGTGGTGGACCGGCGGCTGCGGTTCCATCCCGACGACCTTCCCGACGGGTGACGACACGATGGATCGACACGATGACCACTGCGGTCTACGAGAGACGACATCACACGACAGGACCCCCAGCCACTGGGCCGAGGAAACGGATTGAGCAGCCATGCCACAGCAACAACGACTCGCTGAGGTGTTCGTCGAGCTGGCCGACACCCTGGTGGTCGACTTCGATCTCATCGAGTTCCTGCACCGGCTGGCCGAGCGCTGCGTGGAACTGCTGAAGGTGGAGGCGGCCGGGATCCTGCTCACCGACCAGGCCGACGAGCTACAGGTGATCGCGGCTTCTACCGAACAGACCCGGCTGCTGGAGTTGTTCCAACTCCAAGCCCGGCAGGGCCCCTGTCTGGACTGCTTCGCCACCGGCCGGCCCGTCAGGGTCGCCGACCTCGCCGCCGAAGCCTCCCGGTGGCCGCTGTTCAGCGCCGCGGCCCTCGACGCCGGCTACGGCGGGGTGGTGGCGTTGCCGATGCGGATGCGAGAGCGGATCATCGGCGCGATGAACCTGTTCACCGCCCCCTCCACGGTCCTGGCCGTCGACGAGGCGACCACGGTCCAGTCGCTGGGGCAGGCCATGGCCGACGTCGCCACCATCGGCATCCTGGGCGAACGCGCGGCCCGCGAACATCAGCTGCTGTCACAGCAACTGCAGATCGCGCTCAACAGCCGTGTGATCATCGAGCAGGCCAAGGGCATGCTCGCCGAGCGCCACCAGACCTCACTCGATCAGGCCTTCGCCGCTCTGCGCGCCCAGGCCCGCGACACCAACCGCAAACTCGCCGACCTCGCGCTGGCCGTCATCGACGACGACCCCGCCGTGATGGGCTTCCTGCACCCGCCACACGATCCCGGCCGCCGCGCCGACCACGGTTGACCGCGAAACGATGACGGGAACGAACGAGCACCCGGATGCCTGCCCGCTCGGCAGGTGACGCCCGGTACGCCGCGGGCTTCACGGGCCGATGGGTTCTCGGCCGCGGTCGTGGCCGCGCGGCGTCGTGCAGCGATCCGGGCCGCGGTGGGCCAGCGCACGTCGTACGCCCAGCCAAGCGCCTCCAACCGGAGCACTGGGCAGGTCAGCCGTCGAGGGCGCTTTCCGGGTGCTGAGCCGTGCGATCGTCACGTCGGCGCAGCGCCGCCAACGCGTCCGCCGGCTTCGGATGCAGGCTGATGACCTCGCCGATGCCGGTGAGGCGAAGGACGCGATCGACCCGCCCCGTGGCTCCGGCCATGCTCAGGACCAGCCGCTGATTCCGGGCGTGTTTGAAAGCCTTGACCAGGACCGTGATGCCGCTGGCGTCGCAGAACCTGAGGCGCGTGAGGTCGATGACCACACCGCTGCTCGGCGCGGTGCGGCCGTGGCCGGTGGACGCGCTGGTGATCATGGTGTTGAGCCGGACGGTCAGCCAGCTGCTGTTGGACGCGTCGATCTCCCCGGCCAGTGCCAGCAGCGTCGCCGTCGACCCGGCACCGCACTCGACGTCCGTCCGCCGGAGACTGACCGGCGCCCCGGCTCGGCCGCGGTCGCCGGCCGTGGTGTCCAGACCCGCCCGCGTTTTCTGTGGAACGGAGGATGGGGGCGAGGATTCGAATGCCGTCATGACGACCTTCCCTGGAGCGTATGCACCTACGCCGCCAGGGTCTGGAGCGGCCGGACAGACGATTACCGCCGTCGCACGCAGCATAGACCGCTCACGACCTGCGGTCTAACCCTGCGATCGGGTCCAGACCTCTCGCATGATGCCCAGGGGACGGTCATGCCGTACCGGACCTGAACGTCCTGCACTACGAGGCCGAGGCGCGGCTACTGCCGCCGGACGTCGCCGACCGGGCAGGAGACGGCCCGCGCCCGAACCGGGCGGTCGAGCGTTGGGGGCGCGCTGATGGGGGAAGAAGAGCCGTGTGGGAGTGGTCGGCCGCGTGGACGCCTATCAGAGGCGGCATCGCTGGGCGGGACTGCCGCTGGCGGTGGTGTACAAGTTCGTGGACGACCAGGGCGCGTACCTCACGGCGTTGATCACTTATTACGGGTTCGTGTCGCTGTTCCCGCTGCTGCTGCTGTTGGTCACCGCTCTGGGGTTCGCGTTGGAGGACAACCCGGATCTGCAGCAACGTGTACTGGATTCGGCGCTCGCGCAGTTCCCGGTCCTCGGGGACCAGATCGGCGCGAACATCCATAGCTTTCAAGGAAGCATCCTGGCCCTGGCCACGGGTTCCATAGGCAGCCTGTACGGCGGCCTGGGCGTCGTACAGGCTGCACAGAACGCCCTGAACAAGATGTGGGGGGTGCCGCGCAACTCGCGGCCGAACCCCTTCGCCGCCAGGGTGCGCAGCCTGGCGCTGCTGGCGTTCGGTGGCGCGGTGATCCTGGTGACCACGCTGCTGTCGGCGGTGACCGCATCCGGTGGGGTTCTCGGCGGCGGCGCCGGTGTGCGGGCGGTGGCGATCCTGGTGGCCGTCGCCGTCAACGTCGTGCTGTTCACCGTGGCGTTCCGGGTGCTGACCGCCCGGCGGCTCACCATCGCGCAGGTCCGGACGGGGGCGATCACCGCGGCGCTGGTATGGCAGGTCATTCAGTGGGCCGGCACGTTCCTGCTCGGTCACATGCTCAAGGGCGCCAGCGCCACCTACGGCATGTTCGGGATCGTCCTCGGCCTACTGACGTGGATCTATCTGGGCGCGGTCACCTTCGTGCTGAGCGCCGAGATCAACGTCGTCCGGGAGCAGCGGCTGTGGCCCCGCAGCCTCCTGACGCCCTTCACCGACAACGTCGAGCTGACCGCCGGGGACCGGCGCGCCTACACCTCCTACGCCGAGACCGAACGTCACAAAGGCTTCGAGAACGTCGACGTGGAGTTCGATCCGCCTCGACGCGATGACCCGGACTGACGTCCGGGCCGCCCCCGCGCCGGGCCGCGTCAGCGGCGGGCCGCGTCAGCGGCGGGCGAGCTGGCGTTCGCCGCCGGTGCCGGGCCGGCGGTCCGGCCGTAGCGTCGCGTCCGGCCCGACCTCTCCCGGGGTGCTGGCCGGCTGCGTCCAGCAAGCGCGACGGCCCGAGGACGGACACGGTCAATCCATGCATAAACCCATCACTCGCGCTGGTAGCCCGTCGCCTCGACCGGAATACAGCAGAAGTGGGGGCGGGTTTCTCGTACTCCGGCGTCGGCGGTTACGATGCGTGAGTGAAGCGCTCAGAAACTATGTGCGTTTTCCGTATATCGGCGAATAGTCGAGTAGAATAAAAAGTATCCGGTAAACGACGGCATCCTGTTCTGAGGGTTGATCCGCCACACCGGCCGCCCCCCTGAGAGGGGGAGTGATGCAGACCTCGCACAGGCCGCGCGCCAACGGGCGCACCGGTCAGACCGGTTCAGCGTCCCAGCTCAACCCACCTGGCCCCAGGCTCCCCGATCGGCGCAAGCAGCCACCTGCGCAGCGAACGGTGACGGCGGTCCGCACCAGCGTGGTGTGGTCAGAGCTGTGGGCCGTCGCGGCCATCTCGGTCCTCTTCATGGTGCTCCTGGTGAGCAATACCGGCGATGTGCGGATCTCCTTCGCCGGGCTGAGCGGCGTCCTGCCGCTGGCGGTCGTGCTCATGGCCGCCATGGCCGCCGGGATCGCGGTCACCCTGATCCTGGGGTCCGCCCGCCTCACGCAACTGCGCCCGCTGACCCGCAAGCGCCTCCGCTGAGCACCCCCAGCCGCCGCACCGATCGGAAGCCAAGAAAGGCGCCTGCCATGTGGACCACCGCCGAACGCCGCACCACGATCAGCTTGTCACCGCCCTCGACGCCACGGCTGCTGCTGCGCCCCGCGGCCCCTCCGCGCTCCGCGCGTCCCCTGCTGGACGGCGGCTGGTGGCCCCGGTCCGCCGACCCGGTCGCGGAACTGCCCGGCCTGATCCTGGCCCTGCAGGACCACGGTCCCATCGACGACCACCGCCTCATCACCCACGTCATGCTCCGGGCGGACGACTGGGACAGCCGTCCCCGACGGCTGCGCATCGACGGCCCGGCCGACACCCGGGTGGTGCGGCTGAGCTGGTTCGACTCCCTGCCCTCCGGGCTGCTGACCGCCATCTACGCCGACGGCCGGCGTGTGGACCTGTTCACCGTCCCGGCCGCCACGCCCCGGGAGGAAGCCGAGGCGTCGATGGAGCTGGCGTCCCACCCTCACAACCTCCTGCACACCCCTGACCTGCTGGCCGCCCTCGCCTCACCACCCGGCCGGACGAACCGGGCTGGCACTTCGGACAGCTCGGAGAGCGCCTGGGAGTCCGAGGGCGGGCGACTCCGAGAAGAGTTCGCGGCACGTTGATCCGGCCCGCCGCCCCGGGTCGTCCGGCAGTATGGACCATCTGCGATCGGAGATCGCCATGACCGCTCTTATCACCATCCCCACGTCGGCTGCCCGAAGTCTGGTCCGGGCCCCCGACGAGGTGAGGATGCCCGCCCGCCAGCGCCCTGGCCACACCATCGTCGCGTTGTCGGAGGCCCTGGACGGCGCCGCCGCTCCGGCACTGCGCGAGCACCTGATCGGCGCGTTGCGGCGCAGCGGCCGACTCCTGATCCTCGATCTGGGGGAGGTGGCGTCCGCCGACGCGGCCGGACTGGCCGTATTGGTCGGCATCCAGCGCCGCGCCGCCGCACTCGGCATCACGCTCCGGCTCGTCGCCCCCGGCCATCAGGTCGCCGCGCTCCTCCGCGTCACCGCGCTCGACCGCGCCCTGCCCCTCTACCCGGCCCCGGACCTCCACACCGAACTCGCCGCATGACGGCGATCACGCCGTGCGCCGCCTCCCGACGGGCGGTTCGGCGTCCGCGCGGGACCGGCTCGCACTCCGGGCTCGACGACCGTGACCAGGACGACAGGTGCCCGATGACCATGAAAGACGATTATCTGCGGCTGATGATGGGTCTCATCAGCGGCATGGCCATTGCGGTGGCCCTCGTCTGCGCGCTCATCGTGGCGGGCGCCTTCGTCTCCTGACGCGACCGAGGGCAGGAACCACATCATGCTCGGCGCTCGCCCTACCCGGCCGGCCCGGGATCTTCGGTCACAGGAGTGGTCTGCTGAGGTGGTCGGCGGTTCCGCCGCGCCATTCGATGAGGAAGAGGGTGGCGTCGTCGCTGGTGACCCCGCTTCGTTCGCGCATGAGGGTGTGGGAGAGGTCGCGCACCATCTGCTGGACGGTCGCGCTGGCGGGTCCGACGCGTTCGATGGTGGCGATCAGGCGGTCCTCGCCGAACTGTTCCCCGCCAGCGGTGTGCTCTTCGACGAGGCCGTCGGTGTAGGCCAGAACGCGGTCGCCGGGGCGGAGCCGCTCGCTGTTGATCTCAGGTTTCGAGCCGCCGAAGCCGACGGGCAGGGTGCTCGTGCCTTCCAGGGCGCCGATGACGCGGTGGTCGCGGATCAGCATCGGGGCGGGGTGGCCGGCGTTGACCCATTCCAGGTGGCCGGTACCGGTGTTGAGGCGCATCATCTGTGCGGTGACGAAGTGGTCGGGGCCGAACTGGGCGTCGATGGCGGTGTCCATGAACGCGTACAGCTCGGCGAGGCCGGCTTGGGCGCGTCTGGCATGGCGGTAGGCGCCCACGGCGACGGTGGCCAGTACGGCGGCGTTCAAGCCGTGTCCCATCGCGTCGATCACGGCGAGGTGGAGGACGTCGTCGTTGAGGGCGTAGTCGAGGCTGTCGCCTGCGACGTTGTAGGCGGGTTCCAGGATGCCGGCGACGGCGACCTGCGGCGTGGTCATGGTCAGTGGAGGCAGCAGCGACCACTGGATCTCCGCGGACACGCTCATCGGCTCGCGTCGTCGCGTCCGCAGGAACTGGTCGGTGTAGTGGTTCTTGGTGACCAGCATGTCGGCGACCAGGCCGGCCAGCCGCCGCAGCAGCCGGCGGTCGTCGTCATCGACGCTGTCCAGGGTCAGGGCCATCACGCCGATCTCGTCACTGCCGTCCAGCAGCGGCAAGAACATCCGCACACCGTCGTCCCGCGGCTGCTCGACGACGGTCTCCGACAGGAACGCGCGCCCGGCCGGAGACCCCTCCAGCCGCAGTGGTTCGCCGTCGGTGAGGCCCCTGCCCGGCAGCGGCACCAGAGAGAGCTGGGCGTAGTCCTGCAGCAGGATCGAGATGTCCCGGCCGCCGATCGCGCGTATCTCCTCGGCCACCAGGGGGGCGATGAGCTGCGGCGGCATCTCGTGTGCCCGATCCAGCAGCTGGCCCAGCAGCCGCTCGCCGAACCCTTCGCCGCGGTCGACCGCATCCCCAGGTCCGCTCAGTTCCCTCACAGTCGTCTATGTGCCCTCCGGAAGGGTCGGTGACTCTACGTATTGGAGGGTGTTCCAAGTCGTGAGCGGTCTAGGGCTTCAAACACCGGACGGCCGCCGTACGGGTACGCGGCCAGGAAGGTCCCTCACCCGGTGGCCGCGCGCCGCGAACAGGGAGCCACCAAGCACGTGCTGGTCCCCGACGAAGTGCGGGGCCCGGTCGTCCAAGCGATCTTCGAGATGCGGATAGATGAACGCCTGGGATACCAGGAGATCGCCGACCGTCTCAACGTCGACCTGGAGCGGAGTCCGCCACCAGTCGCGACGGCCAAGTCCCGAAGCGTGGGCAGGTGGACCTACTCCTCGGTCCGCGACGTCTTGTGCAACCCCAAGTACACCGGCTACATGGTGTGGAACCGCAAAGCCACATCTTCGGCGGGCGGTAGGAGCAACCCGCCCGAGGCGTGGGTGTGGTCCGGGCAGCCCACCCACCCTGGCCTGGTGACGATCGAGGTCTTCACCGAGGCGCAACGGGTCGCCCGCGACAACGTACGGTCGCGGAGTCGCTCCGGTGGCCCGAGCAGGCCCAAGAAGCCTCGGCGGGTCTTCGCGCTGAGGTCCTACATGGCTTGTGGGCTGTGCGGGCGGCGGATGTTCGGCAAGCAGGACTCCGGCCACACCTACTACGTGTGCAGCCCGAAGCGCGCGTACCTGCCCGACGGGCATCCCGCCGTGATCCGGGTGCGGGAAAAGCCTCTGCTGGAGGGGCTGAACGAGTTCTTCAACCGCGAGATCTTCGGTGCCCACCGCCGCGAACGCCTGCAGGCGCTTCTCGCCCATTTGGACGGCGAGCACCTGGACGAGCACCAGAGGCAGGTCGCGACGGCCAAAGCCAAGATCAAGGACCTGGCCCGGCGGCAAGCGCGCGTGCTCGATCCGCTGGAGAACCTGGAGGAGCCGACCCCGGCACTCGTTCAGCGTGTCAACGAGCGCGCCGCCGAGATCGCCGCAGATCTGAAGGCAGAACAGGCCAGGCTCCGGGAACTCCAGGAGACGGCACCCCTCCGCCCGGCACCCGAACTGCTGGATCTGCTGCCGACCGGACCGGTCGACCTGGAACTACTCCCTGAGCCGACGCTGCGGCGGCTGCTGGATGTCTTCGGGTTGAAGATGCACCACGACCGGGAGAACAGCCTCGTGGAGTGCGAGGTGACGATCACATCCGAGATCGTCGATATGCAGCGCGATGTGGCGAACGTGGTGGTCGGTTCCGGTCGAGCCGGTTCCGTTGGTACCCCCTACGGGGAACCGCGCGCATGGCTGCACCCATAACCCCACCACCCACCGCTGCCAACTAACAATCCCATCCCGCTTCCCGATCGGATGATCGCGGGCGCCGTGGCGCCACGCAAACAGCCGCCTGCTCGCCGCATCCGAAGCGGACCAGCGACCGTGTGCGAACGTTCACCAGTGTCCATTTCGGCGGTGGTCACAACCACTTGCATATGCCCAACGCAGCGATCAGCGGCGTCTACCGCATCACGGTGGGGGATAGCCACCGAAGCCCTCGCGTCGCAGCACCCCGCCCGTACGCGCGGCAGATGCCTACGGGCCGTCGTCGCAGGCCCCGACGAAACGCCCGCGCGCTATCCGCTCTGAGGGGCGAAGATCTCCCCAGACGGCGAGGCCCATTCTGGCCACTACTGATCCCAGCAGGTGAGCGGGATGCACTGCTCAACCGACGCACAGTGACCTCTTTCGGTCACAACATGACTAACCGGACATCGGATGCGTGTCGTGCACGTAGAGTGAAATTCGATTCCCGAGCAACCAAGGCTACAGCTTCGCGCTAACTGCAGATGCCAACACCAAGCATATCTCCTCGCTCACGCCTGAGCCTATCAAGCCCCAAAATGGCTCGTCAACGAATCGTACACAAGCGCCTTCCATGACTTTTTCAGGGAGCCCAGGACACACTCTTCGCATTCTTGCCCCATATTCCCTTGACCTGTCGTTCCTTCCGGGAATATTGTGCGTTTCCTGTTCAGGGGATGTCGCGGTGCGGACTGCGGCGAGCCGGAAAAGCCGGCCTTGTGGGTTGCGGGAGGAAACTCACGATGAAAGTCAATGAGTTGGTCGAGCGCGCCTACTCGGCGTTGCTGGAGGATGTCGAGCGCGTCGGGCCTTTAACGCGTACTCATGTCGTCACGGTCGCCAGCCGACGTGGGCTTAGCGCCGAGGAGGCGGCGCAGCTCCTTGGTCTGCTACTCGACGCAAGCGCTCTGGAGGAGTCAGCGCAGCTGACGGTCGGCTCGGAAGGAGCGCCTTCCGGGCTTTCACCTGCCCAGTCAGGCGCGGCAAGTGTCGACGGAGAGTCGGCTTTCGAGATGCGGTACACGATGCCAGGGAAGCTCGGCAAGCACCGGATCATGAATGCCGATCAAGAGGTCGCGCTCGGGCGTCGCATTCAGATCGGACTCCAGGCTAAAGAGGCTCTCGCTCGCGGTGAGGATTCCGCCGAGCTGAGGTCGCTGGCCAACGACGGTGATCTCGCGAGACACACCATGGTCGTCAATAACTGTCGGCTCGTCTTCGATATAGCCAAGGGCTTCATACCCCAGAGCGGCGAATTGGAGCTTGACGATCTCACGCAGGAAGGGATGCGGGGACTGAATCGGGCCGCGGAGAAGTTCGACCCCAACCTAGGCTATAAGTTCTCCACCTACGCCACCTGGTGGATCAGGCAGTCGATCTCACGAGCCATAGCGGACACGAGCACGTCGGTAAGGCTGCCCGTGCATGTCTGGGAGCAGTGGCGGCAGGTTGTCCGCTACCGCGGAGACTTCGAAACCCGTAACGGTCGACTGCCGAGCTTGGAGGAGATCGCCCAGGCCTTGGGAAAGGATCCGGGGACCCTCAAGGCGATCATCGAGTTCGCCTCACCTCTCGTGCATCTCGACGCCGTTGTCTCCGACGATCCAGATGGCTCCACTCTGGGCTCGCTGGTCTTGCATCAGGTGGGGCCATCAGTGGAGGACGAGGTTCTCGACACTGCGGTGCTCCATGCGATCGAGAAGCGCATCGAGGAGATCGCCAAGAACTACGACCCGAGGTTCACGCGGATCCTCGAAGGGCGCGCTGGGCTCCACGGCCATGAGCAGATGACCCTGGAGGATCTCGGTCGCGAGTTCAAGATCACCAGGGAACGCGTTCGTCAACTTGAGAAGCGCATCTTTACGATCATCCGGGAGGACGCCATCGTCGCCACCCTAGTTCACGACTACTTGGAGGGCCGCCATGGAGTCGCATGAGGCGGCCGAACGGTTCGTCGCTTGGCTGAACGACCGGGTGACGGCCGAAGGCCGCGGCGATGGGCGGACCGTGCTCGACGCCAACCCGGCCGGTGTCTTCTGGCTCGGTCGACTCGCCCCGGAGACTGACGCCGCCAAGTCGGTGAAGCGTGAGCGCCGCATGGATCCGTGCGCGATCGGAATGCGCGCGCGGCCGATGGCCGACAGCGCCTGGTCATTCACCGCTACGATCAAGGCCGTCGCCTGGAATCAGTTCGGCGATGACAAATGGCAGAAGACCGACGGGATCCAGATCAGCGTTCCCGTCGACGTGCGACCCGGCGATGAGAACCGAGCCTTCGGCGGTACGGCCGTCGCGGATGCCTTCGATGCGGTCGGGGCCCCTGGTGTGGTCGCCGAACTGCGAGTGACCGATGAGTCATGGCGCGGAACGCCCGAACTGGTCATCGAGCTGGTCAACGTCACGCCCGACGACGTGCGCAAGCGAGGCGAGCGCCACCTGTTCGAGGTGGAGCTGGAGATCACCGGACTACAGGCCGTGCCGTTCGAGCTGGAGTCCCTGCCCGACAGCTTCCGATACGACCGGCGTCTGCCAGCCATCGGGATCAACTGTGGCGTTGCCCTGCGCCCCGGCGGCAAGCTCGTGACCACCGACACCGTGGTAGTCGATCGGAAGCGGCCAGAGTACAACTTTGGCGGTACCGATCCGGCGGTCCTCGATCTGACCTTCGAGGCGCTTGCCTCCGATCCGGTGGCTCGTCTCACCGATCTGCTCCAGGCGTACCAGGCCTGGGGAGAGGATCACTGGTCGGACGCCCAGCTGGCTCGTCGTGCCCGCGACGAGGGATGGCAGCCAGGGATGGTCGCGCAAGCGCGGCAGGCTGCGGGCGACTACCGTGACGAGCTTGACCGACTCAACCGAGGACTGGCTGCCCTTAAGCGGGACAAACGTCTTCGGTACGCGTTCTCATTGATGAATCTCGCCATGGCACGAGCCTCACGTGCCAAGTACAACCAGTGGCGACCGTTCCAGATCGGCTTCGTCCTTTCCGTCCTGCCCAGCTTCGTCAAGGCGGGCACCGACTGGAATCATGTCGAGACTGTCTGGTTCACCACCGGTGGCGGCAAGACTGAAACCTACTTGGCGCTTCTTGTTCTCGCCGCTTTCTACGATCGGTTGCGGGGCAAGAGGTCGGGTATCACCGCCTGGAGCCGGTTCCCCCTGCGGATGCTGTCGCTCCAGCAGACCCAACGCTTCGCCGACGCCCTGGGGGCGGCCGAACTCATCCGCCGAGATCACAAGGTCGCTGGGGCGCCGATCTCCCTAGGCTACTTCGTGGGGGCGAACGCCACCCCGAACGCCATCCCCATCGAGCCAACGGACTTCAACCCGATCGACGTCGAGGACGATGCCATGCCGGCGCGATACCTCATCCTGACGTCGTGTCCGTTCTGTGGCACGAAGGGCGTCTACACCAAGTTCGACCGCAGGAACTGGACGCTTCGGCATCTCTGCCGCGACGGCGACTGCCCCAGCGACGGCGAGCCCCTGCCGTTCTACATCGTCGACCAGGAGATATATCGCTTCCTGCCAACAGTGGTGATCGGCACTTTGGACAAGGCGTCGCTCATCGCCATGCAGGCCAACATGCGGGGCTTCCTCGAAGGCCCCGCTGGCAAGTGCACACGGTCGATGCACGGCTACACCTACGCTCTGCGGAGTACTCGGCCCAATGGCTGCCTGGTTCCGGGCTGCAAAGCCGACGTCGAGCGGATCAAGGACGGTGAGCGCCCTGATTTCGCACCGTCCTTCCGGCTCCAGGACGAACTCCACCTGCTTCGTGACTCGTTGGGCGCTGTCGACTCCCATTACGAGTCGCTCATGGACTCGCTCCAAGAGCAACTCACCGGAACTCGACCAAAGATCATCGCGTCGTCGGCGACACTGACCGGCTACAACCGGCAGGTCGACGTCCTCTACCAGAGGCCAGGACGTGTGTTCCCTGTGCCCGGCCCATCGGCGCGTGAGTCGTTCTGGAGCCGGGAGACTGACCATCTGCTGCGCAGGTTCGTCGCCGTATGGCCTCGCGGAGTGACGCTTGAGTGGGTCAACGACCGCACGCTGACGATCCTTCAGCAGTCCGTCCGGCGTCTGCGCGAGCAACCAGAAGAGGTGTGCGCCGAAGTTGGAGTCGATTCAAAGTTCTCGGACTTTCTGCTGGACTTGTATGGCACCGACGTCATCTATGGGAACACCGTCCGCGACGTCGAGGCCGCGCTGCGTTCCACCGGTACCCAAGTACCAGTCGCTCCGCTGAATGTCGTGTCATTGACCGGACAGACTCAGTTCGAGCAGGTCCGGGAGGCGCTCGAACGACTTGAGCAACCCGAGGCCGAGTTCGACGAGCGCATCCATGTCGTCACGGCGTCCTCCATGATGTCCCACGGCGTCGACGTCAACCGCCTGAACATCATGACCGTGCTGGGTGTGCCGCTGACGACGGCCGAGTTCATCCAGGCCACCGCACGTGTCGGTCGTGCCCACCCGGGCCTCATCTATGTCATTCATAAGATCGGGCGAGAGCGGGATGCCACGGTGTTCTCTCACTTTGAGCCCTTCGTCCAGCAAGGCGACCGATTCGTCGAACCGATACCCGTGACCCGATCGAGCCGACGCGTCCTGGAGTTGACAACACCTGCGGCGATCGAATCACGTCGCCTGTTCGTCCACGAACCGAAATCTTCCGGTAAGCGCCTGACAACCGTCGATCTGCTCCGCAGATACTTCGCCACCATCGGAGTTGGAGCCGAGGAGGAGGCACGGGCATGCGCGGCAGCCCTGGGCATCGATGAAGCCAAGCATCTGGCCTTCAACGACGTCATGGAACAGCTGGAGGCCTATTTCGCGCGGCTTGAGGACACCGGCTTCGGAGCGAGATTCCCGAACGAGCTCTTCGATCGCGACCGCCGGCCCATGCTCTCGCTTCGCGATGTCGAAACCCAGGTCCCCGTCAGCGACGACTAACACCGGAGACTCCCATGAAAGACCAGCGCAGCGGAACGCAGATTCTCTATGGGTTCCTCCCCGAACAAACGGGTGACCTCCGGCGTGGTGTCTGGAAGTCGGTCGAGTGGAAGGATCCGATCACCCTCGACGTCGAGGACAGCCTCATCCGACGGCGACTGATCGAGGAGATGGAGGGCTGGGCGGCAGGTGCCGGCGGTCTCGACCCGAGCGTGGTCAAATCGCTCTATTCACGGGCGTCCATCGAAGTCGTGAGCGTCAACCGGCATCAGGGAGTCCGGGTCGAACGATTCCCCGAAGTCTGGGTCTGCAGAACCTGCCGACGCGTAGAGACCGGCAGCCCGAAAAAATGCGGCGGCGGCCACGACAACTGGCAGCAATTGCATTTCGTGGGCTACCACGAATGCGGTCGCCTTGAAGCACCACTCATTCCACGTTGCCCAGTCCATCACGAGACACGAATGCGCCATCAGTCAAGCATCGAAGCGGCGCGGATCGTCTTCGACTGCCCCCAATGCGACCAGGTCCTGCAGCGCGGGCTCGGGAGTCGCGTGTGTCCGTGCGGTCGTCAATACTCCGATCGACGTGGCGCCAAACTCCTCACCTACAACGTGCACCGCGCGACCAGCGTCTACTCTCCCCAGACTTTCGTCCTCATCAACCCGGCGAGCATGGAGCAGATGCGAAGACTGACCGCTGGCGGTGGCCAACGACGAGCACTAGCCTGGGCTCTCGGCGGTTTCGAGGGGACACCAGACATTCAGCGCACAACGGGCTCGTCCTTCGTTGAGGAGTTGCTGGCCAAGAACTTCTCTCGCGAACTCGCGGAGCAACTGGCGGCGCACGCGAAGGCGGCTGGAGAACTCGCCGATGAGGATGACCTCGGGCACTTGACGGACGCGGCTGGTCCCGTGATCGAGGCCGCCGAGCGGGACGCCGTCGATATCGCACTCGCGACAAGTGAGTCCCGGATCAGAGTCCCCGACCTTGTCACTGGCAATATCACCGACGAGGCACGGAGCCTCTTCGAGCGAGACTATCCCGCGTCCGTGCAGAGGGCCGGGTTCTCCAACGTCGACCTGGTCGACCGGTTTCCCGTCCTCAAAGCGGTCTACGGCTTCACCCGTGGCGGGCTAGCCCCAGGCGAAGCCCGCCTGAGCCGCTTCCACGGCAAGGGCAACAGCTACCGGGTCTACGCTGACCTGCAAAAGGCCGAAGCCTTGATGTTCCAACTCGACCCGGTCCGCGTCTATGACTGGCTAATCCACAGGGGACACCAACTCCCTGCGGCCGACGGCGAGCGAGCCACCCGCACGGCTATCGCTCGGGCCAACATCCCGAATCGTTTTACCGAATCCGGCCCAGGCCCTCGGTCACTCGGTGAGGACCTCCTGACGCTGACCCACTCATACGCCCACCGTGCCATTAGGCAGCTCGCCGTCTTCGCCGGCGTCGACCGCGAGGGTCTGGGTGAGTATCTCGTTCCCCGGCACTGCACCTTCTTCATCTTCGCGGCAACCCGCGGCGATTTCGTACTAGGTGGACTTCAAGCCGTCTTCGAAAACGACCTTGACAAGTTCCTCAATACGCTCGTCTCCGCCGAATCTCGTTGCGCGCTGGACCCCGCATGCGGCCGGAACGGAGGAGCCTGCCACGCGTGCTTGCACCTCGGTGAACCTACCTGCAACCACTTCAATCGCTTCCTCGACAGGAGGCACCTGTTCGGCCCCCAAGGCTATCTAGCCGCGACTCGGCCAGCTTGATCGACACCCCAACTTCATCCTTGCCCGAACGCGGAACCATGGAGTAACAGGGCTTAAATCGTTGCGGTACCCATTTTCGCCAGCCATGCCTATATAGGCAGGAGCAGCCGTCGGAAGATGGCATGGCTAGACTGGACGACGATCGATGTGCGCCTTACGATCCACCTGCTATCGCGGTCGCTTGGTTGAACTCTTAAAAAGTTACTCATCGCCGCCTTCAACCTCATCCTCACCTTCGCCCTTACCCGGCTTACGTGTTTGCGGCACTTGCTCGACGACGCCGTCAGCGCGGTAGTACCGGAAGGCGCTGGGATACGTCTTTTGATTATCTCTGTACATAATTGCCCAGCCCACCAACGCACTTATCTGCCACTCCTCGGGCATGTGCTGTGAGACGAACCGGAACGCCTGGTCTGCGGTCATCTCCTCATCGGGGACGACGACAGTCTTGGTGCGCAATTCTGCGACACGCTGTTGAAATCGAAAGTTAAATGGAAGTCCATCCTTGATGGCCTGGAGTACCCCCTGAAGTGATTGAGGGCCTGGCGTCAGTCCTGCAACTCTAAGATCAAGGTCGATTGGGAATTCCAAGTCAAAGTGATTTTCTCTATTTCTAGTCGTGTCTCGTTCTCGACCGGGATCATTGATGCCGAATCCTCGATTGTTCCAGACGATTCTTCCGGTCCTAAGGTGACGCTTGATCAGCATCTTTTCGGGGGAGACGGCGGATAGATCCTCTTCGACGAATAGGCAACGGAATGACATTTCTTCGAGAGAGATGCCGACCCTGCCTGAGAGCTTGAATAGATGGTCCCCTAGGCGCTTGGGCAGCGGCTGATCGGCCTTCCCGACATAGGTGAGTTCACGTTCCTTGCCGGGTTCCTGGCGAAAGAGTTGATAGACGCCGGACATGCTCGGCAATCCGAGTTTCTGAGCCTGCGCGGGAAGCGCGTCGAGGTTCTCCTGTGTGAGTGGCGCCGGCTCCAAGCGGTCAAGCGCGGCGTAGAGTTGCGTGCTCAGCGCCTCGGTGATGCTGAGCCTGAACTGGTTGCTGAACTGGTCGCTCACGCGAGGTCCCGTCCTGGCCCGGGTCGGGTCGCTGTCGCTTTACGGTCAGCGAGACTGGTGATCGTGGTCTTCAGTTTCTCTCACCGCCTCCGGCGTCGTCTCCGGCGTGCTCTGGGCCCGATTGTTGCAGGTTTGGGAGGTCCCGGAGTGTCGGAATGGTTGGCGATCATGAAGGGGTGGGACTGGCCTGGGTCACTCAAGGTTGGAAGCAATCTTTGCGCACTGCCCAACGGGACACCTGCTCCGCGGTACGCTTTCTACATGGCTGATCAGTCAAGTTCCACCTCGTCTTCCAGGACTAGCGTCGAACTCTTCGCGGGCGGCGGCGGGTTGGCCATGGGGGTCGAGCATGCCGGCTTCAGGCCCCTGCTGTTCAATGAGTATGCCAAGCGTGCCTGCGAGACTCTCGTGGAGAACGGGGCGGACCGTTACGACGCCGAGGGCGATGTCCCGCCGATCCCCGAGCCGGGCGATCGCCCCCCGCTGGTCGAGGGCGACGTCAGCAAGGTGGACTTCGACCACCTCAAGGGGAAGGTCGACCTCCTCGCCGGTGGACCGCCGTGTCAACCCTTCAGTCTTGGCGGAGTAGCCAGGGGTGACGAGGACGACCGTAACGGGTTCCCTCACATGTTCCGGGCTATCCGCGAGATGGAGCCCAAGGCCGTCATCTGCGAGAACGTCCGGGGGCTCCTGCGCCCTTCGTTCGCGCCGTACTTCGAATACATCAAGCGTGAGCTCTCCCTTCCGTTCGAGGAGCGAAGGGACGGCGCCGCCTGGCGTGAGCATGACGAGGTCCTTCGGCACATGCTGGAGACCGCGACAATCGAGCCCCGCGAGCGTTACGACGTGCGGCACTTCCCCGTCAACGCGGCTGACTATGGCGTCCCACAGATCAGGAACCGAGTCATCCTCATCGCCTTCCGGCGCGACCTCGGGATCGACTGGGACCGTTTCCAAGACCTCGTACGGCCCCGTTACTCCGAGGCTAGCCTGCACGAGGACATGGCCAGCGGTGCCTACTGGGACCGTCACCCCGAGGTTCCCAGCGAGATCCGAGAGAGAGTGATGGCACGGGTCCCGCGACGGACACTCGATACGCTAGACGGAGAGCGCCTCCTGCCGTGGCGTACGTTTCGAGACGCTCTAAAGGGAATCGATGGGCAGAAGCCTTTGCCGCCGGTAGAACGACTCGACCGCAAGGAGTATTTCCTAGGGGGCTTCACCGACCACATCGGCTGGCCAGACGCCCGAATATATCCGGGGCACACACCCAACGAACTCGACCGGCCCGCGAAGACGGTCAAGGCGGGGGTCCACGGAGTACCCGGCGGGGAGTCGGTGATGATGCTGGATGACGGCAGCCACCGTTACATGACGGTACGCGAGACCGCTCGTGTCATGACCTTCCCCGACGACTGGAAACTTTGCGGTCCCCGCGGGGAGAAGATGCGACAGCTCGGTAACGCGGTGCCGGTGCTGCTCGGCAAGGTGTTCGCTGAGGCTGTCGCCACGGTCCTAGAGGAGGCCGAATAGCCGACATGACTACATCGATCGACGATGGGCGTGGTCGGTGGAAGGACAGACCACCACCCGCGCGCGCGTGGAAGGGGCGCCCCGGACTTAGTCGAGCCTCGCGGACGGCCGAGCAGGATCGTGCCGCCGGCGGGCGTGGTCGCCGCCTCGTCGAGCTGGGAGGCGGCCGTACTGCTCGCGCCTCAGTCGAGCTCAAGGTTCTCCCCAACACCCGACGGATCCGTGCCTATTTGCGCTGGTCTGATGGTGGCAAGACCACCGAGAAGTACCTTGGTGAGGTCTCGGATACAACGAGAGCGCGCAACCTCGCAACGGCGTGGGCAATGGCTTTTGAGCAGAAACTTCTCATGGCTGCGGAGACGGCTGATGGCTCATGGGCGAGCTCACCCAGTGTCCGCACGATCATGCGATCTAACCGAAGTCGAGACACAAAGCCAGAACTCGCTTTGCGTTCGGCCGCCCACAGACTCGGGCTCCGCTACCGGGTGGATACGACTCCGGTCAAGGGCCTAAGGCGACGAGCCGACCTGGTTTTCACCAGAGCTAAGGTCGCCGTCTTCTCTGATGGCTGCTACTGGCACGGGTGTCCGGAGCACTACCGGCCGGCGCGCCAGAACAGCCAGTTCTGGAACGACAAGATCTCAAACAACCGTGTGAGGGATCAGGACACGGACGTAAGGCTCGCCGACGCCGGCTGGCTGGTCATCCGCGTGTGGGAGCACGAGGACCCAGGAGAGGCTGCCGTACGTATCGCTCAAGCGGTTCGAGGCCGACTCCAGTAACCGGCCTGCGTCTGGAGAGCTTGAGTAAGTTCGGGGCGGAGTGGGGAACGCGCCAATTGAGCCCGGTAGCTCAGCCATTCGGACGGGTCCGGTTCACTCAGTCGACGGTAGCTCCGATCGATGGTGACCTGTCGTTTCCTCGCTGCCATTCCGAGACAGCTAGACTAGGCTGACCAGCTCCGGCGATCCGATCGTCATCGGTGACCGCGTTGCCCGATCTGCGGTAACGTGGTTGGTGTGCGTTGACTATGGTGTGTTGTGCCAGCTTCCGCCGATTTTCATTTGAAATAGGGCTTTCGGTAAATCCTGCTCCTTGAGGAAACCGGTTCCAAGCCTGCTCTCCATGTACGTCGATGGCGTACGACCTGATGTCCAAATGGTGCCTTCTGTTCACTCGTGAGTCAATCGCCTAGGCGCCCCATTGTGGAGAGATTTACCTTGCTGATGCTGTGATACGTAGGAAAAGTGCTCAGACTGCATCTATTATCGCTCGACGTTGCTTGTCGCGGTAGCGCGCATAAACGATCAAGTGTTGGAAGGTGAACTTGTCTGGTACTGGCAGGCGGATGGCCCGTCGGTGTCTCGGTGTTTCCGTCGCGGTGTTGATCTGTTCGGGCTGCGGCGGTGGTCAGGAAGTCGTTGCCTTGCCCTCGCTGACGAATTCTGTTGCTCCGTTGCCCTCGTTGAGTGCAGTGGAAGAGGATGCTGTGGCGTCTGCTTACACGAAGTTCGTCGCGATGCTCGACCGTGCGGATTCTCTGCCCGCTGAGTCTCGTAAGGCGCAACTTGCGACGGTCATGGTTGATCCTCAACTTTCACGTGTGCTGCGGCGTATCGATGAGATGAAGCGTCAGAACATCGCGACTTACGGCCACGTCATCGTTCACGTGAAGAGCGTTCAGCTCACCGAGAGTGGCGCCACGGTCATTGACTGCCAGGACTCCCGCGGCGCCGGAACTATGAACTCGGTTACGGGGAAGAAGATCAACCGTGGGGTTCAGCAGGGGAGCACCAAGGCGTTGTTGGTGAAAGGCTCGGATGGGCAGTGGCGGGTCAGTAAATCGATCACGGTCGGGGAAGGGTGCTGACGAATGGAAGTCGTTGCCCCCATGCTCGGAGTCGGTCTCCTTGTTTCTTCTTCCGTTGCTGTGCCACCTTCGCAGAACCCACTGCCGCCGAACGCGAACTCGTACGGCTACAACTACGGCGCCCAGGACGCTGGGGAGCCCGCAAGTAGCGGACAGGCGCCTGCCGCTCCGCCGAGAGGGAACCATGCGGATGTCTCACAGGAGCCCAGACCCCGTGATTGCCAGGAGCTGAGCGAATTCGTGCAGGTGGTCTGTTCGCCAGTGGGGGAGGGCGGCGAGGGGGCCAAGGTTTCTCCGGCCGAACTGGCGTTGACCAAGTGGGCGCGTATGCCGATTCCGGTTCCGGCGGTGCGGACGGCGCCGCCGCGCCGGACGGGTGGGCTGGTTGGGCTGCCGCAGTGGTTCTGGGTGACCAACTGGCGCTCGTTGAGCGATCGCGTCACTGCCCGGGACGTGTGGGTCGAGGTGATCGCGCGGCCGCAGAGTATGACGATCGACGGGGGGCCTGGGGAGCCGGTCGTCCGATGCTCGGGGCCTGGTACGGCCTACGAGAAGTCACGGTCGGCCGCATCGCAGCGCACCGATTGCTCCTACACCTTTACGCGGTCTTCGCTGCATGAGCCTGGCCCGGCCTATCGGGTGCGGGTGACCGTGCTGTGGGGCGGCACGTGGCGCGGTTCTGATGGGTCTGGTGGTGCACTTCCGCCCTTGAGCCGGTCTACGACCTTCCGGTTGCGGGTGGCCGAGGCGCAGGCACTTTACGGATGAGGGTCGGTATGAAATCGAGTGGCCGAATGTTGCCGGGGCCTTCCGCGTCCAAGACTGCGAACGGCGGCGGTGCCCCGTCATCTAAGCGACTGGCGCGGCAGCGCCGCCCAGGGACGATTGCCGCAGCGGCGATGTTGTTGCTGCTGGCAGTGGCTACCAACGTGTATCTGTTCCGCTCCTCGGGCGACCGGGTCTCGGTCGTCAGGCTTTCGCGTGATGTCGCGGTGGGACACAAGATCACTCAGGCTGACCTTGACAGGGCCAAGGTCGCGGTGCCGCCGGGCGTGACGGTGGTCCCAGGCCATCAACTCGAGCAGGTCGTCGGGCGGCGTGCTGCCGTGGGGCTGCGGAAAGGAACGCTCCTGGCGGCATCGCAGCTGACGACGCAGCAGAGCCCTCCGGACGGGCGGGCGCTGGTGGCCGTGCCGATGAAGGCTGGTGCGATGCCGCCTGGCTTGGCGCCCGGTTGGAGCGTCCGCGTGGTGTTCACCTTCGGCAATCAAGGCCAGGAGCCCGTGGCCGGCGCGCCGCAAGGCCGGGCCCAGACAACTGCCCTACGGGACGTCGCCGCGGTGGTTGATGACGTGGAGGGGCCGGACGCCGAGGGCGCGATGACGGTCTCCTTGGTGGTGCCCGAAGCCGACAGCAGCGCTGTAGCGCGGCAGGCGGCCGCCGGGATGGTCGTGCTCGTGGTGACGGAGAGGCGAGGCTGATCATGGCGCTGCACTGCTTGGTCTCGGCGGGCGGATCGCCAGGTGTCACGACCACCGCCCTGGGGCTGGCGATGACGTGGCCGAGCGAGGTACTGCTGACCGAGTGTGACCCCTTGGGACGCCGTGTGCTGCCAGGGTTCATGGCAGACAAGGTCCGCGGGCCGGTTGGCCCGGGGCTGCTCGGCTTGGCGATGGCTGCCGAATCCGGTCCGCATGGTCGGCTTCCCCTTGAGGATTACCTGGTTTCCATCCCAGGGGAGGGCTCCGTGGAGTTGCTGCACGGAGTCCGTGATCCTCGTCACGGGGTTCGATTGGGAGCGTTGTGGGGTCGACTCGCTGAGGCGTTGACCTCGAGGCCGGGTCATGTGATCGCGGACCTCGGGCGCATTGGCGGCAGAGATACACCGGATGCCTTGCTCCGGGCCGCGGGGACCGTGGTCATGGTGTTGAAGCCGACGTTGACGCAGGTCGATGTCGCCGGTCCACGACTCGACGCTCTGAGAGATCTGCTCGGCGACCGCACGGCCGTCGGGCTGTGCCTGATCACGGAAGGGCCCTACAGCGCGGCTGAGGTCGAACGCGTCCTTGGGACGCCGGTGTTGGCTGAACTCCCGTGCTCGCCGGCCGATGCTCGGGTGCTCTCCGAAGGTGCTCGGCCCCGGAGGACCTTCAAGACCTCGCTCCTCTTGCGGTCGTTTAAATGCCTTGGTCGGCGCATCCGCGCAACTGCCGGGTCGTTGCCGACGGACATCGAAGACCAGGGCCGGGATATTCCGGCGGCTGTCGGTGCCTCCGTTGGAGGCGTCCGGTGAGCGCCCCTGGTTGGACGTTCGCCAGGCCGGAGGGTGCCCCCTACACCGGCTCTGCGGCCCCAGGGGGAGTGCTGCCAGACGAAGCGGACGACGCGAATGTATGGGCGGCGGTGCGCGAGGTTTCTGCGCAGCTCGTGGACGTCCTGGGCGACGGCGTCGACCGGATACGGGCACGGCAGTTGATCGACGCGCAGGTACAAGCGTGGTCGCACGGGCTGCTGGCGTCTGGACGGGTGCTGTCGGCGGAGGCGCTGCGCGAGATCGCTCGGCTGGTCTTCGACCGACGGTTCGGGCTCGGCCCGTTGCAGCCGTACCTGGAACGCTCCGACGTGGAGAACATCGTCGTCAACGGCTGCCGACAGACCTGGATCAGCTACACCGACGGCACCAAGCGGCCAGGGCCACCAGTGGCCGAAACCGATGAGGACCTCGTCGAGTGGGTGCAACTGCTGGCGCGCCGCGGGAACACCGGCCGCGAGTTCTCCCACGCCTCGCCGCTGCTGGACGTAGCCCTGTCCGATGGTGTCCGGCTGGCCGTGGTCGGCTGGGTGTCGAGGCGTCCGCATCTGGCGCTCCGGGTACACCGGCTGGTCGATGTCACCTTGCGGCAGCTCACCGACCTCGGCACCCTGACCGAGCCGCTGGAAGCGTTCCTGAAGGCCGCGATCCGGGCCCGTCGCAACGTCATCGTGTGCGGTGAGGTCAACACCGGCAAGACAACGCTGGTACGTGCGTTGGCCAACGAGATCCCGCCCGAGGAGCGGGTCATCACGTTGGAAAGCGACTTCGAGCTGTTCCTGGACGATCCGCGGCTGGCGCACCGGCATCACGACGTCGTCGCGTTGGAGGCCCGTCAGGCCAACGCCGAGGGCGCGGGCGAGGTCCGGTTGCAGGACCTGGTGCCGGCATGCCTGCGCCTTAATCCCGATCGGGTAATCGTGGGTGAGGCCAGGCATGGGGAGCTGGCGCCGATGCTGGAGGTGATGTACTCCGGGGCACGCGGCTCGATGTGCACCCTCCACGTTCACCGCCCCGAGCATGTGTTCAGCCGCGTGGTCCAGCTCGGCCGTCGTGCCGATCTCGGCCTCGGTGCCGATGACGTGCATCTGATGTTCGGGCTGGCCGAACCGTTGATCGTCTACCTGGAACGGGACCAGGCGAGCAACGAGCGGTTCGTCTCGCAGGTGATGGAGATCGGACCGCCGGCGGACTCGGTAGAGCCGACCCGCAACCTGATCTTCACTCCCGGACCTGACCGGCGAGCCACTCCGGCACGTGGGCACATCAGCGCCGCCTTGCTTGAAGAACTGGTGACGCAGGGCCTCGATCCCGAGATGCTGAGACCCAGTCCAGACGCCGGGGGTTGGCTGTGATGAGCCTGCTCGCCGCCCTGGCCGGCCTATGCACCGCCGGGGCCATCTTCGCGCTCGTGGTCGGCCTTCGGGCGCCCGAGCCTGCGGAACGGCGAGTGCGTCCACCATCCCGGTTGCAGACGCTCCTACGCTCGTCGTCCTGGCCCGGACGCCGTAACCGCTTGCTCGCCAGTGTCGTGACGGCCCTCGCCGTGTTCCTGCTGTCCGGATGGCCGGTCGCGGCCCTCGCAACAGGGGCCGGGGTGTACGCGGTTCCGCCGATGTTGTCGGGACGGGCGCCGCAACGGCGGATCGCACGGCTGGAGGCGTTGGCGCAGTGGTCTCGGCGGCTGGCGGAGATGATGGGCGCCAGCCGTGGCCTGGAGCAAGCCCTGGCCGACAGCGCCCGTATCGCGCCCGAGGCCATCCGCGCGCCGGTGAGTGTGCTGGCGGAGCGGCTGAACAATCACGCCAACCCCGAGCAGGCGCTCCGGGCTTTCGCCGACGAGTTGGATGACCCGATTGCCGACCTGATCGCCTGCGCACTGGTGCTGGCCTCTCGTCGGCGTGGGCCAGGGACGCGGGAGGCGTTGCGCCTGCTGGCCGATGCGGTGGAGAACGAGGTCCTCGTCCGTCGGGACGTCGAGGCCGAGCGAGCCGGGCTCCGCACAACGCTGATCGTCATCGTCAGCTCGGTCATCGCCCTGAGCGTGCTGTTCGCCTCGTCCCAGACATTCGCTGCCCCCTACGGCACCGCGCTTGGGCAGACGGTGCTGGCCGTGGTCGCGGGAATCTACGGGGCCGGGCTGTGGTGGATGCGGCGGCTGTCGGTGCTGTCAACCGGGGCGCGGTTCCTGTACACCGACCGTCGTGCACCCACCGCGCAAGGGGCCGAGCTGTGACCGTAGTCGCCGCTGTCGCCGGGGGCCTGGGCGCCATCGGGATCATCGTGCTCATCTGGGAGCTTCGGCCCGCGCCTCCTCGCCTGGACGCAGCGTTGGCCCGCATCCAGCCTGTGCCGAACCATCTGCCGCCCGACCACGCCCGGGGCACCCGCGAAGGTATCGGACGGTGGCTGGCAGACCGTCTTACGCGTCCTGCTGGGCTCCTCGCCCTACCGCGAACTGATCTGGCGTTGCTCGGACGTCCGGTTGAGCGGTTCATGCTCGACAAGCTGGTGTTGTTCATCACCGGGCTCGTCGTGCCGCCCATTTTCAGTTGCCTGGTGGCCTTGGCCGGAGGGTCACCGACGTGGACGTTCCCGATCATCGCTGGCCCTGCTTTGGCCGGGATCCTGTGGCTGGTCCCGGATTGGAACGTGCGGTCTCAGGCTCGTCAGCGCCGCCGTGACTTTCGGTATGCCTTCACCTCTTACCTTCAGCTCGTCGTTCTGGAGCGTGAGGCGGGCGCTGCGCTGAATGCCGCGCTGGAGAACCCCGCGAAGATCACCGATGGCTGGCCGTTCCAACGGGTCCACGAGGCGCTGACGCGAGCCCGGCATGCCCAACAACAGCCCTGGCGCGCGTTGAAGCAGCTCGGCGAGGAGATCGGCGTCCGTGACCTGATCGACCTGGCGCACACGGCGGAGATCGCCGGGAGCGAGGGCGCCAAGATGCACGACGTCCTGGTCGCCAAGATCACCTCAATGCGGCATGAAGCGTCCGCCGCCGCACGCGCCGAGGCCAACTCCCGCACCACCGCCATGTGGGTACCTACCAGCCTGCTCATGCTCGGCTTCGTGATCCTGGTCGGCTTCCCGTTCTTCTCCAAACTCCTGGCGTCCGGCTGAGCACCGGACTCCAACACCGCAATGCATCGGGGGACCATGAACACACTCAACGCAGCGGCGATCCTCGTCGTGCTCGCCGTTCACGACCGAGGCCGGCGAGTGGCCGCCGAACTGCGCGACCGCGGCGAACGCGGCTCCGGGGTAGTCGAGACGATCATCATCGTCGCGGGCTTCGCCGGGCTGGCGTTCGCCGTCTACGTGGCCGTGTCCGGCAAGGTGAACGGCTGGATCAACAAGATTCCCGGCGCCTCCGGCCCGTGAACACGCCCGACCCAGGACGACGGCGAAGGGACAAGGGCTCGGCAACGGTAGCGACCGCCATCACCTTCCCCGCCGTGGGCCTGCTGTTCCTGGCACTCGCCCAAGCCGTGATGGTGTCAGTGGCCCGTGACGTGGCGCAGGCGGCCGCTGAAGAAGGGCTCCGCGTCGCACGCGCTCGCCAAGGAACGGCAGCGGCAGGACGGACTGCCGCCGCATCCTTCGCCCGTGCCGAGCCGGTCCTGCAAACACCTGCGGTCGCCGTGTCCGGCACTAACACCATCACCGTGCGAGTTGCCGGGCACGCGCCCTCGCTGTTGCCGGGCGTCAACATCACCGTTTCGAAGACCGTACGCGGACCCCGTGAACGCTTCACTACCCCAGGACCAGCGTGACCATGACCGAGGAGACGCCGGTTCGTCCAGGTAGGGCGCGGGACGCGGGAAACGCGGTAGTAGAGACCGCGATCCTTGCGCCGCTGTTCATCACGTTTCTGGCCGGGCTTCTCGTGGTGATGCGGGTGACGCACGGCAGCGCCGTGGTCGCACAAGCAGCCGCCGACGCCGCCCGCCAAGCCTCCATCGCCCGCACCGCACACCAGGCCCACGCCCAGGCGCGCACCAGCGCGATGCACACCCTGCGCGACCGGGGCCTGCACTGCACGCCGACCGTCCGACTCGACCTGTCCGGCTTCAACCGTCCGGTAGGGCAGTCGGCCACGGTCTCCGCCCAGGTGACCTGCGACATCCAGCTCAGCGACGTCGGACTACCCGGAATGCCTGGTGCCCGGACGGTTACTAAGACCTTCCGATCACCCATCGACCCCTACCGGGCGGCCCGATGACCATCATCACTTGGGCGCGCTCGCGCGGATTACAGCAGCAGGCCGAGCGCGGAAGCGTGAGCGTCTTCGCCGTCATCATCACGTTGGTCGTCGTGGTGTTCTTCGGTGCCGTCGTTGACTTCGAGCAGGTCCTCGAAGCCCGGCAAGAGGCGAACACCGTTGCCCAGGAGGCCGCCCGCGCCGGCGCCGGGCAAGTCGACCGCAACCGTGCCTACACCCGCGGTGAGTTCGTCGTGGACCGCCAGTCCGCGCTGCGTGCCGCTCGCTCTTACCTGCGGGCCAGCGGCTACACCGGCACCGTTTCCACCGCCGGACGACGCACTATCCGCGTCCGCGTCTTGATCACCCGCCCGGCGCGCTTTCTATCGGTGATCGGAATTTCCACCCTGCACGCCGAGGGCGCCGCAACCGCGAACCTGACCACCGGAGTGGAAGGACCCCGCCAGCCGTGACCTACACCAACACCGAACGTGGACACCTCGCCGACTTCATACGCGGCCTCGCCGCCTTCGTGGTCTTCGCGTTCCTCCTGGTCGGCTGCCCGGTCGCGATGTACGCCATGGGCGGCTCTCCCATTCCGGACCGGTTCCCGTCATGGGAGGAGGTCGGCGCGACCCTGATGCGGCGGGACACCGACCAGAGCGTTTTTCTTGCCACGATCTGGCTTCTCGGCTGGGGCTCGTGGTGCCTGTTCGTGGTCACCGTCTGCGCCGAGGTGATCAACTACTTCGCGGAACTGAACAGGCCCGTCCTGCCACGCCCGGCCCGACCGCTGCAACATCTGGTCGGGGAGTTGGTCGCCACGGCCGCCCTCACCTTCAGCGCCGCAGCATCCCTCGCCACCTCGGCCTCTGCCGCGACGCACACTCACACCGTCACGGATGTCCATGCTGGCGCCGCCCCCTCGGTCGAGGAAGATCATCAGTCTCCCCGGCGAGTAGCGCCGCCACAGGGACCGGCCGCGTCCGAATGGACTCCACTGCTCGCCGACGAGGCCCCATCCCACCCGAAGCCCGATACTCGCCCTGAGCGAACACACGTCGTCAAGCGAGGCGAGACCCTCTGGGACCTCGCCCGCCGCACCTACGGCTCTGGCGGCCTCTACCCCAAGATCTTCAAGAGCAGCAGGAACATCGACCAGCCAGACGGGGTGCCCGCCCTCACCAATCCCTCCAGCATTCACCCGGGCCAGCACCTCCGGATTCCCCGCCCCAGCGCTCCGGACGGGTCCTCGTCGCCGTCGCGAGTGGACTCGACGCCGCCCGCACCTGAGCAATCGACGCCGCCCGGACGAGGCAGGGCGAACGAAAACCGATCATCCGCTTCAGCTGGTTCAACATCTGGTGAGTCGAGGCCAACGCAAGTGCCTAGTCCGGTAGTGGCACCGCCTCGGGACGGTTCCGCGAGCCCGGCACCATCGGCACCGAACGACCAGGACAGTGCGGGCGCACCGCTGGCGATCTCCCTACCGTCCGGCTCGCTCATCGGCATCGGCCTCGCCGCCGCGCTGAGCGTAGCCGTGGCCGCTACCCGCCTACACCGACGCCGCCGACGCGTGCCCAACCCCGACCCAAGTTCGTACGGGCGCGCCACAGATTCCCCGCTGCCTGCCCCGGTCCTCAAGGCCCGCCATGCCCATATGCGCACGTACAACGACCGCGATGCCCCCACCCCGTCCGACCCCGACCTGGTTCGCGAGGACCTGCATGCCGCAGAGCCCGACCAGCTCGTCGTGGGAACCCGTAACGACCAAGCGCTCACCGTTCGCCTGGCCGGACTCAGCCTTGGGTTGTCCGGAGACGGCGCGCACGCCGCCGCACGCGCCATCACTACCGAACTACTGGCCAAGGCGCACCGCTACCGTGCAGAAGTGCTCATCCCGCAGGCCGACGCGCAGGCGCTCTTTCCAGGCGACGACATCACCGACCTCTGCGCGGCCCTCGAAGGTCTGATCATCACGCCGTCCCTGGACGAGGCGACCAACCGCCTGGAGGCAGAACTCCTTCGCCGCGGCCGGATCCTTGAGATGGCCGAGCAGCCAGACGTGCCAGCGCTGCGCGGCGAGGACCCCGCCGAGCCCCTGCCGACCGTGCTGCTCGTCGCATCGGTGCCCGCGGACAACGGCACCGTGCAGGGACTCGCCGCACTCGGCCGCCGTTACAGCCTCGGCGTTCTTGCTCTCGGTCCCTGGCCGTCCGGCACCCGCGTGGGCCTATCCAGCGATACGACCGTTACGGCCGCTCACGGCCCGGACGCCGAACGTTTCATCGGTGCCCGCCTGTTTCACCTGACAACCGACGACGCCGCAGGCATGCTGCGGACCATCCGGACCGCCACAGGCACCGAAACGGACGCCGCATCGCTGTCCCCTGACGCGGGCGTCGAGCCCGAACCGGGACCCGAAGCCGAACCGCCTGCGGTCTCGACCATGATCCCGCCGCCGCGCACATCTGAGGAGGCGCGGCACGCACCGGTCCGGCTCGACGTGCTCGGGCCCGTCCGCCTGTTCACCGCGAACGGACCGGTCAACACCGGGCTGCGCCAGCGCGCCCGTGATCTGCTGGCCTATCTCGCCGTGCACCCCGACGGCGCTACCCGCGACCAGGCATGCGCCGATCTCTGGCCGGAGGACAACCCGGAGAGCGTCGTCCCGATGTTCAACACCGCCGTGACCAACATTCGCAGCGTTCTCCGGACTGCTACCGGCCTCAGCGAACCCATGTACGTCATCCACGACGCTGGCCGTTACCGCATCGACCCTGACGTCATCGACATCGATCTATGGCGGCTGACCACAGCGCTGGCTGAGGCCCGACGGGCCGCCGACGACACCGCTCGAATCAAGGCACTGACGCTTGTCGCAGACCGCTGCGGCGATGAGTTCGGAGGTGGTCTCACCCAGGAATGGGCCGAGGTCCAGCGCGAAAACCTCCGCCGCACCACCGGTGACGCCCTCGCGAACCTCGCCCGCCTCATTGAGGAGGACGATCCGGAACAAGCGCTGGTGGTGCTGGAACGGGCGATCACCCACGACCGCTACTCAGAGCCCCTCCACCGGCACATCATGCGGCTACAAGCCCGCCTCGACCGTCCGGACGCCGTCCGCCGTACTTACGAGCTCCTCGCCGCCCGCCTCGGCGAACTCGACGTCGAACCCGACGACGAGACTCGTAAGCTCTTGAGTTCCTCAACGCGGGCATCGAATCGAAACCGATGACGGGGACGGGCACTCAGCAAGCGCGGAAACGCCGGTCAGGTACGAGCACCCGCGAGCGCTGGAGCACCAGAAGACGCGTTGTCAGAGCCAAGGGGATGTGATCGGGTATCGGGGTGGACGTCGACCAGTTCTTCAACTACGGGCCGCGCGCTCCATTCGAAGTACAACATGTCTTCACTGACCGGGAAGCGCAGATCCGGGCCTTTCGAGACCGGTTCGCCCAACTGGCTGGACGGTCATGGACCGTCGACGAACTGCTCAACTTCCAGCGGCCGGCGTCCAACGTCATCGCCGTCTCCGGTGAAGGCGGGATCGGCAAATCCACGCTGGCCCGCCATGTCGCGGGCCTAGCGGTCGCCGGTGAACTCGAGGGCCTGCCGCAGCGTGGCGCGCATGCGGTACTCGACTTCGCCGACCCGGCCAGCTCAAGCTTCGAGGCCGTCCTGCTCCGGGTGCGTGCCGCACTCGCGCCCCTGGCGAAATCGTGGCCCGCGTTCGATGTGGCACTGGCCGTCTACTGGCAGCGCAAACATCCAGGCGAGTCACTGACCGCGTTTCTCCAGAAGGACAGCGCTGCGGACTCGCTCGGGGTCACCAAACAAGTCGGTGAGGCCGTCGACCAGCTCCTCGGCGGCTTCGGCGCGCTGTCGGTGGCCTACCGAGCGCTGAACCTGCTCGGCCGGACCACCGCGCAGAAGGCCCGGTTGAAACGGCTGCGGGCCGAGTTGCCCGCGCTCGATCCAATCCTGGCCGAGCAGGACCCAGACCGGATGCTGGGATACATGCCGGTACTCCTGGCCGCCGACCTGGAACAAGCACGCCGCAAGCACCCGACGCTGGCGCTGTGCGTGCTCGACACGCTGGAGAACGTCCAACGCCTTCCCGCCGAACGCGGTGGCCTTGAGGACCTGGTCTCACGGCTGGTGTACCTCATGCCGAACGTGGTGTTCGTCGCCGCCGGACGACGCCCGCTGCGCTGGCACGACCCAGCCCACGCCGTCGCGCTGACCTACGGCGGTGAGCGCCGCTGGCCGGGCCTTGTCGGTGGCGACCAGCTCGGCCTCGGCGGCTTCGACCGGGCATCGGCCGAGGCGTACCTGACCGCGCGACTCACCGTGGACGGGACCCCCGCTATCGGCCGAGACATCCGAGAACGGATCATCGCGGGCTCGGGAGGGTCACCGCTCTACCTCGATCTGTCCGCCGGACTGTTCGGGCAGTACCTGGCGAGGGGTGAAGCACCGCCTGCCGATGCGTTCGGCCTCGGGTTCCCCGAGCTGGTGCTGCGAACGATGCGGGACTTGTCCGCGACCGACCGCGACCTGCTGCGCGCGGCGGCGCTGCTGGAGGCGTTCGACGAGGACGTGCTCCACGCGGTGCTCCCGCATGTGCGGTTGCGGCAGATTGAACGGTTAGTGCAACGCCCCTTCGTCCGCCGGGACGAGACGGTGTGGCCCCCGTACCGGCTGCACGAGAACCTACGCCGCAGTGTCATCGAATGCGACGCCGACACCGACGACGGCTGGACGCAGAGAGAACGGACCCGCAACGCCGAGCAGGCGATCGAGCATCTGGCGCGGGCCGCGTTGGAGGTCTGGGACGACGACGCCGACCATCCGATTCCTTTGGGTGTGCGGAGCAGGCGATGCGTGGCGGCGTTCCTGCTCGTTCTCCGTGCCTCGGACGAACACGGCCTCGCGCCGACCTCTCTAGGTGACCTCGCCTACAGCCTCACTGTGCTCGGGCATTGGCAGGTGCTGGTGTCCCTGCCAGAGCTGCCCGGCTCACCGGAATTGGCTCGGCTGACCGCTGTTGCGAGGTTGACCGCACGCGGAGACGTCAACGCCGAAGCCCGCTATCAGGCACTGGGCGAGTTGATCGGCGAACCCGCAGGCCCGTACGCCGACTACTACCGGCACGAGCTGGCGAGCCGCGCGCACATCATCGGCCGGGTTGAGGAGGCGTCCGAGCACCTGTCCGGGATCGAGCCCACCTCACTCATCGGCGCGAGCGCGCGGTTCGGCTTGGCCGACAACGCGCTGCGCCGCGGCGACTACCAGTCCGTAGCGCGGCTGATGGACGGTGCCTCGCAGTCGGGCCCGGACCAGGTGCGCGCTGCCGACCTACTCGGGCACGCCCACCTGCAGAACGCTCGGTTCGCCGAGGCGGCCAGGTTCTTCGAATCGACTCTGGAAGCTGCACGCGAAGCCAATGCGCCGGTGTGGGAGGCGCGTGCGCTGCGGCACCTACTGCTGGCGTTGATGTGGTCCGATCCAGACCGGACGTTGTCCCTTCTCGGCCGCGCGCGTGAGCTCAACAACTCGGCCGGAGAACTGATCGGGCTCGCCCAGTGCGACATGGCCGAGGCGATGGCGCGTGCGCTTCGGGGTGACCACCGGGCGGCCGCCGAACTGCTGGAGGCGGCGGCGCGCCGGTTCAGTGAACTGGGGGCCACCCGTGAATTGCTGCCCGTCGAGGCGTTGCAGGTCTTGCTGGACGCCGCCGGCGGCGGAAAGGCGCAGGCCGAGCGCATCGCCCGACGGCTGGGTGAAGATTGCCTGCCTGTGTGGGCGCCGGTGACCCGGTTGTGGGCCGGGCAGGATGCCGACTTCGGCGGCATCGGATGGCTGGACGATCCCGACTCCGCGCGGCGTCGCTGGGCCGAGGCCCTCACGCGACTGCGGGCGCCGATCTGCGGGCCGCTGGATACCGGCGACCGTCGGGCCCTGATCCAAACCGGCCGCGTACCTGACGCGCTCATCGAGACCGCGATCCGGAGTGCGCTGACCAGTCCCGCGTTCGACGGGCCCCGCGATCCGATCGCAGCCCTGGCGACGCTGGGCACCCACGGTGTCGTGCAGGGCGTACGGACGGTGGTGAAGGTGCGCCGACGGCTGCATGAGCAGCTGGAGACGATCCGCGCTTTCGAGCGGTTGCGCGCCACGACCGGTGTTCGGGCGCCCCGCCTTCTCGACGCGGGAACTGCCGGAGATTCGTGGTGGGCCATCCTGGAACGTCTCCCGGGCGCGCACGCGGACCACCCAACGCCCGCACGTCAGCGGGAGCTTGGCCGCCAGCTTCGGCTCTGGCATTCCCAGCCGCCCGGCAACGGCCTACGTCTGGACGACCCGGGCGCGCTCGGCGTCCTGCTGGGCTGGGCACGGAGCACCGCCCCGGACGCGTACCCGGCCCTATCCGAGGAGTTCGCCGCAGCCTGCCAAGGGCTCCCCATGACCGCAATTCACGGCGACGTGGCGGTCTGCCACAACGCGCTCTACGACGGCGATCACCTAGCCGGCCTGCTCGATCCCGGCGCGACCGAGTCCGGACCCCCGATGCTCGACCTCGCCTGGGCCCTGGCCGTCGACATGCCACGCGACGCAGAGCCCGGCCCCCTCATCGAGGGCTACGGCCGCGACGCCGTCGACCAGGACGCCCTGACCGCGCTCCTGCCATTGATGATGCTGCGCCGCTTCATCGACGTCCCGTCCCTCGGCCTCGCCGACAGCGACGGCGCGTGGATCGCGCGATGGCTACGCGACCATCGCCCCGATCTGCTCACCCTGGCCCAATGAGCTGATCTTGCTGTGCCGAGCATCCATACAGCAGCACTAACGCGCTCCCCAGGCCGCTGACTGCGAGAACGCCGACCGCTGGCTACCGCCGACCCCAGCCCCGTTTCATCTGACCTTTGAGACCTCAATGGGTGCGGACGAGCGGGGGCATCGCTGGTCAGGAGACCTATCGGTAAGGGCTCAATGAGGTTTTGCCAGCAAGAATGATCCGGACAGTGGCTACTTCTCGGACATGATCGAGCATGTTCGGGAAGACTCGCGGACAGACGGGACCGGCCGGAAACGGGACGTGGAGCCCCGGTAGAAGAGGT
>NZ_SMKM01000299.1 GCF_004348665.1 Actinomadura sp. GC306 | reverse complement strand
GGCACGGGGACCGGGGCCGGAGCCGGGACGCCGGGCGCGTCGGCTTCCGGCGGGGCCGTCCACGTCTCGCCGAGCTCCGTCGTCACCGCGGCCTCGCCGGCGCCGCCGACCAGGCCGAGCAGCAGGTCGCGGGCGCTCGGCCGGCGCTCCGGGTCCTTGTGCAGCGCGGACTCCACCAGCCCCGCCAGCGCGGGCGGCAGGTCCCCGATCTCCGGTTCGGCGTGCACGGCGCGGGCGGCGAGGATCTGGAACGAGCCCTGCCCGAACGGGTTGTGCCCGCTCGCCGCGTACGCCACCAGGCACCCCCACGCGAACACGTCCACCGCCGGGGTGACCTGCTGGGAGGTGATCTGCTCGGGCGCGATCCAGCCGGGGGTGCCGACGACCTGCCCGGTCCGGGTGTGCGCGGACGCCACGTCCAGCGCCCGCGCGATCCCGAAGTCGATCACGCGCGGCCCGGAGATGGACAGCAGCACGTTGCTCGGCTTGAGGTCGCGGTGCACCAGCCCGGCGCTGTGGATGGCGACGAGCGCGGCGGCCACCCCGACCGCGACGCCGTGCAGCATCCCGGGGGACAGCGGGCCGTTCTCGGTGACGTGCTCCAGCAGCGACGGCCCGTCGATGTACTCGGTGACCATGTAGGCGAGGCCCAGGTCGTCGCCGTGCTCCAGGACCTGCGCGGTGCAGAACGACGCGACGCGCTGCGCGTTGGCGGCCTCGTCGTGGAACCGGGCCAGGAACGTCCGGTCGCCGGCCAGCGCGGACCGCACGACCTTCACCGCGACCTGGCGCCCGCCGGGGTCGCGGCCGAGGTACACCGCGCCCATCCCGCCCTCGCCGACCTTGGCCTCGATGCGGTACCGGCCGATCCGCGTGGGGTCCTCGGGGCGCAGTTCGCCCGGAGAAGACGCGCGCGGGCCGTCCATGCCGACCACCTTCCGCCCATGAGCCGCGCCTTGGCGGCCGCCGACGCGACGGCACGCGGTCCCAACTTTTCCTTACGATGTCAGAGGACGCCCCGAGGTTCTAGCGAGTCCCGGGCGGATGCGGATCAGTGGAAGTTCCGCGCGCGGACGCGGCCCGGCACGGGGAGCCGCCGCAGCCGCGTGGCGCGGACGTTGGTGACGCCGTCGGTGCGTTCGAGCCGCCCGCCGACCAGCAGCGCCTGCGCGTCGACGGCCAGGCCGCGGTGCCGCCGGAACACCTCCGGCGGGCACACCACGTTGATGATGCCGGTCTCGTCCTCCAGCGTCATGAACACGATGCCGCCGGCGGTCGGCGGGCGCTGCCGGTGGGTGACGAGCCCGGCGACGACGACGTTGGTGTCGCCCGGCGTCCCGGCGAGCCGTGCGGCGGGCAGCGCGCCCAGCTCGTCCAGCGCCTCCCGGACGTGCGCCACCGGGTGGGTGCGGGAGACACCCGTCGCCCACAGGTCGGCGAGCGTCTCCTCGATCGGCGTCAGCGGGGGCAGCGGCGGAGCGGACGTGCCCGGCGTCACCCCTTCGAGCCGCCCGGGGCCGGACCCCGCCAGCGCGCCCGCCGCCCACAGCGCCTCCCGCCGGGACAGGCCGAACCGGTCGAACGCGCCCGCCGTGGCGAGGGCCTCCAGCGCCCCGGCGGACAGCGGCACCCGCCGGGCGAGGTCCTCCATGCCCGTGTAGGGGCGGCCTGCCGCGATCGCCTCCGCCGTCTCCTCGCCGACGTTGCGGATGCCGGCGAACCCGAGGCGGATCGCGGGCTGCGGCTCGGCGGGCGCGTGCGGGTGGGCGGACTCCACCGGCACCGGCTCCTCCAGCACCGGGTGGACGCCGCTCGCGTTGACGTCCACGCCCCTGACCTCGACACCGTGGCGCCGGGCGTCGGCCAGGAGGCTCTGCGAGCTGTAGAACCCCATCGGCTGGTTGCGGACGAGGGCGGCGGTGAACGCGGCCGGGTAGTGCCGCTTCAGGTAGGCGCTCGCGTACACCAGGTGCGCGAAGCTCTGCGCGTGCGACTCGGGGAACCCGAAGCCGGTGAAGCCGAGGATCTTCTCGTACACGCTCTCCGCGACGTCGGCGGGGATGCCGCGCTCGGCCATCCCGTCCAGCAGCCGGCGCCGCAGCCGCTCGACGCGCTCGGGCGCGCGCTTGGCGCCCATCGCCTGCCGGAGCCGGTCGGACTCGGCCGGGGTGAACCCGGCGCAGTCCACGGCGAGCTGCATCATCTGCTCCTGGAACAGCGGCACGCCCAGCGTCCGCGACAGGGCCGGCTCCATCAGCGGATGCGGGCACGTCGCGGGCTCCATGCCCTTGCGGCGGCGCAGGTACGGGTGGACGGACCCGCCCTGGATCGGCCCGGGGCGGATCAGCGCGACCTCCACCACCAGGTCGTAGAACTCGCGGGGCCTCAGCCGCGGCAGCGTCGCCATCTGCGCCCGCGACTCCACCTGGAACACCCCGACCGTGTCGGCGTCGCCCAGCATGTCGTAGACGAGCGGGTCGTCCGGCGGGACGGACTGCAGGTCGTACCGCCGCCCGTGGTGCTCGGCGACCAGGTCGAAGCAGTCGTGCAGCGCGGCGAGCATGCCGAGGCCGAGCAGGTCGAACTTCACCAGGCCCGCCGCCGCGCAGTCGTCCTTGTCCCACTGCAGGACGCTGCGGCCCGGCATCGCCGCCCACTCGATCGGGCAGATCTCCCCGACCGGCCGGTCGGCGATCACCATGCCGCCGGAGTGGATGCCGAGGTGGCGCGGCAGCGCCAGCATCCGGTTCGCCAGCTCCATGACCGGCGCGGGGACGTCGCTCTCCGCACCGACCGGGTCGCGCGGGTCGACGCCCTTCGACCAGGCGTCCTGCTGGCCGGGGGAGAAGCCGAGCGCGCGGGCCGCGTCCCGCACCGCCATCCGCGGCCGGTAGCTGATGACGTTCGCGACCTGGGCGGTGCGTTCGCGCCCGTACTTGCCGTAGACGTACTGGATCGCCTCCTCGCGGCGGCGGTGCTCGATGTCGAGGTCGATGTCGGGCGGCCCGTCCCGGCCCGGCGACAGGAACCGCTCGAACAGCAGCCCGTGCCGGACGGCGTCGACCCCGGTGATGCCGAGCGCGTAGCAGACCGCCGAGTTCGCCGCCGACCCGCGGCCCTGGCACAGGATGCCCCGGCCGCGGCAGAACTCCACGATGTCGTGCACGATCAGGAAGTAGCCGGGGAAGCCGAGCCGCTCGATGACGTCCAGCTCCCGGGCGATCTGCGCGTACGCGCCGGACACGCGCTCCCGCTCCGGCGGCCCGTACCGCTGGAGCGCGCCCTCCTTCACCAGGTGGCGCAGCCAGCTCGCCTCGGTGTGCCCGTCCGGGACGGGCCAGTCCGGCAGGCGGGGCGCGACGACGTGGAAGTCGAACCGGCACTCGCGGCCGAGCGCGGCGGTCCGCTCCACGACGCCGGGGAACCGCGCGAGCCGCCGCGCCATCTCGGCACCGCTGCGGACGTGCGCGGTGCCGGTGGCCGGGAGCCAGCCGACCATGTCGTCGAGGCCGCGGCGGGCGCGGACGGCCGCCATCGCCTGAGCCAGCCGCGCGTCGGCGCCCGGCGCGGCGAAGTGCACGTTGTTGGACGCCACCACGCCGGTCCCCACCCGCGCGGCGAGGTCGAACAGGGCGTCGTTGCGGTGGTCGTCGTCCGGCTGGTCGTGGTCGATCAGCTCGACGAACACGTTCTCCCGCCCGAACATGCCGGTGAGGTTCCGCAGCTCCCGCTCCGCCGCGGCCGGCCCGCCCGCCTCCAGCGCCGCCGGGACCGAGCCCTTGCGGCAGCCGGTCAGCACCGCCCAGTGCCCGTCGTGGGCGCCGGCCAGCGCGTCCAGGTCGTACACGGGGCGGCCCTTGCGCCCGCCGGCGAGCTGCGCGGACGTGATCGCCGAGCAGAGCCGCGCGTACCCGGCGGCGCCCCGCGCGAGGACGAGCAGGTGCCGGCCGCCCGGGTCGGGCGCACCGGTCCGCGGCCCCGGCAGGCCGAGGCCCAGCTCGGCGCCGAACACCGTCCCGACGCCGGCCCCGGCCGCGGCCTGGGCGAACTGCACCGCCCCGTACATGCCGTCGTGGTCGGTGATCGCCATCGTCTCCACGCCGAGCCGCGCCGACTCCGCGACCAGTGCGGCGGGGTCGCTCGCCCCGTCGAGGAAGCTGAACGACGAGTGGCAGTGCAGCTCCGCCCACGGCACGTCCCCGGCCTCGCGGCGGGGCGCCGGGGGCTCTTGCGGCGGCTCCGCCGCCCGCGGCCGGGCGGGCCGCCACGACAGCCGCTCCTCGAACTCCCGCCACGGGATCGGCGGGTTGTGCCAGCTAGTCATAGACGGCCTCCACGTGCCACCGGCCGCCCTCGACGGCGAGGAGGTAGGCGGCGCCGTCGTCCGTGGTGACCTGGAACCGCGCCCGGCGCCGCGCCCGGGCCGGGTCCCACCAGCGCTCGTCGGCGGGCCACGGGCCCGTCCATCCGGTGACCGCGGCGGGACGGCCCCGGACGGTGAGCGTGGCGGGCGGCGCGGACACCTCGCACCGCGCCGACACCACCACGGCGGCGCCCGCCGCGTCGCGCAGCTCGGCGTCCGGCGGCGCCACCGGCACGACCGCCGGTGCCGGGGCGCCGACGCGGCCCGGCCACGGCCCCTCGGGCGGGCCGGCCGGGGCCAGGTCGCCCACCGGGATCCTGACGACCTGCTCGCCCGGCCCGCGCCCGCCCACCAGCACCGGGCGGGTGACGCCGCGGTGGCCTAGCAGCGCCTGGATGCGGTCGGCGGCCCGCGCGACCCGGTCGGTGACGGTGGTGCGGCCCCAGAGCGCCTCCTGCCGCCCCTCATCGGGGACGAGCTGGTCGGGGACCAGCTCCAGCCACGTCACCCCGCCCCACACCTGCTCGGCCTGGACGCCCTGCGGCTGCCAGGCCGAGAGCTGCCATCTCACCCGCTCGGCGACCGCCGCCGCCGACATGCCGTCATGGCGCCACAGCCGCCGCAGCACGCGGCCGTCCGCGAATCCGGCCGCGACCTCCAGCCGGACGCAGGCCAGCCCGTCCGCCGCGAGCCCCTCGTGCAGCTCGGCGGCGAGCCGCTTCGCCCCGAACACGACCCGCTCGGACCGCTCGGCGGGCGGCTCGAACGCGGCGCGCACCGACAGGTCGGCGGCAGGCCGGGCGGGCGCGAGCGGGCGCGGCTCCTCGCCCCTGGCCAGCCGGTGCGCGAGCGCCCCGTCCGCCCCGAACCGGCCGGCGACGTGCCCGGACGGCAGCGCCGCGAAGTCGCCCAGGGTCTTGACACCGAGGCGCCGCAGCAGGTCGGCGAGCTCCGGCCGGTCCAGCACCGCCAGCGGGTACGGCGCGAGGAAGGCCGCCGCGCCGCCCTCCGGCACCACGACGCCGCCCTGCCCGGCCCGCGCGGCGAGCTCCGCGGCGAACAGCCCGTCCGCGACGCCCGCCCCGCAGTCGTACCCGGCCTCGACCACCGTGTCCTGGACGAGGACGCGCAGCGCCTCCTCACCGTCGTGGAACTGCGCCGCGCCCCGCGCGGGCAGCGCGCACAGCCCCGGCCGCACCACCTCGACGCGCGGCGTCAGCTCCGCGACCGCCGCGGCGACGGTCTCGAACAGCCGCCCCTCAGCGTCGGCGTCGCGTTCCCGCACCGCCAGCTCCGGGCACCGCCGCTGCGCGTCCCGCAGCCGCTGGCCCCGCCGCACCCCCTCGGCCCGCGCCGCCGCCGTGCAGGCCGCGACCCGGCCCCGCTCCACCACGGCCCCGGCGGCGGACGCGTCCACCCCCACCGCCGTGACCGGCCAGTCCGGGCACCACACGACCAGGACCCGCGTCACGCGATCCCCTCCTCGGCCGGCACACGCACCCGCGGCGGGAGGGCGGACGGCCTCCGGTGGACCGGGCCGCCGTCCGCGACGGACCCGGGGACGAGCTCCAGCGGCGGGCGGACGGTCTCGTCCGGCATGACCGTGCCGTCCGGGGCGGGGAGCCAGACGCGGGCGCGACGGCCCCGGCCGGGGGCGTCGCGGCCCTCGGCGACGACCTGGACGCGGCGGCCGGTGAGCCGGCCGTGGCCGTCGGCGAGCCCCTCCCAGGCGGCGCCCTCCAGCCGCAGCCGCAGCCGGGTGCCCGCCCAGTCGCCGGCGAACGCGCCGGTCAGCGCCAGCACGCAGCCGTGCTTGCGGGCCAGCGCCGACAGGCGGCGGACCGCCGCGGCGCCGGGCCGCTCGGGCGGGCACAGCAGGACCAGGTCCACGGCCTCGCAGAGCGCGGCGACCACGTCCGGCCAGCGCTCGCCCGGGTCGTCCACGAGGAGGAGGCGCTCGGGGGCGGCCCCCATGCCGGCCGCGGCGGCGACGCCGAACTCCGGCAGGCCGACGACGCCGCACCAGCCGCCGGCGCCGTCCTCGCCGCCGTGCCGGGACACGCCCGCGACGAGCGCGAGGCCGAGGGACGCCGCGCCGGGCCCCGGCAGCCCCACGACCGAACCCGGGCGCAGCCCGCCGGGCACGGCGGGCCGCAGCGCGGGCAGCACGGGTACCGTGTCCCCGGCACCCGCCGGCACCGTGTCCCGCGCGAGGTCCCGCACGAGCTCCCGCAGCGCCCCCTCCGGCACGGCCGCCCTCCCTTCACCCCTCCGCACAATTTCGAACATGAGTTCGACCGTTGTCAAGTCGTCGCAGGTCACAGAGTGCGACGACGGGCCCGTAAGGCCCGGTGGCGTAGGGCATCGCGGATTTTCGCGGGCATCATGGGCGGTATGACGAGCGATGTGCGGACCATCGAGTGGACCGGCGGCGGACTGCGGCTCCTGGATCAGACCCTCCTGCCCGGCCGGGTCGAGTACCTGACGGCCGGGGACGTCGACACGCTCGTGGACGCGATCCAGCGGCTCGCGGTGCGCGGAGCGCCCGCGCTGGGCGTGGCGGGTGCGTTCGGCGTCGCCATCGCCGTCCGCCAGGCCGCGCGGGAGGGCTGGGACGCTGCCGCCCGCGACGCCGCGATCGCCCGCATCCGCGAGGCCCGCCCGACCGCGGTCAACCTCGCCGCGGGCGTCGACCGGGTGCTGCCGCTGGCCGCCGAGGGCGCGGACGCGGTGGCGGCCGAGGCGCAGGCGCTGCTGGACGAGGACATTCGCGGCAACCGTGCCATCGGGGCGTTCGGCGCCGACTGGATCCTCGGCCGCACCGGCGACCGGCCCCTGCGCGTCCTCACCCACTGCAACGCCGGCGCCCTCGCCACGGCGGGCTGGGGGACGGCCCTCGGCGTCGTCCGCGAACTGCACGAACGCGGACGCGTCGAGATCGTCTACGCCGACGAGACGCGTCCGCTCCTCCAGGGCGCCCGCCTCACCGCGTGGGAACTCCACCAGGCCGGGATCCCGTGCGTCGTCCAGGCGGACGGCGCGGCACCGAGCACGATCCTGCGCGGCCTGGCGGACGTGGCCGTCATCGGCGCGGACCGCATCGCCGCCAACGGCGACACCGCCAACAAGATCGGCTCGGTCGGCGTGGCGCTGGCCTGCGCGGCGGCCGGCGTCCCCTTCGTCGTCGCCGCGCCGTGGAGCACCATCGACCTGACCGTTCCGGACGGCGGCGGCGTCCCCATCGAGGAGCGCCACGAAGAGGAGATCCTGACCTGGGGCGGCGTGAAGACCGCCCCGGACGGCGTGGCCGGCTTCAACCCCGCGTTCGACGTCACGCCCGCCCGCCTCGTGACCGCCCTGGTCACCGAGACGGGCGTCCTGGAGGTCTCCGCGGGGGCGACGCCCCGTCACCCCCGTCGGCCATCATGAGGGACGTGCCGCCCCCGAACGCCACCC
>NZ_SMKM01000298.1 GCF_004348665.1 Actinomadura sp. GC306 | reverse complement strand
CCCCAGCCCCAGAGACAGTCGGCACCTAGCCGCCCCCACAAGGACCACCGGCTGCGCTGACTTGCGACGGGCGGTCAGGCGCGGCAGAGGATTTCGCCGTGGGTCACTGAGAACCAGGCGTCGTCTGCGGCCGCCCACTCCTTCCAGCCGTCATAGACGCGCTGGAGTTCCTCGCGGGTGGCGTGGCCGCCCGCCACCGCATGCTCGGCCACCGACGACCTGATCATGCGGCCGCCCCACGACTCGCTCCACCATTCGCGTTCGGCGGGGGTGGCGTAGCACCAGGTGGAGGACGTGGCGGTGACGTCGGTGAAGCCGGCGGCGCGGGCCCAGGAGAGGAGGCGGCGGCCGGCGTCCGGCTCACCGCCGTTGCCGCGGGCGACCGCGTAGTAGATCGGCGGCCAGTCCGCCATGCCGGGCGGCTCCGGGTACCAGATCATGGCACCGAAGTCGGCGTCGCGGGCGGCGACGAGGCCGCCGGGGCGGGTGACCCGGCGCATCTCGCGGAGCGCGCCGACGGGGTCGGCGACATGCTGCAGGACCTGGTGGGCGTGGACGATGTCGAACGTTCCGTCCGCGTAGTCCAGGGCGTGGACGTCGGCGACGGCGAACTCGACGTTGTCCGCCCCGGCGGTGTTCCGGCGGGCCTCGTCCAGGACGCTCTCCGCGGAGTCGGCGGCGACGACCCGGCCCGGCGCCACGCGTTCGGCGATGCCCGCGGTGATCGTGCCGGGGCCGCAGCCCACGTCCAGAACCGAGAGCCCCGGGCGCAGGTGCCCGGCCAGGTAGGCGGCGGAGTTGTCGACCGTGCGCCACTTGTGGGAGCTCAGCACGTTCGCGTGGTGGCCGTGCGTGTAGGCCGGGGTCATCGCGATCACCTCTTTCGGATGCCCTTCACCCTACGACCGCTTCTCACATTATGGGAAATGTGTCTTGCTATTTGAGACGCACGGTAAGAGAAAAGGGGACCGAGGGCTGCTCGGTCCCCTCTTCTTCGTCGTCGTCGGTCAGGCCGCCACGGCGACGCGGCCGGGCTCGGGCCGGGCGGACGGGACGGCCCGCAGGGGCAGCGCCTCGACCGGGGCCAGCACGGGTGAGGTCTCGGGTGAGGTCTCGGCGTAGGCGTTCAGCGTCGCGTGGGTGAGTTCGGTGAGCCACGGTTCGACGACGGTCCGCTCGGCGGGCCCGTCGAGCCGCGGGTGGGAAAGATGGAACGTGTCGGTGGCTGCGCTCACTGCCCAACACCCCTTCCATGCCCGGTGGGCCGCGCCGGTGCGAACCACCGAAGGGTCACATACCCCTAGTACGTCATGACAAGCCACTCGGTTCGACTTCTGTTCCCAGGTGTCGCCCGAATCACAAGGTCAACACTACGGAGCACCTCTGACAGTCTCCGGTCGCCGGCGCGCCTCCCCGCCGGGACGGCGAAGCCGTAATGCTGCGAGAATTCACCACATGCGAGCCGGATCAGACATCCGGTCCGCGCCCCGCCGGGGACGGGGCAGGGCACGCGGGCAAGGGCCGCGGGAAGGCCACGGGGGAAGGACGAGGCACTGGCACCGGAAGCGCTGAACGGCCTGCCCGCGACGGTGCCGGCCCTGTGGCTGCTGTGCGCCGCCGGGTGGGCCGCCGTCCTCGTGGGCCTGCGCCGCCGCGTCCGCGGCCGGGCGCGCGGCCCGGTGCTCTTCGCGCACACCGCGACGCCCGCGGCCGTCGTCCTGCTGTTCTCGCTGATCGGCTTCGGGGCCCTGTACGCGACGGTCGCGCTCACCGCCGAATGGTGGGCACTGCTGCTGGTGACCGGTTTCCGGCCCGAGAGACTTCTGTCCACCGGGGGGCTCGGCCGCCTCGCCGCCTGGGCCACCCTCGCCGGCGCGGCGACGCTCGCCACCACCCGGTTCGTCTTCCACATCTGACGAAACCGCTGAAGAAACCGCCGGTGGAACGCGAACCCGCGTTGGGCCGCACAAGTCAAAGGTACGTAGTATCCGGTACAGCGAAGCGCAAAGCCGTCGGAGGTGAACCATGCCGTGTGCGCTGTGCGGCGACATCATCCCGACCGAGGTCGTCCGGTGCCCCGCGTGCGGCGCGTGGGCGCGCCGCCGCGACTTCCGGGCCGTCGGCGTCGCCGTGTTCATGCTCCTCGGCTTCAACGCGTTCGTCGCGCTCGGCTCCGGGCTGAGCCTGCTCCGGTTCTCCGAGCCGCTGCGCGGCGCCACGCACGGCACCTATGACGCCGCGGCCACGGAGAAGGCCCTCGCCCCCTACACCGAGCTGTTCACCATCAGCGCGATCATGGCGGGCGTCACCGGCGTCCTGTACCTCACCTGGCTGTGGCGCGCCTACGGGCAGTCGCCCGGACCGCACCGGTACCACCGGGCCTGGGTGCTGCTCGGCTGGTTCACCCCGGTCGTCAACCTGTGGCTGCCCGCCCGGACGGTCTACGAGGTGTGGGTCAACACCGGCCGGTACCGGACGGCCCAGCGCCAGGCCGTCGGTGCTGTCGTCACCGCGTGGTGGGTGTGCGTCCTGCTCGGCGTGCTGCTCGCCTACTCCTTCGCGCACGGCAGCGTGGACACGCTCTCCGACGCGCGCTTCGACGTCCACGTCGGGGTCGCGGCCGCCGCGTTCCAGTCCCTCGCCGCGTCCCTGTGCATGGCGGCCGTCTTCCAGATCACCCGGCTCCAGACCGCCCCGGGAGAGCTAGCGCGGGGCCGGGCCTGAGCTGCCCTGGCTGGTGTGCCAGAGGGCTCCTCGCGGGGGACGTCCGGAGACCGGCCCGGCGTGGCCGATGTCGGAGTACGGCGACATCGCGAACCCCGTCGGCTGCACGATGCGGTTGCCGACGGGCCGTCCCGGCGGTGCCGGTGCGGCCAGCGCGGCGCGGACGGCGTCCCGCCCGCCCCGCCGCCACTCCTCGTACAGGGCGTTCAGGTCCCAGCAGGCGTGCGCGGTGATCGAGACGGCCCGCGCCCCGGCGCGGCGGAGGCGGCCCCGGACGACGAGCAGCCACGAGCCGAAGACGGTGGCGGCGCACCTGTCCTGCACCGACTCGAAGAACGCGAGGTCGACCGGGCCGGTCGCGTCGTCCAGCGTGGCGAAGATGACGCGCTGCCCCGACCGGACCGCCGGGGTCTGCGTGGCGACCTTGACGCCGGCGACCAGGACCTCGGACCCGTCGGGACGCCCCGCCAGTTCACCGGCGCGAATCGCGCCGAGGTCGGCGAGCAGCTCGTCGTAGAAGGTCATGACGTGGCGGCTGACGTCCATGCCGAGGATGTCGAGTTCCGCCTCGACGACCTCGGCGGGCGTCATCGGCGGCAGCTCACCCGCGGGGACGTCGGCGGCGAGTTCGAGTTCGAGCGGGGCTTCGCCGTCCCCGCCGCCGATGGGGAGCTGGCCCTCGACGACGGGTGCGCGGCCGGTGGCGCGGTCGAGCGCCCCCACCCGGCAGAGCAGGTCGCGGCGGGCGACCTCCTCCGGTGCGTAGAGGCCGTCGAACGCGCCGGCCAGGGCGAGCCGCTCGGCGGTCGGGCGGGAGACCTCGGCGCGGCGCCAGAAGTCGGTCAGCGACGTGTAGGGGCGGTTCGCGACGATCGCTGCGACCTCCGCGTCCCTGATGCCTTTGACCTCGCTCAGCGCGACGCGGATGCCGGCCCGGCCGCTCCCCGGGACGGGTTCGACGTGCCAGTCCGCCCCGGAGCGGTTCACGTCCAGCGGCAGGATCGGGACGCCGAAATGCCGCGCGTCGTCGAGGATGACCCGCTTGGGGTACATGCCGGGGTCGTGGGTCAGGACACCGGCGTAGAACGCGGCCGTGTGGTGCCGTTTCAGCCAGGCGGACTGGTAGGTCGGCAGCGCGAACGACGCGGCGTGGGCCTTGCAGAACCCGAACGCGCCGAACGCGGTCAGCGTCCGCCAGACCCGGTCGACGACCGGCTCCTCGTAGCCCTTGGCGAGGGCACGCTCCCGGAACCAGGCGCCCACCACCGCCCGGCCCCACTCATCGTTCAGGCTCCGCCGCGCCGCCTCCGCCGTCGAGAGGCCGCAGCCGGTCATCACGTCGATGACGCGCAGCACCTGCTCGTGGAAGACGACCACGCCGAGGCTCTCCCGCAGCGCCGGTTCCAGGTCGGGGTGCGGGTACTCGGGCTCCCTGGTCCCGGCGCGCGACTCCAGGAACGGCGACACCATGTCGGAGTTGACCGGGCCGGGCCGGAACAGCGAGATGTCGATGACCAGGTCGTCCAGGTCGCGCGGCTGGAGCCGGCCGATCAGGTCCCGCTGGCCGGGCGACTCGATCTGGAAGCAGCCGAGCGTGCGGGACGTGCGGATCAGCCGGTAGGTCGCGGGATCGTCGCGCGGAACGTCCTCCAGCGCGATCCGCTCCCCCGTCGTCCGCGCCACCTCCGCCACCGCGTGCGCCATCGCCGACTGCATCCGCACGCCGATGACGTCGAGCTTGAGCAGGCCCATCGCCTCGACGTCGTCCTTGTCGAACTGGCTCATCGGGAAGCCGACCGCGGCCCGCTCGACCGGCGTCCGGTCGAGCAGCGACGGGTTCGACAGCAGGACGCCGCACGGGTGCATGGCGATGTGGCGGGGCAGGCCGTCCAGTCGCTCGGCGATCCGGAACAGCACTTCCAGGCGCCCCGCGGCCAGGTTGCTCTGCCGCAGCTCGGGCAGGTCGTGCAGCGCCGTCCGGATCTGGCTCGCCCGGATCTGCGGGAACGCCTTCGCGATCGCGTCGATCTCCAGCGGCGGCAGGCCGACGGCGTTGCCGACGTCGCGGATGGCGCTGCGCGCCCGGTAGGTCTCCATCATCGACACGCACGCCGTGCTCTCTCCGCCGAACCGCTCGAACAGCGCCTCGTACGCCTCCAGGCGGCGGGCCGACTCCACGTCCAGGTCGATGTCGGGCAGCCCCTCGCGGCTGTCGGCGAGGAACCGCTCCATCAGCAGGTCGTGCCGCAGCGGGTCGAGGTCGCCGATGCCGAGCAGGTGGTTGACGAGGCTGCCGGCGCCCGAGCCGCGGATCGCGCACCGGATGCCGCGCGACCTGATCAGCGCGGCGGCGTCGGCGACCGTGATGAAGTAGGGGGCCAGCCCCTTGCGGGCGATCACGCCGAGCTCGGCCTCCAGCCGGGCGGCGGCCCGCCACGACGTGCCGAGCCCGCGGCGGGTCAGCCCGGCCGCGCAGCGCGCGACGAGCCGCGCGTGCGCGTCGCCCGCGACGGCCGGCAGGTGGACGTCGTCCATCCCGAGGTCGCCGGCCGGGTCGAGGACGCAGCGCGCCGCCAGCCGCCGGGTCGCGGCGAGCAGCGCGTCCGCCTCGTCGGGGCCGCAGCTCAGTTCCGCGACCCGCCGCATCTCGGGGATCGACTTCAGGTAAGCCTGGCCGGTGCGGTCGTCGAGGTGCCGCCGGTGCAGCGGGGCGAGGCGGCGCGCCGCGTCCAGCACCTGCGCGACCGGGTGGTCGGCCGGCTCCAGGTACCGGACGGCGTTGCCCAGCACGGCGGGCACCCCGCTCTCGCGGGCGAGCGCGAGCATCCGCGCGGCCCGCGGCCCGTCCCCCTTGTCGTGGTGGTCGACGATCTCCAGGACGGTCTCGGCGGTCGCGCGCCATGCGGCCAGCAGCAGCGCCGCTTCGTCGGGCCGCCGCGCGGCGACGGCCCGGCCCACGTCCGACCAGGGCCCGAGCAGGACGATGAGGCCCTCGGCGTGCTCCCCGACCATCTCCCGCGTCACGGCGGGCCTCCCGCGTTCGCCCGCGTGCGCCGCCGTCACCAGGCGGCACAGCGACCGCCAGCCCGCCCGCCCCTCCGCGAGCACGACGATCCGCTCTTCCCCTTCGGGCGCGGTGCGCGGAGCCGACCCGGCGTGCGGCGCTGCGGACGCGGTGCGCGAAGCCGGCCCGGTGCGCGGGGCCGCCCGCCCGGCGGCGGCGTCCGCGGGGCGGGGCGCGACCCGCAGGTCGGCGCCGACGACGGCGCCGATCCCCGCCTCGCGGCAGGCCCGGACGTGCCGGACCGCGCCGTACAGGCCGTCGCGGTCGGTCAGCGCGAGCGTCTCCATGCCGAGCTCCGCCGCGCGATCCACGAGGGCGGCGGGCGGCGCCACCCCGTACCGGAGCGAATAGCCCGAAGCGACATGAATGTGCACGTCAGTCCCATACCCGGGATAGCAACCAGCTGTCGGCGGCCACGTCGTAGCGCAGCTCGTAGACGCCGATCTCGATGTCCGGGGTCGCCTCGACCCGCCAGAACTCCCGCTCGCCGGTGGCCTCGCCGGCGGGGTGCTGCTCCCGCCACCAGTCGCGGGTGGTGACCCAGTGCTCCAGCACCCGCCGGACGGTGTAGCGCCGGCCGCGCCAGACGAATCCGACGGGACGCCCGTCACTCACCCGGACGTCCACCGGGTCGCCGAAAACCCGAGTCATCTGCCTCCCCCTCGTGCGCGCCGCACGGGGGAAGTGCATGCGGGTGTTCGAACTGGTGTTCGGACCCGAGTCTAGAGACATCGCCCGCCCGAGGGCAAGGCGGGGGCCTGCCGGCGCCTATCCAAGCATCCGGGTCAGACGTTCTGCGACCTCGGCGGCGTCGGCCACGCCGGCCATGCCGCCACCTGGCCAAAGGTAGTACCACTCGTCCCCGAAGAGGGTGGCGACGACCATGACCTGCCGCCGCGTCCGCGGGCCCGTCACGCTCAGCAGGGACTCCTCGGGACCGGCGAAGCGCCAGGAAAGGCCGCGGGCCCCCACTTCTCTCGCGAGGACCGCGAGGTGCCGCCGGCGCACCTCGGCGATCTCCCGCCCACCGACTACAGACACAACAGCCGCCTCAGCATGGTCCGGATCACCGGAGACCACGATGGGCGATCATCCGGCGACGAATGGTGACCGATTCCCAGCATGACCCGATCCCGGGGGGCGTGCAGCGAAATCCCGAGAGTGGGAACGCCTGTTTCGCGAAACCGCGGGGATGGACCTGGAACGGGCCGGCGACGCACCGTGCCAGCCCGCGCCAATCGCGTGCGGGGCCCTTCCGGAGCCCGGAACCCGGCGCCCTGCCGGAGGGCCCGTCCGTGATAGAAGCCACCTGTCGGCGGGCGCCCCAGCGCCCGCGCCAAGCGGACCGAAGAAGGAGCGAGCCGATGAGCGCCGTCCCCGCCGGCGACCCGTCAGGCCCCGCGCACGACCGTCCCGCCGCCCCGCCGCGCCCCCTGGCCGAGCGCCCCCTGGCCGGGCTGCGCGAGCGCAAGAAGCGGCGGACCCGGACGGCGCTCGTCGACGCGGCCCTGGACCTGTTCCTCTCACAGGGGTACGAGGCGACCACGATCGACGAGATCGTCGCGGCGGTCGAGGTGTCTCAGCGGACGTTCTTCCGCTACTTCGCCACCAAGGAGGACGTCGTCACGGCCTTCCTCGCCGACCACGACGAGATCCTGAAGGACGCGCTGACCGCGCGCCCGCCCGGGGAGCGCCCGTTCACCGCGCTGCTGGAGTCGCTGCGCGTGATGCTGCGGTCGATCTCCGAGGGCGACCCGGCGGACGGCCTCCGGTTCCGGCGGGTCCGGCAGGTGATCGAGGCGACGCCGTCGCTGATGGCGGCGCAGCTCGCGCGGCACGCGGCGTCCGCGGAGGCGCTGGCCGCCGAGATCGCGCGGCGCGAGGACGTCGACCCCGAGCACGACCTCCGGCCGCGGATCGTCGTCGCGTTCTTCCAGGGCGCGCTCAAGGTCGCGTTCGAGGACTGCGCGCGCCGCGACATCTGGGACGCCGGGACGGTCGCGGCCCGTGTGGACGAGGCCGTCGCGGTGGTCGCCCGCACGATGCGCGACTG
>NZ_SMKM01000297.1 GCF_004348665.1 Actinomadura sp. GC306 | reverse complement strand
GCGTACGTACGAGGACTTCTACGGGTACTGGCCCAAGCAGACGGACAACCCGTTCAGCGAGGTGCTGGGGCGGACGCGGAAGTTCGTGGTGTCGCGGACGATGACGGAGGCGCCGTGGGAGAACTCGGTTCTGCTGAAGGACGTGGGGGACGTTGAGGGGATCGAGGAGGGGCTCACGGTGCTCGGGAGCGGGGTGCTCGTCCGGGAGTTGATGCGGCGGGATCTCGTCGACGAGTGGCTGCTGATGGTCCATCCGGTGGTGCTGGGGACGGGACGCAGGTTGTTCGACGGTGTGGAGGCGGGGTTGCGGCTCGTGGAGTCGGTGGTGACGACGACGGGGGTCGTGATCGCGACTTATCGCAGAGGGGAGGCGTGATGCTGTACGCGCTCAACATGATCCAGCCGGTGGGTGAGAAGCCCCCGCCGGAGGTGCTGGAGGAGGTCATGGCGGAGCTCGCGGTCGTCCGGCGGGAGCTGGAGGCGCGGGAGGCGTGGGTCTTCGGGAGGCCGCTGCACGGGCCCGAGGCGAGCACGGTGGTGAAGTGCCGGGACGACGAGGTCGTCGCTACGGACGGGCCGTGGACGGAGGGCAAGGAGTTCATCGGCGGGCTCATGATCATTCGGGTGGCGGATCTGGACGCGGCGTTGCAGGTGGCGGCCAGGTACACGAAGGTGACGGGGCTGCCGGTGGAGGTGCGGCCGTTCCAGGGCGGGGCCTGATCGAGCGGGTCTTCCGCGAGGAGCACGGGCGGGCGGTGGCCGTGCTCATGCGGATGCTCGGCGATATCGACGTCGCCGAGGACGCGGTGCAGGACGCGTTCGCGGAGGCGGTGAAGCGGTGGCCGGTCAGCGGGCCGCCGCCCAGTCCCGCGGGGTGGATCATCACGACGGCGCGGAACAAGGCGATCGACCGGCTGCGCAGGGAGGCCGCGCGGGCCGGCAAGCACGCGCAGGCCGCGCTCCTTCAGGCCGCGCTCGTTAACGAGGTGGAGCCGGTCGAGGAGGGCGTCGTGCCGGACGAGCGGTTGCGGCTCATCTTCACATGCTGCCATCCGGCGCTGGCGTTGCAGGCGCGGGTCGCGCTGACGTTGCGGCTGCTGGGCGGGCTGACGACGGCGGAGATCGCGCGGGCGTTCCTGGTGCCGGAGACGACGATGGCGCAGCGGCTCGTCCGGGCCAAAGGGAAGATCCGGGACGCGCGCATCCCGTACCGGGTGCCGGAGGAGGAGGACCTTCCGGGGAGGCTCGCCGGGGTCCTCGCAGTCATCTACCTGGTGTTCAACCAGGGGTACGGCGGGCGGGACGAGTTGGCGGCGGAGGCCGTGCGGCTCGGGCGGGCGCTGGCGGAGTTGATGCCGGACGAGCCGGAGGTGCTCGGGCTGCTGGCGTTGATGCTGCTCATCGAGTCGCGGCGGACGGCCCGGATGGTCGACGGGGAGCTTGTGCTTCTTACCGACCAGGATCGCGGGTTGTGGGATCGGGAGTTGGTCGAGGAGGGGCAAGCGCTCGTCCGGCGATGTCTGGAGATCGACCGGCCTGGGCCCTATCAGATCCAGGCGGCGATCAACGCGGTGCACAGTGATGCGGCGACGGTCGCGGATACTCGGTGGGATCAGATCCTGGCGCTGTACGACCAGTTGATGGTGGTGGCGCCGACGCCGGTGGCCGCGCTCAACCGGGCCGTGGCGGTGGGCGAGGTCGACGGAGCCGCGGCCGCGCTGGCGATCGTGGACGGGCTCGCCCTCGGCCACTACTACCTGTTCCACGCGATTCGCGCCGATTTGCTGCGGCGGCTCGGGCGGGACGCCGAGGCCGCCGCGGCGTACGACCGGGCGATCGAGCGGGTGGAGAATCAGGCCGAGCTGGCGTTTCTCACGCGCCGTCGTTCGCTGCTCCCCTGAGGCGGCTGATCTCGTACAGGGCGATGCCGGCGGCGACGCCCGCATTCAACGATTCGGCCTGGCCGGGCATCGGGATCGTGGCGAGCATGTCGCACGTCTCGGCGACCAGGCGGCTGAGGCCCTTGCCCTCCGAGCCGACGACCAGCACGAACGGGCCGGTCGCGAGTTCCAGGCCGGTGACGGCGACCTCGCCGTCCGCGTCCAGGCCGGCGACGAAGCAGCCGGCCTTCTGGTACGCCTTGAGCTGCCGGGTCAGGTTCGTGGCCTGCGCGACCGGGACGGTGGCGAGGGTGCCGGCGGACGACTTCCACGCCCCGGCGGTGACCCCGGCGGCGCGCCGCTCCGGGACGACGATGCCAGTCGCCCCGAACGCCGCCGCGGATCGGACGATCGCGCCGAGGTTGCGCGGGTCGGTGATGCCGTCGACCGCGACGATCAGCGGCGAGGTGCCCTTGAGCAGGTCGTCCGGGTGCGCGTACCGGTACGGCCTGACCTGGAGCGCGATGCCCTGGTGGACGGCGCCGTCCGTCAGCCGGTCGAGCTCGTTCTTGCCCGTCTCCATGAGCGGGATGCGGCGGTCCGCGGCCATCTGAATCGATTCGCGGACGCGTTCGTCGTTGCCCGACATCACGTAGAGGGCGGTCCCGGGGACGCCCGCGCGCAGCGCCTCGACGACCGGGTTGCGGCCGGTGACCAGTTCGGGGACCTCGCCGTTGGCGCGCCGCGCTCCGGCGGGGCGGCGGGCGCGGTCCCGCGCCTCGGCGACGGCCTTCGTGCGGCCGCCCGGCCCGACCGTGGGGGTGCCGGTGCGCTTGGCGTTCTTGACGGCGCGGGCCTTCTGGCGCTTGCCGTGCCAGTGGCGGTCCTCGGCCTTGGGGGTGGGGCCCTTGCCCTTGCGCTTGGCCATCTTCTCGGTACGTCCCTCGCGACGGTTGCGGCTCGCCCCCGGTGGGGCGGCGATTTCAGGCGGGACTGCGAACCCCCGCGAACATTCGATTTTATCCCCGCGTGCGGACGGGTCGGGTCAGTCGCGCTTCAGCTCCCAGCGCGGGCCCTGCGGGGTGTCCTCGACGAGGATGCCCGCCTCGGTCAGCCCGTCGCGGATGGCGTCGGCGGCGGCGTAGTCCTTGCGGGCGCGGGCGGCCTGCCGCTGCTCCAGCGCGACGGAGACGAGGGCGTCCACGACGGGGCGCAGGTCGTCCTCGCCGGTGCGGCGCCACTGCGGCGACAGGGGGTCGAGGCCGAGGACGTCCGCCATCGCCCGGACGGCCGCGAGGTGCGCGCGGACCGCGTCGCCGTCGCCGGACGCGAGCGCGGCGTTGCCCTCCCGGACGGTCTCGTGCAGCACGGCCAGCGCCTGCGGGACGCCCAGATCGTCGTTCATGGCCCCGGCGAAGGCGTCCGGCACCGCGCCGGGTTCGGCGGCCCCCACGAGTTCCGTCGCCCGCGTCACGAACCCCTCGATCCGCTGGTAGGCGGAGACGGCCTCGGTGAGGGCGGCGTCGGTGTAGTCCATCAGCGACCGGTAGTGCGCCGCGACCAGGTAGTACCGCACCTCGGCGGGACGGGCCCTGTCGAGCAGGTCGGTGAGCAGCACGACGTTGCCGACCGACTTGCTCATCTTCTCGCCGTCGACGGTGAGCAGCCCGTTGTGCAGCCAGTAGCGGGCGAAGCCGTCCCCGGCGGCGCGGGACTGGGCGATCTCGTTCTCGTGGTGCGGGAAGATCAGGTCGACGCCGCCGCCGTGGATGTCGAACGTGGGGCCGAGGTACTTGGTCGCCATGGCCGAGCACTCCAGATGCCAGCCGGGACGTCCGGGGCCCCACGGCGTCTCCCACGCGGGCTCGCCCGGCTTGGCGCCCTTCCACAGCGCGAAGTCGCGCGGGTCGCGCTTGGCGTCCTCGTTCGGGGTGTCGCCGGCGGAGCGCATGTTCTCCAGCCGCTGGTTCGACAGCGAGCCGTACTCGTCGGCCCACGACTTGACATCGAAGTACACGTCGCCGCCCGCGGCGTACGCGTGGCCCTTCTCGATCAGCCGCCGCATCAGGACGATCATCTCGGGGACGTGCCCGGTGGCGCGCGGCTCGATCGTCGGCGGCAGGCAGCCGAGGGTGTCGTAGCCGCGCGTGAAGACGCGCTGGTTGCCCTCGGCGATGGCGAACCACGGCACGCCCCGCTCCGCCGACACCGCAATGATCTTGTCGTCGATGTCGGTGACGTTGCGCGCGAACAGCACGTCGTAGCCGGACGCGCGCAGCCAGCGCAGCAGCACGTCGTAGATGACGCCCGACCTGAGGTGCCCGATGTGGGGGGACGCCTGCGGGGTGGCACCGCACACGTACATCCCCACGCGGCCCTCTTCCAGGGGCTCGAACGTGCGGACGCTACGTGTACCGGTGTCGTAAAGGCGCAGACTCACGGGCCCAGGTTATTGGATCGGCGCACGGCCGCGTGTCCTCTCGCGCGGCCCGGCAGGGCGTGGCGGCACCCCGCGGGCGCGCTGGGCGGCGTCGGGCGGGCGCGCCGGGTGGCGTCGGGCATGGTCAGGACGTCGAGAACACTTCGTCGAGCCTCGCCGCGAACGCCGTAGTGGAGGGCGCGCCGGGGACGTCAAGGACGCGTACGGTCCTGCTCATCGTGATTCCCTCGGGCGGCTCTAAGGCGGGCGGCGCGCGATTCGAGGTAGCGCCGTTCGGGGACGCTGGTGGTCCCGCGGGCGGCCTGCCGGTACGCCTCCAGCGCGCCGGCCTCGTCCCCCGCCATCTCCAGGAGGTGCCCCCGGACGGCCGCGAGCCGGTGATGCCCGGACATGCGGTCGTCGGCGTCCAGCGTCCGCAGCAGGTCGAGACCGGCGGACGGGCCGTCCACCATCGCCAGCGCGACCGCCTCGTTCAGCGTGACCATCGGGTTCGGGGACACGTGCGCCAGCAGCCGGTACAGCGCGAGGACCTGCCGCCAGTCGGTGTCCTCCGGCCGCGCCGCCTCCGCGTGGACGGCGGCGATCGCGGCCTGGAGCTGGTACGGGCCGGGCGGCGACCAGGTCAGCGCCTCGGTGACCAGCGCCGTGCCCTCCTCGATCGCGGCCGCGTCCCACAGCGTCCGGTCCTGCTCGGTGAGCGGGATCAGCCGGCCGCCCGGCCCGCTCCTGGCCGCGCGGCGCGCGTCGGTCAGCAGCATCAGCGCGAGCAGCCCGGCGACCTCGCCGTCGCCCGGCAGCAGCCGGTGCAGCTCCCGGGTCAGCCTGACCGCCTCGGCGACGAGGCCGGCCCGCTGCAGGTCGGGGCCGCTGGACGCCGTGTACCCCTCGTTGAAGATCAGGTACAGCACGTGCAGGACGGCGCGCAGCCGCTCGTCCCGCTCGTCCGGCGGGGGCATGCCGAACCGCGCCCCCGCCGCCCGGATCCGCTGCTTGGCCCGGCTGACGCGCTGCGCCATCGTCGCCTCGGGGACGAGGAACGCGCGGGCGATCTGCGCGGTGGTGAGCCCGCCGACCGCCCGCAGCGTCAGCGCGACCTGCGAGGGCGGCGACAGCGCCGGATGGCAGCACAGGAACAGCAAAGTCAGCGTGTCGTCGTGGTCGGCGGGGCGGTCGTCGCCGGGGTCGGGTTCGTCCCGGGCGGCGGGATCCCGTGCGAACACGGCGGCCTCGCGGTCGCGGCGGGCGCGCTCACTCCGCCACTGGTCGGTGAGCCGCCACGTCGCGACCGTGAGCAGCCAGCCGCGCGGGTTCTCCGGGACGCCGTCCCCGTCCGCCGGGTCGCCCGTGCCGCCCGTCCACTGGACGACGGCGGCGAGCAGTGCCTCCTGGACGGCGTCCTCGCAGGCGTCGAACGTCCCGTGCCCGTGCCGGCGGACGAGCGTCCCGAGGACCTGCGGCGCGAGGGTGCGCAGCAGGTCCTCGACACCCGGCGGCGCCGGCACGGGCGCGGTCACATCTCCGTCCCGGACTGCTCCATCAGCGCCCGGACCTCCATCCGGCCGCCGAACCGGACGTCCGGCCAGCGCGAGGCGATCTCGACGGCGCGCTCGACCGACTCGCAGTCGACCGTGATGTGCCCGGCGAAGTGCTCCTTGGCCTCCAGGAACGGCCCGTCGGTCACGGCGACGCGCCCGTCCTTCTCACGGACGGTCTTGGCGGTGGACGGGTCGGCCAGCGCGTCCCCGCCGACCAGTTCCCCCGACTCCGTCAACTCCTTCATGATCGCGCCGACCTCGCCGAACAGCTCGTCGCGCTGCTGCTCGGTGAGCTCCTCGACGAAACCCGGGCGGTTGTAGATCAGCAGCATGTACTTCACGTGTTCACTCCCGTTCGGTTGCGGGCGACGGCCCGGACGGCCGTCACCCAAGGATCGGAGCGGCGGGAGCGTTCTCGACATCCCGGACGAGAAAAAGTTCAGGAACGCCCCGGCAGCATCCTGACCTGGTGACACAGGGCGGTGAAGGCCAGCGCGTCGGGCATCTGCGCGGCCACGGTCACCAGGTCCGCCGCGCACGCGTGCACGACCACCAGGCCGTTGTCGATGGCGACGTCGGTGACGGCCGCCCACGGGACCCGCTCGCCGTCCTTCTCGACGCCGTCGAGGTCCACGGTGAACGGGGCCAGCCGGACGGCCTTGCCCGCCTTCACCGCCGCCAGGTGCCGCGGGACGAGCCGGGCCGTGACCTGCTCCGCGACGGCGAGCCCGAGCTCCCGCACGTTCGGGAGGTCCTCGGTGAGCCGCAGGACGTTCCCGTCGCGCGCGACGATCGTGAAGCGCCAGCGGACGTCCTCGTCCGGGCCGCTCCGGACCCCGGACACCGTGACCGAGGCCAGCTCGTCCCAGGTGTAGGCGGCGTCGCCGTCGAGCGATATGCCGCCGGTGTGGAGGCGCACGACCCGGTTGCGGACGAGCGCCCGGTCGCGCCCCGCGATCCAGCCGGCGCCGCCCGCGTAGCCCATCGACAGCGCGAGCGCGGGCACGCCCGCCCACCACACGCGGTCGTTCAGGTAGGCGACGGCCGCCGGGATGAGCGCCAGCGACGCCAGGCTCAGCGATAACAGCCACGCCCAGGTGCGCCGATGGCGGGCGCGGCCGTCGAACGTCCGGACCGGTTCGCCGAGCCGGCCCTGGGGATCGGTCACGCGCGCTACCGGGCCGCGCCGGACCACATCTCGCACTCGGTCCTGCGGTCAGGCATCGTTGCCTCCCTAACGCTCGCGTCCGTTGCGCGACGCGGGGCGCGGACGGCCCGCCCCGGCGTCGTTCATAAGGTACGTCTCCTCACATATCACGCGCAGGGCCCAGTGATCATCGGTAAGTGGGAAGCCGTTGCCGTCCAGGCTGGTTAATCTCGCCTGAGGACCCCTCAGGCGCTCCCCCGGAACGAGAGACATGCCATCTGATCCCACGCGGCCCGGCGGCCCCCGCTACACGCCCGTCCAGCGGCGGCTGCTCACCGCCCTCGCCGGCCTCATCGTCGCCGCGCTCGCGGGCGGCGCCTTCACGCTGACCTACGACGCGCTCCGCGAACTGGCCCTCGCCGGCCGCGCCGGCGAGCGCTGGGCACCGCTGTACCCGGTGATGGCCGACACCCTCACCGTGCTGACGATCCTGTCCCTCGTGATCACCCGCAACGCGCGCTGGTGGACGCGGCTGCTGCGCTGGGGGCTGCTGCTCCTCCTCGTGGCCGGGGGCGCGGCCCTGTCCGTGCAGTACTCGGTCTGGGGATACGGCGCCCTGCCCGAGGACGCGGTCCGGGCGGGCGTCGCCGTCGCCCCGCACGTCATGCTGGTGATCGCCGTCTGGCTGTGGCTGACGATGTTCAAGCAGATCCGCGTCGCCCGCCCCGGCGCGGAGGAGATCACGCCACCCGACCTGCAGCGCGGCCACGTCAAGGTCCTCGAACCGGCGACACCCGAACCCCTGGCCCTTGAGGCGCCCGCAGAAGACGCAGAGGCCGCCACGCCCCCGCCCGCCTTCCAGGACGACCCCGAGCC
>NZ_SMKM01000296.1 GCF_004348665.1 Actinomadura sp. GC306 | reverse complement strand
GTTCCGGACCCCGCCGCCCCGACCACCGAGAAGCCGCTCCCAGGCGCCCTTCAGACGCCGCACGCCGCAGCGGAGCCAGCGGAGCAGGCACCCTCCGAGAGCACGCCCCCGGACCCCGTCGCTCAGACCACCGAAACCCCGCTCCCGGACGACACCCGGACGACGCCCGCCGCAGAAGAGCCGGAGCAGGCACCCTCCGAGACCACGGTCCCGGACCCCGCCGCCCCGACCACCGAAACCTTCATCCAAAGCCGCGCCCAGACGACGCCCGCCCCGGCGGAGCCGGAGCAGGAGGCACCTCGCGACAGCGCGCCCGCGGGCCTCGCCGCGTCCGCAGAGGTGTCGGCGGGGGATGAGGGCGGTTCCGAGTCCGATGGGCTGGATCCTCGGGCCGGGTTCGAGACCGTGCCGCTTGAGGAGGTCGTGGAGGGGAGTGCCACTCCGGCGCTGGGGACCGAGGCCGTCGCGGACGGGTGGGGCGGGCCTGACCTGGTCGAAAGTGTCTACGGGACGCTGACCGAGTTCTACGAGCGGATCGACGCGCGGCTCAGGGAAGTGCAGGAGGACGTCCCGCCCATGGGGTGGCGGCCGCACATCGCGGCGCTGCGCGCGTTGCGGGAGGAGCGGGTCGCAGGCGATTGGGAGGTGCTGTCCCGGTTCCTGGTCGCGCCGGGGGCGCTGGAGAAGTCGGACGACCTGCGGCTCGTCCGGCGCGAGGACGGGGACGAGGTCGTCCGCGACTTCGTGCGGGAGCTGGCGGCGGCGGACGGGCGGGCGCTGCTCGTCGCGCCCACGCCGGAGCGGGCGGCCGAGCTGCTGCGCGGCCTGGAGGCGGACCCCGAGGTCTTCTCGCTGCTGATCGAGACGCGTCCGGCGACGGCGGAGGCCGACTCCGTGGAGACGCAGGCGTTCCCGCCGGTGCCCGACGAGGTGGCGCCCACGCCGGAGTCCGCGCGAGACTCCGTGCGGGAGTCCGCGCGGGAGCCGGGCAGCAACGGGACGGTCGAGTTCCGGCCGGTGTCCGAGACGCCGCAGGAGAGCCCGTCGGCGGTCACGCGGGTCGAGGCGCTGCCCGTGCTGCCGCTCGCGGAACCGGCCGCGCCGGACGAGGGGCCGTCCGCCCCGGAGGCGAGGGTCAGGTCGGCCGCGCTGCGGCCGGTCGGCGAGGCGTGGCGGCAGGCGTGGGAGACGGAGATCCGGCTGCTGCGGCGCGGGCTCATGGCGCTGGAGCAGTGGCCGAGGGACGCGGCTGCGCTGCAGTCCGTCGAGGCCGAGCACATGCGGCGCGGCGAGGAGCTGGAGGCCGAGCGGGCGGCGATGGCCCGCGCGATCGAGGAGTACCGCAAGACGGTGTCGGCCGCCGGGCAGGCCGCCGAGGAGGCCGAGGCGGAGGCGGAGCGGCTCGCCGGCGTCCAGCGGGAGGCCGAGGAGGAGCTCGTCGGGCCGCGCGCGGAGGCGGAGCGGCTCCGGACGGAGGCGGAGGAGGCGGCCACCGAGGCGAACGCGCTGACCCGGTCGGCGGACGCCTCCTACGCGCGCTGCCTCCAGATGGACGAGCGCGCCAAGACCGCGCAGTCCGAACTGCAGGCCGCGCGCGAGACGGAGGCGTCCCTCACGGACGAGCTCGCGCGCGCGAAGGAGGCGCTGCCCCACGCGGAGGAGGAATACCAGCGGCTGGCGTCGGCGGACGCGGACGCGGCGGCCGAGGGCCACGCCGCCTACTACCGCCTGGCGGCGTCGGAGTCCGCGCTGGCGGGGGTGCGCCGCCGGATGACGCTCGGCCAGCGGCTGCACGTGGCGTCGCCGCCCGCCGAGCTGAAGAGCCTCCGCGCGGAGGTCAGGTCCCGGACGCGGGAGGCGGACGAGGCCGCCACGCGGGCCCGGGAGGCCAAGGACGCCGCGGAGAACGCCGAGCGGATCCGGCGCGGGCTCGCGTCCTTCGTGGAGGAGGGCGGGGCGCGGCTCGTCGCGGCGCAGGAGGCGCAGGAGCGGCTGGGCACGGAACTGGCCTGGCTCGCGACGGAACGGGAGAAGGTCGGTGCCGAGCACCAGGAGCAGGCCCGGCTGGCGGCGGAGTCCGTGGAGCGGGCCACCCAGGCCGCCATGCGGGCCCGCTCCGCGCAGCAGGCCGCGCAGGTCATCGAGGACCGGGTGAACTCGGCCCGGACGTCCCGCGAGCGGGCCCTCGCGGCGGCGGGACGGGCCCGGTCGGACGCGGAGAAGGCCGAGGCGCGGGCGGCGGAGACGGAGGCGGCGCTCGAACGCCGCACGGCCGAGGCCGCCATCGAGATGTCCGCCCGCGACACGGATCTGGCGGCGGCGCGGCGGACGGAGGAGCTGTCGCGGGAGAAGGTCCGGGAGACCTGCGGCGCGGACCCCGCCGAAGACCCGGAGGTCGTCCCGGAGCATCAGCGGCGCGCGATGGCCCGGATCGAGCAGCTCAGCGGGCACCTGCACGGCGAGCGGGCGGCGGGCGGGGACGTCCTGCTCGGCGCCGCCGACGTCGTCGTCGGGACGCCGGCGGGCATCGGGCTCACCGCCCGCGACGAGGAGTTCGACGCGCTGATCGTCGCGGACGCGGGCGAGGTGACCGACGGGGAGTTCCTCATCGGCGCCGTCCGGGCGCGCCGGTGGCTGCTCGTGGGGACGCCCGACTCGCGTCCGCCGTCCTACCGGGAGTACGCGAACGCGCCGGCCGGCCGGCTGGACACCAGCCCGTTCGAGCGCGCCTGCACGGCCGCGCCGCACCTGGTCGAGGACGGCTGACCCGGCCGCCCGCGGCCGGCGCTCAGTCCTTGCGCTCAGTCCGTGCGCTCAGTCCTTGCGGCCGAAGAAGGGGGAGGCGCCGGGGTTCTTCGGCGCGACGCGGACGCCCGGGGCCGCACCGGCCGGCTCCCACCGCGGAAGCGGCCCGGTCTCGCCCGCCGGACGGGCCGCCGCCGGACCGGGACGCCCGGGGCCGGATCCCTGCCGGGTCTGGGCCAGCTCGCGCTCCAGGCGGCGCTTCTCCGCGATGAGCGCGGTCAGCGACTCCTCGTGCTCCTCCCGCAGGTCGCGCAGGTCGCGGCGGGTGCGGATGCGGCGCGCGGCGCCGGTGAAGGTGAGCATCATCCCGACGCAGAAGAGGAGGGCCACGGCCGCGCCGGCGAAGAAGACCTGCCATTGCTCGCTCACGCCGGGGACGGTCTGGCCGAACAGGACGAGGTCCGCGGATTCGGCATTGCCGAGGACGACGCCGGTCCCGGCGAGGACGGCGACCGCGACCAGCAGGAAACCGAGGAACACCATGGGCAGATCTCCTCTGCAGTGACTCCGGAGGGGGACGGAGGGTCTCCACCATGCCAGACCGAAACTGGATCATGTCGGACCGGTCGCATAAATCCAGGTCGGCGACTTTCGTGCGAACCGGTGGCGCAACGTTCCCCGTCGGCCGCATCGGGTAGTGGTCGGGCCGAGGCGCGTCGCTCACCGATTCCAGGAGGAACCCATGCCCGTGCAGGCCATCGTCTTCGATCTGGACGGCGTCCTGATCGACTCGGAGCCGATGTGGGAGGAGGTCAGGCGCGCGTACGTCGCGGACCGCGGCGGGCGCTGGCTGCCCGACACCCAGGAGCGCCTCATGGGCATGAGCACCGACGAGTGGGCCGACTACCTCGCCACCGACCTCATCGACGGCGTCACCGCGGAGCAGGTCGCCTACGAGGTGATCGACCAGATGCAGCAGCGCTACTCGGAGGGGCTGCCGCTGCTGCCCGGGGCCGAGGACGCCGTCCGCCGGCTGGCCGAGTACCGCCCGCTCGGCCTCGCCAGCTCGTCCCCGCGCGCCCTCATCGACCTGGTGCTCGGCGAGCTCGGCGTGGCGGGGCAGTTCCACGCCACCGTCTCCACCGAGGAGGTCGAGAACGGCAAGCCGGAGCCGGACGGGTACCTCGCGGTCGCCGCCCAGCTCGGCGTCTCCGGCGGCGACTGCGTCGCAATCGAGGACTCCGCCAACGGCATCCGCTCGGCGCACGCGGCCGGGATGTCGGTCATCGCGATCCCGCGCCCCGCGCACCCGCCCGCGCAGGACGCGCTGGACCTCGCCGCGCACGTCGCCGACGGCCTGGACGAGGTGACGCCGGAGCTGGCGGAGGATATCCACAAGTGAGCGTTCGCGGGGGCGGGTGACGGGGGGCGCTCGTAGTATGGGCCGATGGCTTCCCCCGAGGTCCCGGAGACCCTTGACGTCCTGCGGCGCGTGTTCGGGTACGACGCGTTCCGGGACGGCCAGCAGGAGATCGTCGAGCATGTGGTGTCCGGCGGGGACGCCCTCGTCCTGATGCCGACCGGCGGCGGGAAGTCGCTGTGCTACCAGATCCCGGCGCTCGTCCGGAAGGGCACCGGCGTCGTCATCTCACCGCTCATCGCCCTCATGCAGGACCAGGTCGACGCGATGCGGGCGCTCGGCGTCCAGGCGGGCTTCCTCAACTCCACGCAGGATCTCGACGAACGGCGCGTGGTCGAGGCCCAGTTCGTCGCAGGCGAGCTCGACCTGCTCTACCTGGCGCCCGAGCGGCTGAAGCTCGCCGCCACCGTCGAGCTGCTCGACCGCGGCGACGTCTCGCTGTTCGCGATCGACGAGGCGCACTGCGTGTCGCAGTGGGGGCACGACTTCCGCCCCGACTACCTGATGCTGTCCGGCCTGCACGAACGCTGGCCCGACATTCCGCGCATCGCCCTCACCGCCACCGCCACCGAGGCCACCCGCCGCGAGATCGCCACCCGCCTCCAGCTGGAGGACGCGAAGCACTTCATCGCGAGTTTCGATCGCCCCAACATCCGGTACCGGATCGAGCCGAAGACCGACGCCAAGCGCCAGCTCCTCCGCCTCCTCCAGACCGAGCACAAGGGCGACGCGGGCATCGTCTACTGCCTGTCGCGCAACTCGGTGGAGAAGCACGCCGCGTTCCTGACCGAGAACGGCATCGAGGCACTCCCCTATCACGCGGGCCTGGACGGGCAGACGCGCGCCGCGAACCAGGCGCGCTTCCTCCGCGAGGACGGCCTCGTCATGGTCGCGACCATCGCGTTCGGCATGGGCATCGACAAACCCGACGTCCGCTTCGTCGCCCACCTGGACCTGCCCAAGTCCGTAGAGGGCTACTACCAGGAGACGGGCCGCGCCGGACGCGACGGCCTCCCGTCCACGGCCTGGCTCGCCTACGGCCTGCAGGACGTCGTCAACCTCCGCAAGATGATCGACGGCGGCGAGGGCGACGCCGCGTTCCGCCGCCGCCAGGCCATGGCCCTGGACGCCATGCTCGCCCTCTGCGAGACGGTCGAGTGCCGCCGCGTGCAGCTCCTCGACTACTTCGGCCAGTCCATCGGGCCGTGCGGCAACTGCGACACCTGCCTGACCCCGCCCGAGTCGTGGGACGCGACCGTCGCCGCGCAGAAGGTCCTGTCGGTGATCGTGCGGCTCGACCGGGAACGGCGCCAGAAGTTCGGCGCCGGGCACATCATCGACATTCTGCTCGGCAAGAAGAACGCCAAGGTCATCCAGTTCGACCACGACAACCTCAAGTCCTTCGGCGTCGGCACCGAGCTAGGCGAGGGCGAATGGCGCGGGGTCGTCCGGCAGCTTCTCGCGCAGGGCCTCATCGCGGTCGAGAGCAACCACGGCACGCTGGTGCAGACCGACGCGAGCGCGGCCGTCCTGCGCGGCGAACGCAAGGTGATGATGCGCCGCGAACCGGACCGTCCCGCCCCGAAGGCCGCCAAGGTCGCCAAGGAGCGCAAGGCCCCGGTCGAGCTGCCCGCCGAGGCCATGCCGATCTTCGAGCGGCTCCGCGCCTGGCGCGCCGCCACCGCCAAGGAGCAGGGCGTCCCCGCCTACGTCATCTTCCACGACGCGACCCTCCGCGAGATCGCGACGGCCCTCCCCACGTCCCTCACCGAACTCGGCCGCGTGAACGGCGTGGGCGAGAACAAGCTCGCCAAGTACGGCGACCAGGTCCTGGAAACCCTCGCCTCGGACGACTAGGGGCCGATTCCCAGGGTTCTCCCAGGATCGCGCAGGGCGTTCTACCAGCCGCCCCCGGTTGGATGGGTGCCATGCGAACCGACCGCAAGTCCTTCATCGCCGGGCTGGGCGCCGCCGGGATCCTCGGCGTCGGCCTGTACGTCGCCGTCCCCGCCGTCGCCGCCTCCCCGTCCCCGTCGCCCTCCGCGCAGCCGTCCGAGAAGGGCGAGGACCGCCCGTTCAGGTGGGGTCCCGGCCGGCACGGTCCGGGCGAGCACGGCCCCGGGGAGCGCGGCTTCGGCATGCACGGCGGACGCGGCGTCCACGGCGAGGCCACCGTCCGCGACGGCGACGCCTTCCGCGTCGTCAGTTTCCAGCACGGCGACATCACCGCCCTCTCGGGGACGACGCTGACCGTAAAGAGCGCCGACGGGGCGTCCTGGACGTGGACCGTCAACGACGACACCCGGATCCGCAAGGACCGCGAGGACATCGACCTCAAGGACCTCGCCAAGGACGACGAGATCCGCATCGCGGGCGAACGCTCCGGCGACACCCGAACCGCCAAACTGATCCGCGTACGGGACTGACCGGGAGGCGGTACCGCCGAACGGTATTTTCAGACAGGAGATTGCCGGGCCGCATGAGCGGGGGCCGATGAGCGAGGGCAGGCGGGTGCTCGTCGTCGACGACGAGGCCAACATTCGCGACCTCATCGAGGTCGCGCTGCGCTTCCACGGCTTCGCGACCGTGACCGCCGCCACCGGCGAGGCGGCCCTCCGGACGGCCGCCCGGGAACGCCCCGACCTCGTCCTGCTGGACGTCATGCTCCCCGACGTGGACGGCTTCGAGGTCTGCCGGCGGCTCCGCGCGGACGGGAACCAGGTCCCGGTGATCTTCCTGACGGCGCGGGACACCCCGTCCGACACCGTCACCGGCCTCACCCTCGGCGGCGACGACTACGTCGGCAAGCCGTTCTCCATCGAGTCGCTGATCGCGCGGGTGCGGGCCGTGCTGCGCCGGGCGGCCCCGCCCGCGTCCGACGGCGTCCTGCGCGTCGGGGACCTCGAACTCGACGAGGAGCAGTGGACGGTCCGGCGCGGCGGCGTCGAGGTCGACCTGTCCCCGACCGAGTTCCGCCTGCTCGCGTACCTGATGCGCAACGCGGGCGTCGTCCTGTCGCGCACCCGGCTCCTCAGTGCCGTGTGGGGCTGGGAGCACGGCAACCCGCAGGTCGTCGAGACCTACATCAGCTACCTGCGCCGCAAACTCGACCCGCTCGGCACGCCGCTCATCCACACCCGGCGCGGCGTCGGCTACGCGCTGCGGCCATGACGCTCAACGCCCGCCTGCTCACCGGCCTCCTCGCCATCACCCTCGCCGGGCTGGCGATCATGGCCCTGGTCAGCGCGGTCGTCCTGAACGGCTACCTGATGCACCGGGTGGACGACGAGCTCCAGTCCGTCCCGGCCCGCGCGATGGGCCGGCTGATGCTTCCGGGGACACCCCAGGGCGTCGCACCGTCCCGCTTCATCATCCTGGTGGTCGACCCCACCGGCCAGGTGCGCGCCCTAAGCGGCGACGAACCGAACCCCACCCGCGCCCTGGACGAGGTACAAAGCCTCAGCCGCGACGAATTGACCGCCCGCGCCGCGACACGCGAACCGTTCTCCCTCCCAGGTCTCCGCGCTGTGGCCCGCCCCTGGCGCAACAACATCATCGTCGTTGCGTCCCCGCTAGACCAGGTGCACTCCGCCGTCCGCAACCTGGTGCTCTCGGAGATCGCCACGGGAATCGTCCTGCTCGCGCTGCTGGCCCTGCTCGGCCGCACCCTGATCGCCCGCGGCCTCCTGCCGCTGAACCGGATGGCCGCCACCGCCCACGCCATCACCGCCGGCGGCGACCTGCGCGCCCGCA
>NZ_SMKM01000295.1 GCF_004348665.1 Actinomadura sp. GC306 | reverse complement strand
GCCCCGGCCCCGCGGGGTTGCGGCGAACGCGGCGGCCCTGTCCGACCGAGCTGATTAGATCGAACCAGGCGACGCCGACGACGACGGGGAGGCGGCGCCGCACCCCACACGGAGACGAGCGAATGACCACGCCCACCACGCCCGCCGCGGCCGGCGACACGCCCCCGGCCGCGCAGCACGCCGCCGACAGCCACGACCTGATCCGCGTCCACGGGGCACGCGAGAACAACCTCCGCGACGTCAGCATCGAGATCCCCAAGCGCCGCCTGACGGTGTTCACCGGCGTGTCCGGCTCGGGCAAGAGCTCGCTGGTGTTCAACACGATCGCCGCCGAGTCGCAGCGGCTGATCAACGAGACCTACAGCACCTTCGTCCAGGGCTTCATGCCGACGCTGGCGCGGCCCGACGTCGACGTCCTGGACGGCCTCACCACCGCGATCATCGTCGACCAGCAGCGGATGGGCGCCGACCCGCGCTCCACGGTCGGCACCGCCACCGACGCCAACGCCATGCTGCGCATCCTGTTCAGCCGGCTCGGCGAGCCGCACATCGGCACCGCCAAGGCGTTCTCCTTCAACGTCGCCTCGATGAGCGGAGGGGGCGCGGTCACCTACGAGCGCGGCGGCAAGACCGTCAAGGAGAGGCGCGAGTTCACCGTCACCGGCGGGATGTGCCCGCGCTGCGAGGGCCGCGGCCAGGTCACCGACTTCGACCTGACCGCCCTGTACGACGACGCCAAGTCGCTGCGCGAGGGCGCCCTGACCATCCCCGGCTACAGCATGGACGGCTGGTACGGCCGGATCTTCATGGGCTCGGGCTTCTTCGACCCCGACAAGCCGATCCGCGAGTTCACCGCAACCGAGCTGCACGACCTGCTCCACAAGGAGACCACCAAGATCAAGATCGACGGGATCAACGTCACCTACGAGGGCCTGATCCCGCGCATCCAGAAGTCGTTCCTGGCCAAGGACCGCGAGGCGATGCAGCCGCACATCCGCGCGTTCGTGGACCGGGCGATCACCTTCACCGCCTGCCCCGACTGCGGCGGCACCCGCCTCAACGAGGCCGCCCGCTCCTCCAAGATCAAGGGCATCAGCATCGCCGACGCCTGCGCGATGCAGATCAGCGACCTGGCCGCATGGGTCCGCGGCCTCGACGAGCCGTCGGTGGCGCCGCTGCTGGAGTCCCTGCGCCAGACCCTCGACTCCTTCGTCGAGATCGGCCTGGGCTACCTGTCGCTGGACCGCTCGTCCGGCTCGCTGTCGGGCGGCGAGGCGCAGCGCACCAAGATGATCCGCCACCTGGGGTCCTCCCTCACCGACGTCACCTACGTCTTCGACGAACCCACCGTCGGGCTGCACCCCCACGACATCCAGCGGATGAACGACCTGCTGCTGCGGCTGCGCGACAAGGGCAACACCGTCCTGGTCGTGGAGCACAAGCCCGAGGCCATCGCCGTCGCCGACCACGTCGTCGACCTCGGCCCCGGCGCCGGCACCGCGGGCGGCACCGTCTGCTTCGAGGGCACCGTCGAGGGCCTGCGCGCCAGCGGCACCGTCACCGGCCGCCACCTCGACGACCGCGCCGCCGTGAAGAAGACCGTCCGCACGCCCACCGGGGCCCTGGAGATCCGCGGCGCGAACCGGCACAACCTCCGCGACGTCGACGTCGACGTCCCCCTCGGGGTCCTCACCGTCGTCACCGGCGTCGCCGGCTCGGGCAAGAGCTCCCTCATCCACGGCTCGATCCCCGCGGGCGCCGGCGTGGTGGCGGTCGACCAGGGCGCCATCCGCGGCTCCCGGCGCAGCAACCCCGCCACCTACACCGGCCTGCTCGACCCCATCCGCAAGGCGTTCGCCAAGGCCAACGGCGTCAAGCCCGGCCTGTTCAGCGCCAACTCCGAGGGCGCCTGCCCCAACTGCAACGGCGCCGGCGTCATCTACACCGACCTGGCGATGATGGCCGGCGTCGCCACCACCTGCGAGGAGTGCGAGGGCAAGCGGTTCCAGTCCTCGGTGCTGGAGTACACCTTCGGCGGCCGCGACATCGCCCAGGTCCTGGCGATGCCGGTCGCCGAGGCCGAGGAATTCTTCGGCGCCGGCGAGGCCCGCACCCCCGCCGCGCACAAGATCCTCGCGCGGCTGGCCGACGTCGGCCTCGGCTACCTCACCCTCGGGCAGCCGCTCACCACCCTGTCCGGCGGCGAGCGCCAGCGCCTCAAGCTGGCCACCCACATGGGCGACAAGGGCGGCGTCTACGTCCTGGACGAGCCGACCACCGGCCTGCACCTCGCCGACGTCGAGCAGCTCCTCGCCCTCCTGGACCGCCTCGTCGACTCCGGCAAGTCGGTCATCGTCATCGAGCACCACCAGGCCGTCATGGCCCACGCCGACTGGATCATCGACCTGGGCCCCGGCGCCGGCCACGACGGCGGCCGGGTCGTGTTCGAGGGCACGCCGGCCGAGCTCATCTCCGCCCGCTCCACCCTCACCGCCGAACACCTCGCCGCCTACACCGGCGCCTGACCGGGCCGGGGCGGGTGCCGCAGGTCCGCGGCACCCGCCCCGGCCCGGCTCATCCGCCGGGCAGCACGGTGAAGGAGAACCCCGCGCTCCTCGCGCGGCGCAGCGGGACGCCGCACTTGACCCTGCGCAGCGTCTCCTTCCTGCTGAGGCCCAGCCCCCGCGCGATGAGGCGGTCCGGGCGCACCGGGACCGGGTCCGCGAACACGACGCCGACCCTGACCGGCCACGCCGCGTCCGGCCACGCCGCGTCCGCCCACGCCGGGGCGTCCAGCCGCCACGCCCCGCTCCAGTCGAGGGCGAAGCGGTTGCGGCGGGCCACGAGCGGATCCAGCAGCCGGGACGCCACCAGCTCCGCGTCGTTGGCGTGGTAGCCGGCGAGCACCGCCGGGTCGAACGAGCCGACCGGCAGCCGCTCGTGGACGGTGAGCTTGGTCGTCCGGCCGCAGGACACGCACCGCACCAGCAGCCACACGTCCAGCAGGCTGCGGTTGGCGTTGACGCGGAACCTGCCGTCGCCGGTGGTGGCCGACTGCGACGGGCAGTCCACGCACCGCAGCGACAGCAGCGGCAGCCGGGTCCGGCGGACGACCCAGGGCAGCACGATATGAGGTTGTGAAGACATGAGCCCTCTGACCTGACACGAGGCCGATCACGCGCGGCCTCAGGCGCTGTACGGCCGGGCGCGCGCGGGCAGCCCGGCGGGGCCGACGGGCGGTCGGCCTACAGGTGAGCGAGAAAAGGTGTCAGGTACGGCGGGCGGGCGGGGTCACGCGGTAGGTCCTTCGTCCTCACGGCGGCGGGTCTGCGCGCAACTTACGGCACGCCCGGAAACCGGCTCAACCGGTTTTCCGGCCAGCCGGGTTCCGCGCCGGTCCGGGGCGCCCCTCACCTGCCCCGGCGGCCGTAGGCGCGCACCGACAGCGGCACGAACACCGCGAGCAGCGCGGCCGACCACAGCAGCACGGCCGCCACCGGATGCGCCAGCGGCCAGGCCGCGTCACCGTCCGGGACGCCCGGGTTGCCGAACAGCCCGCGGGTCGCGGCGGTGAGCGCGCTCACCGGGTTCCAGTCGGCCGCCAGCCGCAGCCACGCGGGCATGCCGCCGGTCGGGACGAACGCGTTCGACAGCATCGTCACCGGCAGCAACAGCGGCACCAGCTGGTCGGCGGCCTGATCGTTGCGCATGACCAGGCCGAGGTAGACGCCCGCCCAGCTCAGCGCGTACCGCAGCACAACGATCAGCAGGAACGCGCCGGCGGCCGGCAGCGGCCCGCGCTGCGGCTGCCAGCCCGCCGCCAGCCCCGCCCCCGCCATGATCGCCAGCGCCGGCAGCCCCGTCACCAGGTCGGCGCCCGCGTGCCCGAACGGCACCGCCGCCCGCGCCATCGGCAGGGACCGGAACCGGTCCATCACGCCGCGGGACGCGTCGGCCGCCACCCGCACCATGACGCCCGTCACCGACGCGAACGTCACCATCGACAGCAGCCCCGGCATGAGGAACTCGCGGTAGTCGCCGCCGCCCGGCACCCGGATCGCGCTGCCGAACACGTACCCGAACAGCACCACCATGACGGCCGGGAAGACCAGCGCGGCGACCAGCTCCCCCGGTTCCCGGCGCACCCGCCCGAGCTCGCGGCCGATCAGGGTCAGGCCGTCGGTGACGGCCCACCGCAGCCGCCGTCCGGACTCCGCGAGGGCGGTCAACGGACCGGCTCCCCGCGGCCGGTGAGGCGCAGGAACACCTCGTCGAGGGAGGGGCGGCGCAGGCTCACGTCGGCGGCAGCGACCCCAGCGCGGTCGAGCTCGCGGACGACGCCCGCGAGCCGCGGGCCGCCCGCGGGCAGCGCGACACTGAGCCGCCCGGCGCCCGCCACCGCGGGCGCGGCCCCGGCGAGGGCGTGCAGGACCGCCGCGGCCCGGCCCGCCGCGGCGGGGTCTTCGAGGACGACGTCGAGGCGGTCCCCGACCGCGGCCTTCAGCCCGTCGGGCGTGCCCGTGGCGATCACCTTCCCGCGGTCGATCACGGCGATGGCGTCGGCGAGGCGGTCGGCCTCCTCCAGGTACTGCGTGGTCAGCAGCACCGCGGTGCCGTCGGCCACCAGCTCGCGGACCGCGGCCCAGACCTCCCCGCGGGCGCGCGGGTCCAGGCCGGTGGTCGGCTCGTCCAGGAAGAGCACCGCCGGACGCAGGATGAGGCTGGTGGCCAGGTCCAGGCGGCGCCGCATGCCGCCGGAGTAGCCGCCGACCGGGCGGCCGGCGGCCTCCAGCAGCCCGAAGCGCTCCAGCAGCTCGTCGGCCCGCCGGTGCGCCGCGCGCCGCGGCAGGTGGCACAGCCGCCCGAACATGCGCAGGTTCGCGCGCCCGGTAAGCTTCTCGTCCACGGCGGCGTACTGCCCCGCCAGCCCGATCCGGGCCCGCACCCGCCCGGCCTCGCGGACGACGTCGTACCCGGCGACGCGGGCGTGCCCGGCGTCGGGATCGCACAGGGTCGCCAGGATGCGCACGGCCGTCGTCTTGCCCGCGCCGTTCGGCCCGAGCACGCCGCAGACCGTCCCCGCCGGGACGCTCAGGTCCAGGCCGCGCAGCGCGCGGACGCCGCCGAAGGACTTGCGCAGCCCCTCGGCGACCACCACCGGATCCGCCATGACCCCTCCATTGGGTACTTTGTACGCGGTCATCGCGCCGAGCGTAAGTCACTGGGTACCATGTACGCAACCGAGGAGGGGGTACGGGTGGCCGACGCCGACCATGCGAACATCTGGATGCGGCCCGAGCGCCCCGCCCGCGGGCCGCGGCCCGCCTACAGCCGCGCCCAGATCACCGGGGCCGCGATCCGCGTCGCCGACGCCGAGGGCCTGGAGGCCGCCACCATGCGGCGGATCGCCGCCGAGATCGGCGCCGGCGCGATGTCGCTCTACCGGTACGTCCCCGGGCGCGACGACCTCGTGGAGCTCATGGCCGACCACGTGATGGGCGAGATCGACCTTGCGGGCGTGCCGTCCGGCGACTGGCGCGCGGACCTGGCGCGCTACGCCCAAGGGCTGCGCGCGATGTGGCTGCGGCACCCGTGGATCGCCGCCGCGCGCGGCTCCCTGCCCGGTCTCGGCCCCAACCAGCTGCGCGTGGTCGAGCGGGTGGCGGCCGTCCTGGACCCGCACGTCCCCATCGACGAGGCCCTCACCCTGATGTCCGTCCTGACCGGGTACGTCGAGAGCGCGGCCCGCGAGGAGGCGGGCCTTGCCGAGCACGCCCGCCGCGGCGGGCCCACCGCGGCGCAGTGGATGACGCGCAACTCCCCCTACGTGCGGCGGCTCATCGACAGCGGCGAGTACCCGATGTTCACCAAGATCGTGCTGGAGGCGCGCCAGCCGCACCTGGACCCCGGCGACCGGTTCCGGTACGGGCTGGAACGCGTCCTGGACGGCATGGCCACCGCCCTTTCGTCACCGCGGGAACCGTCCCGCCCACGTGACGAAAGTTCCGTAACAGCACCGGTCCACGCGGACGCCGCGGCCGGCTGCCCCGTGTGCGGCGGCCCCGTCCCCGCAACCGCGGCCGGACGCCCCCGCCGCTACTGCTCGCCGGCATGCCGCCAACGCGCCTACCGCACCCGCAAGACCACCGGATGACCTGCGGGTCCGCCCGTCATCGAACGCACACCTCAACCCGCCCCCTCCAAGCGCCCGGTCATGAGGACGCCGTATCCGGCTCCGCGGCGGTGCGCTCGGGGACGTGCTCGGCGCGCAGGGCTCGCTCGAGATTGGCGTCCGCGTCGGCTCGCGCGGCGTCGCGTTCGGCGATCACGCTCTCCAGGCGGGCCTGCAGACGGGTCGTCTCGGTGAGCTCGGCCGCACGGGCGGCATCACGCTCACGCTGCGCGGCGGCGACGGCCTCCGCCGCGGCGGTGCGTTCTCCCTCGGCGCGCCGCTCGGCGTCCTCGGTACGAACGCCGGCGGTCCGGGCGGCCTGCTCGGCCGCGGCGAGCGCGGTGCGCGTCTCGCTCAACTCGGCCCGGGCGGTCGCCAGTTCCTCCTCGGTGGACGACAGCCGCGCGCGGTTCTCGTCGAGCTGCCCGGTGCGCTGGTCGAGTTCGGTGCGGGTCCGGTCGTGTGCCTGGCGGGCCTCGTCCAGGGACCTTCGCAGGTCCTCGCGGGTCTGCGTGAGGGAGTGCTCCGCGGCGGCGAGGCGCGCCTGGACTTCGTCGAGCTGCTGCCGGGCGCGTTCGGCCTCGGCCTGCGCGGCGGCCTCGGCGGCCTGCCGCGCCTCGGCCTGGACCTGGGCGGTGTCGCGTGCGGCGCGGGCGATCTCCTCGGCGGCCAGGGCACGTTCCTCGGCCCGGCGCCGCGCCTCGGCGGCCGCGTCGGCGGCGGCCCGCGCGGCGTCGTGGCCCTGCTCGGCGCGGCGGCGCGCCGCCTCGGCCTGGCGGGCGTCGGCGTGCGCCTGCGCGGCCTGCTGCTCCAGCGCGGTGTTGCGGTCCACCACGGTGGCGACGATCTCTTCGAGCCGGTCGGCGGCGGCGGCCTCGCGGTCGGCGCGGGCGCGGGCCTCGGCCGCCAGCCCGGTCAGCACCGTGCGCAGCGCGGCCAGGGGTTCCCTGACCGCGGCGGCGGAGGGGCTGCGGCCCGCGGCGTGCGCCTCGGCTTGGCAGTCCTTGACGGTCTGACCGCCGGCGTCCTGCTCGGGCGGGCAGTACTCGGGCCGCCGCCCGCGGGCCTTCGGCGGCCGGGGCAGCGGAGTGTCGCAGTACTTGCACCGCCCCCACGGCGCCGCCGGATCGGCCCCCGCGGGCGGCCGCCGCACACCGCCCTCTCCCGTCTCCGCCCCGTCCTCCGCGCCCGGAAGGACGGCGGACGCCTCACCCGCCACACCCGCACTCGCCGCAGCGGCGAACTCGTCCGCCCGGCCGTCCTGATCACCCATGGCCACAGCCTCCCACATTCCTTGTTCTGAGGAATGAAAAGCCTGAAGCTAATTTCGTGTTGGAGGAATGAAGGCAGCGCATAATCGCGGTTATGCGCTACGCTCTCCGAGCGGTCGCAGACCGGCGGCGGCTGTGACGGAGCCGTGGGCTCACGGGACGAGCGGGGTCCACCGACCGCGTGGCCAGCCGGACAGGCATCGGCGGAGCAATAGATCCGGGAAAGGTCGAGCCTTGCGGACGGGAGCGTGACCATGGACGACGCCGTGCCTCACACCGGCCACGACGGTGACGGCGACCATGCCGATCTCCAGGTGGGACAAGAGTCCACGCTTGCCGTCAGGCCGGGGACGCCGTGGCCGCCGGAGGCGGGGGCGGCCCTTGAGGGAGCCGTGCGGCCCGCCCTTCCAGGGGAAGAGACCGGGGCCGGCGATGGCGAGGCGGGATCGGCCGCTGGTGGGAGTGGTGTACCCGGCGGCTCCGGTAGGGAG
>NZ_SMKM01000294.1 GCF_004348665.1 Actinomadura sp. GC306 | reverse complement strand
GGGCGGGGCGGTCCGGGCTCCGCGGGCCGCCCGGACGGCTCCTCCTGCTCGGCGGAGCCGGCGGACGCGAGCAGGTCGTGCAGGCGCTGGTGGACGTCCGCGTAGATCTCCACATGCCCGGAGACGGGCCGCGCGCCGAGTTCGCCGAGGCGGGCCACGGCTGCGTCCACGCGCGGGTCGCCGGTGGGATCCGGCGGCGGGACGGCGGGGAAATCCGGCTCGTCCGCGACCGGGCCCGCCTCCGCGGCCGGGGGGACCGGCCCCTGCGCGACCTCGTCGGACATCACGTTTACCTCCCAGTAGACCCCGAGCGCCCGCGACAGGTCGCCTCCGGCTCATGCTGAACGCTACCTTCCCTGAACGACATCGTCGTCGGAGGAACGGGGAACGGCCTGACCATGGCGAACGAGGAGGACTGCCGGGCTGCGCTCGGCCGCGTCGCGGCCCGCCTGGGGGAGGTGGACGCCGACCGGTTCGCCGAGCACGCGGTCGAGCGGACGATCAGCTGCGTCATCCCGGACCTCGGGGTGGCGTACCGGACGCGGCTGCACGCGGGCGGGCTGGACCCCTTCGAGCGGGACGGCGACCCGGCGGCGGCGCAGGTCAGGCTGACCTTGGACAGCGACGACCTGGTCGCCCTGGCGCGCGACGAGCTGAACCCCGCCAAGGCGTGGGCGGCGGGCCGCCTGAAGATCGAGGCGAGCATCTTCGACCTGCTCCGCCTGCGCAGGCTCCTCTGAGGTCAGAGCCCGAGGCGCGCCAGAGCGTCCGTGAGCGCCTCCCCGGGCGGCGGGGTCCCGGTCTCCCAGGCCGCGGCGGCGAGGGCGCGGAGGCCGTCGTAGGGGTCGCCGGAGCCGTCGACCGTGAAGGCGGCGCCGTCGCGGCGGGCCGTCCAGCCCCCGCAGCGGTGGCCGCCGTCCGCGCGGACGACGTCCGGGTGCGGGACGAGGAGGCCGGTCAGGTCGGGCGCGAGGTAGGTGGGCCGCCGGTTCGGCGGCGCGGTGAGGGCCTCCAGTGGGCCGGTGACGCCGGTGAAGACGAGGAGGCTGTCGGCGCCGCCGTTGTGGGCGCCCTCGATGTCGGTGTCGAGGCGGTCGCCGACGACGAGGGGGTTCCGGGCGCCGGTGCGCCGGATCGACTCCCGGTGCAGCGGCCGCTCCGGCTTGCCGGTGACGATCGGGTCGACGCCGGTCGCGGCGCTGATCACGCGGAGCAGCGCGCCGTTCCCGGGGTGCGGCGGCCCGTCGCCGCCGGGGATGGTCAGGTCGCCGTTGGACCCGACGAACAGCGCGCCCATGGCGACGGCCCGCGCGCCCTCCGACAGCAGCCCGTACGCGAGGCCGGGGTGGTAGCCCTGCGCGACGGCGGCGGGCCGGCCGGCGGCGGTCGACACCGGGCGCAGCCCCTGCGCGTACAGGGCGTGCCGCAGGCCCATCCCGCCGACGACCAGGACCTCCGACCCGGCGGGCAGGCGCTCGGCGAGCAGCCGCGCCGCCGCCTGCGCCGAGGTGACCACGTCGCCGGCGTCCGCCGGGACGCCCACCTCGGTGAGCAGCGCCGCGACGGCCGACGGCGTCCGCGAGGCGTTGTTGGTCACGAACGCCAGCCGCTGCCCGGCCGCGCGGGCCTTGGCGAGCGACTCCGCGGCCGCGGGCACGGGCCTGCGGCCGACGTAGACGACCCCGTCGAGGTCGAGCAGGGCGACGTCGTACGCCTCGCTCAGGGGACGGCCGCTGCCTTTCATGGGGCTCCTCATGAAAGTGATCGTACGGGGATCGTTACCAGCCGGTAGGCGCGGCGGGCCCGGCGCGCGGTCAGCGGCGCGCCTTGAGCGTGGCCCTGGCGTGCCGCAGCGCCTTCGCGTAGTCCTCGTTCTCGGGGCGCATCGCCGCCGCGAGCGCCAGGTGCCGGGCCGCGCCCTCGAAGTCGCCGAGGCGGCTGAGGGACAGGCCGAGGCCGAACCGCGCGTAGTCCTCGGCGGGCTCCTCCTCGACGATCGACCCGAAGCTCTCGGCCGCCGCGGAGAACCGCCGCGTCCCGAACTGGGCGCGGGCGAGCGCCTCCCGGATGCTGTGCGAGGCCGGCTCGGCCTCGGCGGCCCTGGTCAGCAGCTGCAGTGCGGCGCCGGGGCTGCCCGCCCGCAGCAGCTCCAGCCCCCGCGTGTACCACTCGTAGACGCCGCCCTCCGGAGGGGTGGTGTACTCGCCGGGCCGCTCCTCCGGGGAATCCTCCGGCCGCCCGGAACCTTGATGACTCATGTGGACCTCCCCTCGCATTCCGACCGTACCCGCACAGCCGTAACACGCCCGGCGGTGGTTAGCATGCCCAAGGTGGACGACGACCTCCCCGCCGGCCTGACGCCCCGGGAGTTCAGCGCCTGGGTCTTCGGGACGTCCGAGCCCCGGACGGGCCGCGGCCTGGAGCTGGCGCCGTTCCACGGCGTCCGCTTCGCCCCCGGCATCGCGGACGACCCGGCGTCGGTGACCACGCCCCCGTACGACCTGATCGACGAGGCGGGCGCGCTGCGGCTGCTGGCGGGCGGCGGGTACAACATCGTCCGGATCAACCTGCCGCGCGCGGCCGGGGAGAGCTACGCCACGGCGGGCGGCAGGCTGCGCCGCTGGCTGGACGAGGGCGTTCTCGCCGTCGACCGCGAACCGGCCCTCTACGTCTACGAGGCGTCCCGGGACGGGACGGTCCTGCAGCGCGGGCTGGTCGGCGCGCTGGGCCTGCGCGCGGAGTCCGAAGGGGTCGTGCTGCCGCACGAGGACGTCTTCCCCGGCCCCGTCCGCGACAGGCTCGCGCTGATGGCGGCCGCGCAGGCCAACCTGGAGCCGATCTTCCTGCTGTACGACGGCGGCGAGGACGCCGCCCGGATCATCGACGGGGCGGCGGACGACGAGCCCCTGATGGAGTTCTGCGCCGACGACGGACTCACCCACCGGCTGTGGCGCGTCACCGACCCGGCCATGCACGCCCGGGTCGCCGCCGGGCTGCGCGGCAAGCGGGCGCTCATCGCCGACGGCCACCACCGCTACGCCACCTACCGCGCCCTGCAGGCGCGGCACCACGCCGCGGGCGACGGCCCCGGCCCCTGGGACTCCGGGCTGGCGCTGCTCGTGGACTCCACGCGCTACCCGCCTTACTTGGGGGCGATCCACCGGGTCCTCCCCGGCCTCGCTCTGGACGACGCCGTCGAGCAGGCCCGCAAGGTGTTCCGCGTCACCGACTTCTGGGACGAGGCCACCGCACTCGAAGCACTCGCAGGCGAAAGCGGTCCCGCTTTCCTTCTCGGTGGGGGCGACTCCCTGCATCTCCTCACCGACCCGGATGAGGACGCATTGAGCCGCTCCATGCCGTCTGATCGGTCGCCGCGCTGGCGGCGTCTCGACACCGCGGTGCTCGACCATCTCCTTATAGCGGCCGTCTGGAACGTCCCTGAGAACGAGCACGCCATCGAGGTCGTGCACGACGACCCGTCCGCAGCCCTGGCGCGCGCCCGGCGGGTCGGCGGGACGGGCGTCGTGCTGAACCCGCTCAAGGTCGAAGACGTCCTGGCGGTCGCGGAGGAGGGCGAGCGCGTGCCCCGCAAGTCCACCTCGTTCGGCCCCAAGCCGCGCACCGGCCTCGTCCTGCGCCTGCTCCGTCCCGATTCACGGTGATCACCGGACGGGGTGGCCACCGGAGCCCGCCACGGCCGATGATCGAGGGATGAACACGACGACCACGGTCACCCCCCTCGGCGGAGACGTCTACGAGATCGACACGCGGATGGCGGGCTACACCGGCATCACCGCCGGCTACCTGATCATGTCCGACCGGCCATGCCTGGTGGAGCCGGGAACGTCCGGGTCGGCACCCGTGGTGCAGGCCGCGCTGCGGTCGCTCGGCATCGGCCCCGACGACCTGGCGACGGTGGTCGTGACGCACATCCACCTCGACCACGCGGGCGGCGTCGGCGACATCGCGCGGATGTACCCGCGGGCGGAGGTCGTCGTCCACGAGAAGGGCGCCCGGCACCTGGCCGACCCGTCCCGGCTCATGCGCAGCGCCCGGATGGTCTACGGGGACGCCCTCGACACGCTGTTCGGCGAGCTGAAGCCGACCGACGCGGCGCGCATCCGGGCCGTGGAGGAGACCGGGACGGTCGACCTCGGCGGCGGGCGGCGGCTGGAGTCGCACTACTCCCCCGGCCACGCCAAGCACCACGTGGGGCTGATGGACTCCCTCACCGGCGACCTCTACGTCGGCGACGCCGCCGGGATGTACATCCCGGAGACGGCGGACGTGAAACCCGCGACGCCACCGCCCGACTTCGACCTCGGCACCGCGCTCGACTCGATCGGCAGGTTCCGCGCGCTGGGCCCGCAGCGGCTGCTGTTCGCGCACTACGGGCCCGTGACCGAGGTGGACGACACCCTCGAACGGTCGGCTGAGGAACTGCGGGTCTGGGTGGACGCCGTCCGCGACGCCAAGGACCAGGGCCTCGACCTCGACCACGCCGTCGCGATGGTCGTCGGCCGCACCCGGGACCGCTACGCCATCGCCGCCGATGACGTCGACCCGGAGCTGGCCGCCAAGTACGAGGTCCTCACCAGCGCCGAGAGCAACGTCGCCGGCATCATGCACGCCCTGGACAAGAACGCCTGACGTCCTCGCCCAGGGCGGCGGCGGTCCTCAGCGGCGGAAGGGGCCGGTGACCTCGAACGTGTAGCCGTCCGTCCCGGCGATGAACCCGCTCTTGCCCCGCTGGGACGAGAAGTACAGCCGCGAGCCGTCCGGGCTGAACGCCGGGCCGGTGATCTCGGAGTCGTCGTGCCCGTTCAGCCGCAGGAACGGGGTCACGATCCCGCCGGTGGTGATCATGTTGATCTCCATGTTGTCGCCGTCCTCGGCGACGAAGAGGTCTCCGCCGGACGTGGCCGTGACGTTGTCGACGCCCTTCAGCGGCGCCTCGCCCTCCGCGACGAGGTCGTCGTCGTAGGCGATGTCCAGCCGCTCGGCCGCCGCGTCGTACGCCCACACGCGGTTGTCGCCCTTGGTGGTGAAGTAGCAGATGCCGTGCGTGTAGTGGCAGCCTTCACCGCCCCTGAAGTGCATGGCCTCGGCCACCTGCTCACGGGTCGGGGTGAGCCAGACCTCCGGGTTCGGCACCCTCGCCCACTGGACGGGGCCCGGCCCCGAGCCGACGAGCACTTCGAGCGTCCCGGACGACAGGTCGCCCCACGTCCGCGGCCGGAAGCGGTAGAAGCACCCGTCGGACTGGTCCTCGGTGAGGTAGACGACCTTCCGCTCGGGGTCGGACGCCGCCGCCTCGTGCTTGAACCTGCCCATCGCCGGACGGGCCACGGCCGAGTTCTGCCCGCGCGGGTCGGTCTCCCACACGAGCCCGAGGTCGTGCTCCTCGCACGACAGCCACGTGTTCCAGGGCGTCGCCCCTCCGGCGCAGTTCAGCGTGGTGCCGTTCAGCGTCCGGTACGCGGACGTGATCCTGCCGGACGCGTCGAACCGCAGGGCGGACACGCCGCCGACGAGCGGGACCTCCGAGTTGCTGACGTAGATCCAGCCGTCCCCGTCGCTGAAGCACGCGCCGCCGTCGGGCGCCGGATGCCAGGTGTACCGCGTCCCCTCGACGCGCCGGAGCGAACGCGCCACGACCCGGCTGGTGAACCCCTCCGGCAACTGCAGGCCGTTGCCGTCCGCGGCCCGCAGCGGACCGTACGGGCTCGGCCCCGGCTGTGCGGGGCCGGACGCGAACGCCTGGTGCCACAGGGCGCCCGAGAAGGCGGCGGTCCCGCCGGCGAGGGCGGTGGCGCGCAGGAACATACGGCGGTCAAGGGGCATGGCAACTCCAAGAGTCGATCTCCGCCGGACGTGTCCCGGCGGCCCCCCGATCGGCGCGGTCCCGTGAATATCGAGCGAAACCTACCCACGAGTCAAGCAAGGCAGGTCATCCGGCGTCCGGCGGCCGCTCCCCCTCGGCCGGCTTCGGTTCCAAGAACACCGCGGGGACGTCCGGCGCGTCCTCTCCCGACGTCTCCGGCACCTCGGGATCGGCGGCCTTGAACGCGATCCCGGTCGCCGGCGCCCCTTCGGCGGCCGGCACATCCCCGGGACCCGCCTCGTCCTCGGAGTCGGCCCCCTCCACGCCGCCCTCTTCGGCACCCGCGGCTTCGGCACTCGGCTCTTCGACGTCACTCCCGCCGGTCCCGGCCTCTTCGGTCCCGGCCTCTTCGGTCCCGGCTTCTTCGGTTCCGGTCTCTTCCGCGCCGGCGTCCTCGACGTCGCCGTCCTCCGTGTCGATGATGTGGAGGCCCTCAAGCTCGGCGTACCGCTCGGCGGCGTCGGTGTCACCGTCCCGGTCGGCCGCCGCGGCACGGGCGAACCAGTCGGACGCCTCCTCCTGCCGGCCCGCCTCGGCGAGCGCGTCCGCGTAGGCGTAGAACAGCCGCGCCGACCAGGGCCGGAGCCGCCGGTCGCGCAGCTCGGGGATCTGCAGCGTGACGACGGCCGCGTCGTACTGGCCCAGGTCGCGGCGCACCCCCGACTCCACGATGCGGAGCTCGACGCGCCCCATCGGGTCGAGGTTCTGCGCCTCCGGCGACTTGACGAGCTCCAGCGCGCGCTCGGGGCGTCCGAGGCCGCGTTCGCAGTCGACCATCACCGGCAGATAGGACACATCGCCCGCGCTGAGCCGCCGCGCGGCCCTCAGCTCGGCGAGGGCCTCCGCCCATTCGCCCGCGTGGTAGGCCGCGATCCCGGCCGCCTCGCGGACGACCCCGACCCGGGACGCGAGCCGCCGCGCGGCCCGCGCGTGCTTGTAGGCGCGCTCCGGCTCCTCCTCCGCGAGCCGGCCCGCCATGACGAGGTGCCGGGCGACCTTCGCGGCCAGTTCCTTCGGCAGCGTGCGCAGCTCGGCGCGCGCGTCGACGTCCAGTTCCTCACCGGTGACGTCGTCGGGCAGGATCGGGTCGTCGTGCCGCGGCGCGGGACGCTCACGCTCGTCGGTGCGCGTACGGCGGTCAGGACGGTCGCCGCGCGGGCCGTAGGGGCGTCCTCCGCCGTCCTGCGGCCGCTTGGGGCCTCCGCGCGCCTTGAACGGGCGGTCGCGGTCGCGGTCCCGGTCGCCGGGGCGTCCCTCGCGCCGGCCTTCGAACCGCCGCGCTCCGGGACGCCGCTCGTCGCGTCCGCCGCGGCCGTCACGATCCTGGAAGCGCCGCTCGCCCTGGCCGCCGCCGGTCGGCCGTCCGCCCGGCCGGCCCTCACGGCCCGGGCCTCCGCTGCGGGCGGGACGGGGACCGCCCCGGGACGCCGGGGGACGCCCCTCGCGGCGCTCTCCGCCACGAGGCCCGTCGAACCGGCCTTCCCGCCGTTCACCGCGAGGACCGCCGGGACGCCCGTCCCGCCGCTCCTCCGGCCGCCGGTCACGAGACTCGGGCCCCCGCTCACGAGACTCGGGCCGCCGGTCACGAGATTCAGGTCGCCGGTCGTCCGACCGCTTGAACGGACGGCCCGGCTTACGGTCGTCACGCTTGCCGCGCGCGTCGCCGTCCTTGCCCTTCCAGCCACCGCCTGCCGGACGGCCCCGGCCCCCGGGCGCACCGCCGGCACGGGGCGTGCCCTGGCGCGGCCCACCGCTCCTGCGATCCCCGGAACCACCCGGGCGGCCACGAGCGCCGCCCCCGCGGCCGGGCGGCGTGTTCCGCCGCCCGTTGTCGCCCCGCCGCTCGCGGCTGTCGTCGCCGCGGCCGTCCTCTTCCGCGCTCATCACGTCCGTCACTGTTCTTGAAGGTGGTTCGTGGACCCTTGCAGCCTACTTTGCAACCCCACGACATGCGTCGAGGGCCGCCCCGATAATTCGGGGCGACCCTCGACCAATATGAGTCCGGCGGCGTCCTACTCTCCCACACAGTCTCCCATGCAGTACCATCGGCGCTGAAGAGCTTAACTTCCGGGTTCGGAATGGAACCGGGTGTTTCCCCTTCGCCAAAACCACCGAACG
>NZ_SMKM01000293.1 GCF_004348665.1 Actinomadura sp. GC306 | reverse complement strand
GCGGGCGGCCATTGCGGGGGTGGGGGAGGACCTCCACGTCGTGCCGGTACACCTCGCTGAGCAGCGCCGCCGTGAGGACCTCGGCGGGCGGGCCGCAGGCGGCGAGCCGCCCCTCGGCGAGCACCGCGACGCGGTCGGCGTGCGCGGCGGCGAGCCCGAGGTCGTGCACGACGACGACCACCGCGGCGCCCGCGGCGGCGCGTTCCCGGACGACGCCGAACACCAGCTCCTGGTGGTGCAGGTCGAGCGCGGCGGTCGGCTCGTCCAGCAGCAGCGTGCCGGTCCGCTGCGCGAGGGCGCGGGCCAGCGCGACCCTGGCCTGCTCCCCGCCCGACAGCTGCGGGTAGGGGCGGTGCGCGAAGCCGGTGGTGTCCGTCTGCCGCATCGCCTCGGCGACGGCGGCATCGTCGTCGTCCTCCAGCGGCGTCCCGGCCCACGGCGCCCGGCCCATCGCCACGACCTGCCCGACGGTGAACGGGAACGACACCGTCTGCCGCTGCAGCAGGATCGCGCGCCGCATCGCCAGCTCCGCGTGGCTCCACGCGGCGAGCGGCGCGCCGTCCACCGTGATGTCCCCGGTGGAGGCGACGTCGCCGCCGATCGCGCCGAGCAGCGTGGACTTGCCGGCGCCGTTCGGGCCGACGAGCGCCAGCACCTCCCCGGCCCGGACGGTGAGGTCGACGCCGCTCAGCACCGTCCGGGCGCCGCGCTCGGCGCCCAGCCCGCGCACCTCGACCGCCGCCGACCCGGCGGGGACGGGACGCGGCGGGCGCGGGCGGCGCATCCGCAGGCCGATCACGCCCAGCCTCCCGAGCTGCGCCGGGCGCGGCGCAGCAGCCAGAAGAAGAACGGGCCGCCGAACAGCGCCGTGAGGACGCCGAGCGGCAGCTCCTGGTAGGGGATCGCGGTCCGGGCCGCCACGTCCGCCGCGACCAGCACGACCGCGCCGCCGAGCGCGCTCGCCGGGATCAGCGTCCGGTGCCCGGGGCCCGCCGCCATCCGGATCAGGTGCGGCACGACGAGCCCGACGAACGAGATGACCCCGGCGAACGCGACCGCCGACGAGGTCAGCAGCGCGATCACCAGGATCGCGGTGAAGCGCAGCCGTTCCACGTCCACGCCGAGGTGCCGGGCGGTGCGCTCGCCGAGCGACAGCAGGTCCAGGCGCCGTGCGCAGCCGACGGCGACCACGAGGCCCGCGGCGGTCAGCGGCGCGACCGTCGCGACCGCGTCCCAGTTCGCGCCGGCGAGGCTGCCGAGGTTCCAGGTCGTGATGGCGCGCAGCGCGTCGTTCCCGGCCGCGAACATCAGCATCCCGAGCAGCGCGCTCGCCACCGCGTTGATCGCGATGCCGGTGAGCAGCAGCGTCACCACCTCGGTGCGTCCGCCCGCCCGCGACATCGCGTACACGATCAGCGTGGTGATCAGCCCGCACACGAACGCGGCGGACACGATCGTCCAGTTGCCGAAGAGCGTCAGCCCGAACGTGATGACGGTGGCGGCGCCGACCGCGGCGCCCCAGGACACGCCGATGACGGCGGGCTCGGCGAGGGGGTTGCCGAAGACGCCCTGCATGACGGCGCCGGACGCGCCGAGCGCCGCGCCGACGAGGACCGCGAGCGCGACCCGCGGGAACCGCACGATCCACAGCGCGTTGTCGCCCTGCGCGGCCGTGGGCCGGGGCCCGATGCCGAGCCCGAGGCGGTGCATGATCGAGCCGAGGACCTGGTCGGGCGGGACGTTGACCTGCCCGATCCCCGCTGCGGCGAGCGCGAGGACCACCAGCGCGACCGCGAGCGCCGCGATCAGGACGGGCCCGCGGACCCGGCGGTGCTCGCGCTCCGCGTCTATGCCCTTCTTCGCGGCCGGCGCGCCCCGCTCCGCCGGCGTCTTGTCCGCTGGCGTCTTGTCCATTGCCGTCTCGTCCGGTGCCGTCTTCATCAGCACGGCCTGTGGACGGCGCCGGCGAGCGCGGAGATCGTCTCCCCAGTGCGGGAGCCGAAGGTGAGCAGCGTGCCGTCCGCCACGTCCACGACGCGGCGGTTCCGGCCGGCGGGGGTCTGCGCGACGCCGGGCAGCTTGAGCAGCCCGTCGACGCCGCCGACCGAATCCAGCCCGGCCGTCATGACCAGCAGCACGTCGGGCGCCGCGTTGATGAGGCCCTCGCTGGTGAGCGGCCGGAAGCCGGACAGGCCGATGGCCGTGCCCGCGTCGGTCGCGCCGATCGCCTCGATCATCGCGTCCGACCCGGCGCCCTCGCCGCCGATCAGGTAGACGCCCGCGGTGCCGCGCAGGTAGAGGAAGGCGACGCGCAGCCGTCCGGCGGACGCCTGCCCGGCGGCGCCCTCGATCTCCCCGGCCACCCGGGCGGCGAGCTCGCGGCCCGCCTCGGGCACGCCGAGCGCGGCGGCCACGGCGCGGATGTGCTCGCCGACGGCGGGCAGCGTCTGCCGGTCGTCGATGAGCACCACGGGCACGCCGGACTCGCGGAGCTGGTCCAGCACCTCCGGCGGGCCCATGCTCTTGTCGGTGATCACGACGGAGGGGTCAAGCTTGAGGGCGCCCTCGGCGGACAGGTCGTGGCCCTGCCCGGTGACCAGCGGCAGCTCGCGCGCGGCGGGGAAGGTGGTGGAGACGTCCCGGCCGACGAGCCGGTCGCCGAGGCCCAGCGCGTGGACGATCTCGGCCAGCGAGCCGTACAGGTTGACGGCGAGGACGCGCCGCACGTCGCGGACCGTCACCTCGGCCCCGTCGGCGGACCGCACGGTCACCGGCAGCTCGGGCTCCGGCGACGCGGCGACGGGCCGCGGGTCGCCCTTGGGCGCGGGGACGGTGCTCGGGCCGCAGCGGGCGGCGGGATCGACGCCGCCCGCGTGCACACCGGTCGTGCCGATGCCGCAGCCGCTGAGCACGAGCGCGCCGCCCAGCGCGAGGACCGCGGCCAGCCGCCCCGCGGCGCCCCCGGACGATCGGGTCACGCGGCGGCCCCGGACGGCGAGGCGGCGCTCGTGCGGCGGCGGATCAGGAGCAGTGCGCCGCCGCCGGCCACGACGATGCCGCCGGCGCCGGCGGCCGCCCAGCCCCAGGCGGGGAAACCGCCGGCGTCGCCGAACGCCACCGGGACCTTGACGTCCTGGGACCGGTCGGAGCCGCGGGTGTGGTCCGCCCTGGAGACGACGGCGCAGCGCACCTCGGTGCAGTCGACGCGGTCGGAGAGGTCGGCCCCGACGCGGATCCGCACGTCGAAGGTGCCGCCGGGCCCGTAGGGGACGGCCAGGTTCTTCCCGTACGGGGGCGGGTTCGAGGACACCCACTGCGAGGCGCCCGCGTTGCCGGACGTGTCGGCGCCGCCGCCGCAGGGCGAGGGGGGCTTGTCCGGCCCGTTGTCCCTGCACAGCGCCACGTAGATGCCCTTGCCGGGGTCGAATCCGGAGCCCTTGACCTGGACCGTGGCGCCCTCGGCGGGCAGCCCGTCCACCTGCGAGACCGTGAGGGTCTGCCCGCCCGCCCCGGTGGCCTTGCCGGCGTCCGCGAGCGCGGCGGGGGCGAGCGCGAGACCGGTTCCGCCCGTCAGGGCCAGCGCGGCGGCGGCGTGCACGGTGCGGCGTGCGGTGCGGCGTGCGGCGGCGCGGACGGTGCGGCGTGCGGCGGCGTGTGGTGCGTGCATCGGGCTGTCAGTCCCCACTCCCCGGCGGTCCCGTGGTGCGGCGCCGCCGAGTCGATCCGTGGCCCACCTGGGCCTTTACCAAGATTGGCGCTTACATTAGCTTAGCCTTGCCTAACTTTTAAGAGGTGAGCCTTGCCTAACCACATGTCGGCCGGCGGCGCGTCCCTGCGGGCGGCGGCCGTCGCCGCGACGGCCCTCGGCCTGCTGCTGGCCGCGCCCCAGCCCGCCTTCGCGGCGTCGGTGCGGGTGTCCCCGACGACGGGCCTCGACCCGGGCGGCCAGACGATCAGCGTCAGCGGGTCCGGTTTCGACGCCGCGCGCAACAACAAGTTCGGCGTGTACGTGGTCTTCGGGCCGCGCCGCGCGGACTGGGCGACGAACTCCAACTCTTTCCTGGCCGCGAAGTGGGTGCATCCCGGCGGGGCGGGCGGCGGGTCGGGGCAGGCGCCGATGAGCGCGTCCGGCGGCTTCTCGGTGAGCCTCCAGGTGAAGGCGAAGTACACCGACGGCGACGGCCGGAAGGTCGACTGCCTGAAGACGCGGTGCTACGTGATCACGATGGCGGCGCACGGCGTCCCCGACCGCAGCCAGGACACCTTCACGCCCATCACCTTCAGGGGCGGCGGCACCGGCGGCGGCTCCGGCTCAGGCGGCTCGGGCGGTTCGGGCTCCGGCGGCGCGGGGCCGGGCGGGTCGCAGGGCGCGGGCGGCGGTGCCGCGGGGAGCGGCGCGTCCGGCGCCGGATCCGCCGCCCCGGGTGCACCGCACGGGGCCGCGCCGGGCGGTGACTCCGGGACGCCCGCGCCGTCGGCGACGCCGGACGGCGCGTCGCTCGCCGGCGCCTCGCCCGCGGCCGCGTTCGAGCAGACGCTCTCGGGCGGCGACGCCGTCTCGCCGTGGCCGTTCTGGGCCGCGACGGCCGCCGCCGCGGGGGCCCTGCTCGCCGCGCGCTCGCTGCTCCGTCGCAGGCCGGGGCGCTACGCGCGGCGCCGCAGGGCCGATCCCGGCCCTTGATCCGCGGCCGGACTCCGGTACAGTCCTCGATTTAGGTAAGGCTTACCTAAATAAGCCCTGCCTTTCGTTTCTCCCCCGCGAGAGGAAGCCATGAAGCAGGCGACCAGACGGATCACCCACGGCGGCGCGGTATTCGCCGCCGCCGGGCTGATCACCCTCGGGCTCGGCGCGGCACCCGCGTTCGCCGCCGGTCCCGCGACCACCGTCACGCCGGACTCCGGCGCCGACCCCGCCGGCCAGGACCTCACCGTCACCGGCAGCGGGTTCAACCCCAACGCCAACAACGGCTTCGGGGTCTACGTCGTGTTCGGCCCGAAGAACGCCGACTACGCGACCAACGCCGGAACGTTCCAGGTGTCGAAGTGGGTGCACAAGAACGGCGCGCCCAGCCCCGGCCAGGACAAGATGAACGCCGACGGCACCTTCAACGTCACCCTCCCCGGCGTCAAGGCCCAGTACACCGACGGCAACGGCGTGTTCCACGACTGCCTCAAGACGCAGTGCTACGTCATCACGATGGCGGCGCACGGCGTCCCCGACCGCGGCCAGGACACCTTCACCCCGGTCACCTTCACCGGCGGCGAGAACCCCGACCCCGGTGACCCGGGCGGCCCCGGTGACCCGGGTGACCCGGGTGAGCCCGGCGAGCCGGGTGCGGGGAGCGGCCAGCAGACCCTGAACACCAGGGTCGGCAACGGCGCCCTCACCCTGTCCCTGGACGGGGACACCGCCGAGCTGAGCACGGTGGCTCCGGGTGAGCACTCCACCGGTGCGCTGCGCACCGCGACGGTCACCGACGCGCGCGGCACCCAGGCGGGCTGGAACCTCGTCGGCGAGGTGACCGACTTCAGCCACGCGCAGGGCGGGACGATCCCGAAGGGGAACCTGGCCTGGACGCCCACCGCGCAGGTGGTGGACGACGGCTCGCAGGGCTCGGTGACCCCGGGCGCGGCGGGCTCGCTGGGCGGGGCGCGGACGCTGGCGTCGTCGGCCGCGGGCAGCAGCGGCGGCGTCTTCCAGGCCGGTGCCGGGCTGGACCTCAGCGTCCCGGCCGGGACCGCGCCGGGCGACTACACCGCGACGCTCACCCTGACCCTCTCCTAGAGAAACACGACTTCGTCCCAGGGACGGAGAAGGGGCGGGGTGGGAATGGTCGAAGCATCCCCACCCCGCCCGCACAAAGAGTACGCGGAGCCCATCTGATGAACGCTTTCCGTGGCGGGGCCCTCGCGGCGGCGCTGGTCGCTCTGGCCGCCTGCCTCACCGTCCCGGCGCACGCCGCCACGCCGGCCACCGCACCCGTCGCGCCCGTCGCGCCCGCGCCCGGCGGGCTGACCTGGTCGGTGAAGCCGGCCGGCACCGAGGGCCAGTCCCGGCGCGACTTCTTCGTCTACACCCTCTCCCCGGGGCAGCGGCTGCGCGACAAGGTGGTGATCAGCAACCTGAGCGACCGCGCGCTCACCTTCCGCGTGTACGCCACCGACGCCTTCAACACCGCGGACGGCTCCTTCGGCCTCCTCACCGCCGACCGGCAGGCCACCGGCGTCGGGACCTGGGTGTCGGTCGGCGGCGCCCCGACCCGGACCGTCAAGCCCGGCAAGTCCGTCACGGTGCCGTTCACGCTGACCGTCCCGTCCGGGGCCACGCCGGGCGACCACTCCGGCGGTGTGCTCGCCGCCGTCACCGAGCAGACCACCGGGGCGCAGGGGCAGCGGGTCAACGTCGACCGCCGCGTCGCCGCCCGGGTCTACGCCCGCGTCAACGGGGCGCTGTCCTCGTCCCTGCAGGTGGAGTCGCTGAAGGTCGCGGCCGGTAACCCGCTGCTCGGCACCGGCGACGTCAAGGTCACCTACCGGATCCGCAACGCCGGCAACGTGCGGCTCGCCGGCACCGCGCGGCTCGGCGTCACCGGCCCCTTCGGCACCGGGCTCGGCGGACCCGTCTCCCGGCAGGTGCCGGAACTGCTGCCGGGCAACTCCTACACCTTTACCGACCAGGTCCGGGGCGTGTTCCCCGCCGGGCCGCTCACCGCGTCCCTCAGGCTGACACCGCTCGACCCGATGGAGACCGGCCCGGCCGCGGCGCGTCCGACGGTCCGGACCGCCGGCTGGTGGGCGACGCCGTGGTCGCTCATCGCGATCCTCGTCATCGCCGGCGCGGGGGCCTTCTACCTGGTGCGCCGCCGCAGGAGCCGGGCATGAACGTGCTGCTCGCGAGCGTGCTCGCCGCCTCCTCCCTCTTCTACGGCGTGCCCGGCCCGACCGTGGAGGTCGACCGCACCGACGTCCGGGTGGGCGAGACCGTCACCGTCGACCTGGCGGCCTGGCCCGCCGGGAACGTCCTGATCGAGCTGTGCGGCAACGGCGGCGAGCGCGGCTCCGCCGACTGCGCCGTCGCCGCCGCGGCGACCACCCACGTGGGCGAGCAGGGCCGCGGGACGGCGCTGGTCACCATCGTGAAACCGCCGATCGGCTGCCCCTGCGTCATCTCCGCCCGCCCGGTGGCGGGCGGCCGGGCCCGCACCGTCCCGGTGAAGATCGAGGGCGTGCCGGCGCTCACCGCGGCGCAGCGCCGCACGGTGTCCGCCGGGCCCGCCCTCGACCTCACCGTGTCGGGGGTCCGCGTCACCGGCGGCGGGCCGTCCGCCGCCTGGCTCGGCGGGCCGGCCGAGCGGACCGTGACCTTCACCGTCCGCAACACCGGCAAGGCGCCGGTCACCGACCCGCCGCTGACCCTGGCGGCCGGACGCGGCGCCGAGCCCACCGGGATCCTGGACGCGCCGCGGATCGGCACGCTCGCCCCCGGCGAGGAGCGCACGTTCGACGTCGAGGTGAAGCTGCCCGGACCCGCGTTCGGCCGGTACACGGTCGTCGGCGAGCTCACCGGGATCGACCGCCCCGCCCGGTTCACGGCGCACACCTCGTCCTACCCGTGGGCGCTGCCGCTGCTGCTCGGCCTCGCCGTCCCGGCGGTCGTCGTCCGCGAGCTCACCCGCAAGGGCGGCCGCCGCCGTCCCGCCGCCGAGCACACCGGCACGGCCCTCATGCCGCTGCTCCGGCCGGGCGGCGCGATGCACGTCCCGGCCACCATGAACGAGGTGGTCGCCGCGAACATCGGCCAGTGGCGCCGCGTCCGCGGCCTGCCGAGGGCGGCGCTCGCCGACTCCCTCACCGCGCTCACCGGCACGCCGTGGACGGCCGGCCAGGTCGAGCGCGCCGAGACCTTCACCCCGCCCCGCCGGTTCGACGCCGACGAGCTGTTCGCGTTCAGCCGCGCGCTGGACGTCCCCGTCCCCGCGCTGCTCCTCCCGCCCACCGGGGCCGCCC
>NZ_SMKM01000292.1 GCF_004348665.1 Actinomadura sp. GC306 | reverse complement strand
GGGCTGGTCGTAGTGGGCTGGGGGGAGCTGGGCCCGGTGTTCGGCGATCTTGGTGTTGAGGTTGGCCAGGTTGCGGCTGTAGTCGCGGCTGGAGAGCCAGAACTTGTAGATGATGACGAGTTCGAAGGCCAGGAGGCCGGCGCCGCTGACGGCGACGACCGGGATGATCGCGCCGGAGATGACCGCGGCGGCGATGGGGGCGATGATGAAGACGCCCATCTGGAACTCGATGCCGCTGATCAGGTGGGGGCGGATGCGGCCCGCCATCAGGACGTTGCGGATGCGGGCGTACCAGGGGAAGCGCTTGTTGAAGCCCTGCTGGAGCGCGATGTTCGGGTCGTCGCCGATGACGCGGTTCTCCAGGTCGGCGTCCGGGTCGTCGCCGAGGGCCTCTTCCGCGGAGATCAGGTCGTCGCCGGAGAGGCCGCCGTTGGCGCGCTGCGCGGCGGCCTGCTCCAGCTCGTGGGCCTCGCGGCGGGCGGCGTTCAGGGTGTTCCGCATCTGGGTGCGGACCTTGTAGATCTCCAGCGCGTCCATGTAGCGGAGCATGTCGAGGAACACGACCGCCAGGGCGGTCCAGATGTAGGCGACGTTGCCGGTGGCGGCGTACTGGCCGCCCATGAGGGCGATCGCGCAGGCCAGGACGCGGACGCGGTCGAAGATGTAGTCGAGCCAGGCGCCGAAGACCGAGCCGGTGCCCTTCAGGCGGGCGATCTTGCCGTCCATGCAGTCGAGCGTGAACGACAGGTGGTACAGCAGCGCGCCGGCGAGCAGCCACGGCCAGGACGCCACGGCGAAGCACGCGGCGGCGGCGAGGCCGAGGACGAGGGCTCCCACGGTGAGCTGGTTCGGGGTGATCCGCGTCCGGTTGGCCGTGAACTTGACCAGCCTGGAGGCGAGCGGATCGACCAGCAGTACCGTCCACCAGGCGTCACGCGCCTTGTACGTCCGTTGCCGAACGTCGTCGAGCGTGAAGTTCGCCATGGAGATCCTTTCCTTGTGGGAAGCGATCCGATGCTATCGGTGTCCGGTTCCGGTCCTTCGCATTGTCTCCGACTCGTGATCGTCCGACCGGACGATGACCGACACCCTGGGTAGTCTTTGCCGGTGCGTGCCCGACCAGTGCTGTTACATCTGCCGTTCGCGTGCGTGCTGGTACCGGCGGTCCTCGTCCGGGTGGCGGCGGTGCTGGGGTATCCGGCGCCGATGTGGTTCGGTGACTCGCCGGAGTACCTGGAGTCGGCGATCGAGGCGCGGCCCGGGGAGACGCGCCCGGCCGGGTATTCGGTGTTGTTGTGGCTCCTCAAGCCGTTCCACAGTCTGACGGTCGTGGTGTCCGTGCAGCATCTCATCGGGCTGCTGACCGGTGTGCTCGTGTACGTGCTGGTATGGCGGGCCGGGCGGGACGTGATGCGGCCCTGGGCTGCGGGGGTGCTGGGGGCGGCGCTGACGGTCCCGGTGCTTCTGCCCGCGCACCAGGTCGCGCTGGAGCACATGCTCATGTCGGACACGCTGTTCACGTTCCTGCTGCTCGCGGCGGTGGCGGCCGTCCTGTGGCGGCGGCGGATGACGTGGTGGCTGGGGGCGCTGGCGGGGGTGTTCGCGGCGGGCACCGCGCTGACCAGGTCGGCGGGGCTGCCGCTGATCGCGGTGATCCTCTTCGCGATGCTGCTGCGGCGGGCCGGCTGGCGGGCCTGCGCCGGGGCGGTCGTGGCCTTCGTGGTCCCGATCGCCGGGTACATGTTCGTGTTCCAGCAGACCTACGGCGAGTTCGCGATGGCCAGGGCCGGGAACATCTGGCTGTACGGCCGCACCGCCGACTTCGCCGACTGCCGGGTCATCAAGCCGCGGCCCGAGCTCGCGATGATGTGCCCCGAGCACACCGACCCCCGCATCTCGCCCGCGTTCGCGTCCCTGTGGACGAAGGACTCCGTGTTCCGCGACCTCCCCGGCTGGATCTACGCGGAGCAGTCCGACCGGCTCGCGGGCGAGTTCGCGCGGGAGGCCATCACCGAGCAGCCCGCCGACTACGCGCGGGTCGTCGTCCGCGACACGCTGCGGGCGTTCGAGTGGGAGCGCAGGCCGTACCCGACGCCGTGGACGTGGCTGCAGTACGAGTTCCCCGAGGGCGCGTCGTGGAGCGACGAGCAGGACGAGCTCGCCGCCAGATACGACCCCGAGGGGGAGACGAGGGTCGTCGACCCGTGGGCCGGGTTCGTACTCGGCTACCAGGAGCGCGTGGTCATGCCGGGCACGGTGCTTGGACTGCTGCTGCTCGGCGGGCTGGTGGGGGCGTTGCCGTATGCCCGGTTCCGTGGGCGGTGGGCGCCGCTGCGGCCCGTCCGGCACTGGGCGACCGGTGCGCTGCTGCCGTGGGGGACGAGCCTCGCGCTCCTCGTCATCCCCGCCGCGACGGCCGACTTCGACTACCGGTACGTCCTACCCGCCGTCCCCTTCGCCTGCGTCGCCCTGGCCCTGGCCGTCCTCCCGCCCCGCGACGCGGCGGAACCGGCCGCGGAACCGGCCGAGACCGGTTAGGTGCGCCGAAGGCGGCGCCGGACCGACGTGGTCAGCGCGGAGAGCGAACCGGGGACGACCTGAACGGCGAGGTTGCCGCCGTTCGTCCGGTAGAAGGACGCCCTGCGCATGCCCAACGCGGCGCATGGCACCGGCGGGGACGGATCGACCTCTGCAACAGGTAGCCGCATCCGGGACGTCTCGTCGGCGACGGTCACTTCCAGCCACACGTCCCAGCGCCCCTCGGCCAGAGCGCGCGCGTCGAGGATCGCGGTGAAGTCCATTCGGTCGCCGTCCGCGGTCATGTCGACCCGGCCGGGGCGGGTGTCGCCCCCGCCGCGCCGGTCCGCTCCGAAGGCGAGCCCGACGTGGGAGGCCGCGTCCGCCGACGCCGGGATGTGGCCGCGTACCCGGAGGTGCGCGCCGTCGTCCCAGGTGACCTCGTCGACCGCGAGGAGGCGCTTGAGGCCGGCCGCCCCCGGGGTGGTGCTGAACGACAGGTTTCCGTACTCGCGGGTGAAGAAGGGGGTGACGGCCGCGCCTTCACCGTCCTTGGACGCGACGAAGCGCGCCGGCGGGGCCGTGCCGATCTCCGGGGCGCGGTCGGCGCCGAGCCGGGCCTCCTTGACGAGCCGGCCGCTCGCCATCTCCAGGTGCAGGTCCCAGACGTCCGCCTCCGGGGTGCCGGACGCGACAGAGGTGGGGGAGAAGTCCACGGTGAAGCCGCCGTCGTCGTCCCGCTCGACGGCGACCCGGTGCTCGCCTGCCGACTTCTTCGAACGCAGCAGCAGCGTGGCCACCTGGCCGGCCCCGCCGAGCCGGGTGATCGCGGCGGTGCCGCTCACCCGCAGCCGGTCGCCGTCCCAGCCGAGTGCGGTGATCGTGCGTTCGATCCGCAGCCGGTCGGTGATGTCGTAGTAGGCGTCGGGGACGGCGGCGGCCGGCTCCCGGAACCCCGGGTAGCGGGCGTGGGCGCGGTCCTTGTCGACCTTCACCGGTACCGGCTCCGGCCCGGCGGCGGCGTCGATGACCCTCTTGAGCAGCGCGTCATGCCCGAAGCGTGCGCAGTGGGCGAGGATCCGGTGCCGCGGGGGCATCCGCACCAGCACCGACTCGGTGAGGAACTCCTCGCACAGGGCGCGGATCTCCTCGACCGTCCGCCGCGTCTCCTGCTCGGGACCGGCGAGGAGCCGTGCGTCGAGCCGGTGCAGGACGTCGCGCTGGAAATGGCGGACGAGCATGCGGTCGCGGACGGCGCCCGGCTCGCGGTGCGACATCACGTGCTCCAGCAGCGGGCGCGCCGCCCTGGGGTAGTAGATCTCGGCGGGAGCGCCGCCGCTCTGCATGATGCTGGTGCCGTCGTCCCGCTCCACCAGGTAGTAGCAGTCGTAGTCGGCGACGACGGAGACGCCGGTGGAGTGCAGGAGCGCGTGGGCGGTGAACACCTTGTCCTCGCCCGACAGGAGGCCCTCCGGGAACCGGACGCCGTGCCGCTGCACCAGGTCGCGGCGGAACAGCTTGTGCGCCGTCAGCGACCTGCCGTAGATGTTGGTCTTGGGGTCGTCGACGGTGACATGCGGGATGTTCTTCTCGAACCGGGCCACCCCGCGTCCGACGCCGACGTAGTTGCCGATGACGATGTCGGTGCCGTGCTCGTCCGCCATGGCGCACAGGCGCCGCAGGGCGTCCGGGCCGAGGTGGTCGTCGGCGTCCAGGAAGAACAGGTACTCGCCGCGGGCCCGGTCGATGCCGGTGTTGCGGGGGCCGCCCGGCCCGCCCGAGTTCGGCTGCCGGACGACCGAGAGCCACGGCCACGACTCGGCGAGCGCGTCGAGCTCGTCACCGCTCCCGTCGGTGGATCCGTCGTCCACCGCGATGACCTCGATCAGCTCCCCGGCCAGCGTCTGCTCGGACACCGAACGCAGCGTGGTCTCCACGGTCGGGCGGCAGTTGTAGACGGGGACGATGACGCTGACCTTGGGGGAAGTCAAGGCGGCTCTCTCAGTCTGTCGGAGGAAAGACGCGGTCGGCGGTGCGGGCGGCGGCGTTTCCGTCGTCGAGGGGGCAGAAGCGGTCGGCGAATTCCTTGTAGCGGGTGGCGTGGCCGGCGGTCGCGGATTCGATGTCGCGGATCGCGTCTATCAGGTCGTCGGACGTCTCGACCAGGGGGCCGGGGGATTCGGCCTCGAAGTCGAAGTAGAAGCCGCGGAGGCGGTCGCGGTAGTCGGCCAGGTCGTAGGTGAAGAACAGCATGGGGCGGCCGGTGTTGGCGTAGTCGAACATCACCGACGAGTAGTCGCTGATCATCATGTCGGAGATCAGGTACAGCTCGGTGATGTCGGGGTAGAGCGACACGTCGCGGACGAAGCCGTGCTCGTCCTCGGCGACGCCGTCCACCACGTTGGTGTGCAGGCGGACGAGCAGGACGTGGTCGTCGCCGAGGGCCTGGCGGGCGCGCTCCAGGTCGATCCGCATGTCGAACCGGTAGCGGCCGCGGCTGTAGTACTGGTCGTCGCGCCAGGTCGGCGCGTACAGCACGACGCGCTTGCCCTCGGGGATGCCGAGGCGGGCCTTGACCCGCGCGGCGACCGCGTCGGCCTCGGGGCTGTGCAGCAGGTCGTTGCGGGGGTAGCCGACCTCCAGCATCTCGCCCTCGAACGCGAACGCGCGGCGGAAGATCTCCGTGCTGAACGGGTTCGGCGACAGCAGGTGGCTCCACTCGGGGACGGCGGGGCCGGCGGACTTCGACTGCAGCGCCTTCTTCATGCCGGGCGTGTAGGCGAAGTGCACCTCCTTGATGTCCTTGCCGATCTTCTTCAGCGGGGTGCCGTGCCACGTCTGCAGGACGACCTGGTCCGGGTGGCGCTGGAACTCGTCGCCTAGGCGGTGGTTCGTGACGATGTAGCGGGACGTGGCGAGCGCCTCGTTCCACTCCTTGCCGTTCAGCCGGACGGGCTGCAACGTGCTCGGCAGCTCCACCTGCGCGTCGTTGACGACCCAGAGCTGCTCCAGGTTGGAGTTCCGCCGCAGCAGCTCCTCGTGGATGGCCTTGGGGCTGTCGGAGTACTGGCGTCCGCTGAAGCAGGAGAACAGGACGGTGTCGCGCAGCCCGTCGCGCTCGACGCGGCGGCGGGCCTCCTCGCGGTACTTCGGGCCGGCGCTCTTCTCCTCGGACGAGACGTCGCCGGTCACCGAGACGACCAGCCGTCCGTCGCGGCCCTCCAGCTCGTAGCCGCGGCGGGCCACCTCCAGCGGGTCCGGCAGGTTCCGGGCCGCGGCGTCCGACAGCAGGACGGTCAGCGCCCGGCCGCCCGGGGGACGGAACAGCACGTCCCAGCGCCCCGGGCGCAGCGGCAGCACGCCCGCGACGCTCGGCACGGCCGCGACCGGGACCTCCGCGCGCAGCACGCCGGACGACGCGTCGGGGACGAGGTCGAACGCGTACTCCTTGCGGCGGGCGCGGCCGCGCAGCACGATCTGCCCGCCGTCGTGGGCGGTGTGCGTCGCGGTCAGCGCCAGCGCGCCGTCGGGCCGCCAGGTGCAGTCGTCGACGACGAGGCGGGTCGTGGTGCGGCGGACGCGCAGGTAGCCGCTCGGGCCGCGGCCCGCGGTGACCTCCAGCGGGCCGAACGCCCGGTCGGTGTCGGCGACGCCCTCGGCGAGCACCAGCGGGCGGCCGGCGGCGAAGACCGTCCAGTCGCGGGTGTCGTCGATGCGCTCCGGCGGGATCGGCGACCCCTCCAGCGCGGCCGGGTCGACGCGGGCGGTGTACCCGTCCCCGGCCGGGGTGACCGGGACCGGGACGCGGTCGTCGCCGAGCGACAGGACGAGCTCGTCCGGCGCCGCGCCGGCGGACCGCAGCTCGATGACGAGCGCGTCGCCGTCCCAACGCAGGCCGGTCGCCTTCGTCGCGACCTTCTCGACGGTGATGACGAGGCGGCGGTCGTCGATGCGGGGCACCACGCGCACGTCGTCGGCGACGTAGTGGTACGGCGGGTGGGCGCCGGTGCCGGAGCTGCCGCCGCGCAGCGGACCCTGCCGGAACACGCCGGCGTTGAACACCGACGCCTGCACGTCCCAGTCGCCCTCGACCCACGTGCCGTGGTCGCGCAGCCGGCCCACGTCGAAGGTGAACTCGAACCCGGACCAGCCGGACTTCTTACCCGGCTTCGGCGTCTGCTTGGCCTTCGCCACGATCTTCCGCTTGCCGGACCGCAGCGTCATCGTCTTCACCGACGTCCAGCGGCGCCGCATGCTGACGGAGTTGATGTACGCCTCGCCGGTGATGGTGAGCTTGTCGCCGTCCCAGTTCACGGCGTGCACCCGGCCGCGCATCTTGACCTCGCCGCGCGCCCGGTAGATGTCGCGGGGGACGTCGAGCGAGGTGTCCTTCCAGTACGGGTAGACGACGTACCGGCGCAGCGGGTCGCGGACGATCGACGGCGACGCCTTGCCCCGCTCGTACCGGACGACCTTCACCAGCTCCGTCGTGTGCCCGGTGGTGGCGAGGTGCCACTTCAGCCGGGTCAGCGCGGACGTGCCGGCGAGCACCTTCGCGGAGATCCCGGCGGCGTAGGCGGCGGCCTGCGCGACGATCTGGTCGCGCTCCTCGGCGGGGACGTCCGGCAGCGCGTCCAGGAACACCCGCAGCTCGTCGTTGACGGCGAGCAGCTGCAGCCGCCGGCGGGCCCGGTGGTGGCCGTTCTCCTCCAGCCACGTCGTGGCGAGGGTGACGGCGCCGAACCCGTCCGCGATCTCCTGCGCCTCGGTCGTCGGCTCGAACAGCCGGGCGTGGCGGTGCAGCACGACGTCGGGCAGCACGTCGACCGCGGTGGCCCGGTGCAGCGCCTGGACTGTCGTCGGCAGGTCGTCGTAGCGGCCGATGTCGGGGAACTCCAGCGCGTGGGCCGTCCAGAAGGAGCGCCGGAAGAGCTTGCCGGAGACGCGCCGGTCGGCGACCAGCTCCGGGGTGCGGGCGAGGTCGGTTCCGGTGACCGGTTCGATCGGCTGCCGGGTCGGCCGCCACTGGGCCACCTGGCCCGTCCAGCGGCGCACGGCCGCGCGGCCGGCCGCGATGTCCGATCCGGACGCCTCCAGCGAGGCCAGCAGCGCCGCGGCCGCGTCCGCCGGGAGCTCGTCGCCGCCGTTGACGAACAGGAGGAAGTCGCCGTCGCTCTCCTGGACGCCGAGGTTCCGCGCCGCGCCGCGGCTCAGCGCGCCCTTCCGGACGATGCGGAACCTGTCGTCGGGCACGACGGTCTCGGCGGTGCCGCCGGTGCCGTCGTCCATGACGAGCACGTCCAGGCCGGGGTGCGTCTGCGCCGCGAGGGAGGCGAGGGTGTCGGGCAGCGACTCGCCGGCTCCGTGCGCGAGCACGATGACGCTGATCCGGGTGACGGACAAGCGACCCACTCCTTTGATCACTTGGCCGGCCCGGCGGCTGCGCCGGGTCGGGGGATGGCGTGTTGCGCGGCGGGCGCCCGGGGGGCGG
>NZ_SMKM01000291.1 GCF_004348665.1 Actinomadura sp. GC306 | reverse complement strand
CCGGTGCCCGAGCCCGCCGGGGGCGGCGTCGCGTACTGGTTCAGGTCCGGCTGGTCCAGGCCGGGGTTCGTGGCCGTCGGCGAGTCCGCGGGGGCGGCCGCGGGGCTCTCCTCGGCGAGGGCGCGGGCGAACTCCTGCTCGGGCCCCTCCGCCGGCCCCTCAGGCTCGTCCGGACGGGGCTGAGCGGCCCGGAGCATGGCCTGCGCGGTCGGGTCCACCTGGACGACAGGCTGCGGCGCGGCGGGCGGCTCCGGGACGATCCCGGCCGGCGGCGCGGAAAGCGGCGGCTGCGGGGAAGCCTGGGGCGGCGCGGACAGGGGCGCCGCCGGCTTGGCCTCCTCCAGCATGGCCTCGAACGCCTGGGTGACCGAGGGGTTGACCGGCTGGAGCTCGGGGTCGTCGGCGTCGGACTTGAGCTCGCCGAGCCACTCCATCGACGGCTCGTCCGCGGACTCCCGGGTCGCCCGCCCCGGGGCGTGAGGTGACTCGCTCATGCGTTGACCAGTCTCTTGACAATGGAGGTGAAGAACCCGAGCCCGTCGGTCGACGGGCCGGTGAGCGACTCCACGGCGTGCTCGGGGTGCGGCATGAGCCCGACCACGTTGCCGGCCTCGTTGCAGATGCCGGCGATGTCGTCCTGGGAGCCGTTGGGGTTCAGGTCGAGGTAGCGGGCGACGATCCGGCCGGACGATTCCAGTTCGGCCAGCGTCTCCCGGTCGGCGGTGTAGCGGCCGTCCCGGTTCTTGATCGGGATCACCAGTTCCTGGCCCTCCCGGTACTCGGTGGTCCAGGCGGTATCGGCGTTCTCCAGACGGAGCCGCTGGTCGCGGCACACGAAGTGCAGGCCGGCGTTCGGCAGCAGCGCGCCCGGCAGCAGGTGCGACTCGCACAGCACCTGGAAGCCATTGCAGATGCCGAGGACCGGCAGCCCCGCCTCGGCGGCGCTGACCAGTTCACTCATGAGCGGCGCGAACCGGGCGATCGCCCCGGCGCGCAGGTAGTCCCCGTAGGAGAACCCGCCGGGGAGGACGACGGCGTCGACCCCCCGCAGGTCATGGTCTCCGTGCCAAAGGGCGACCGGTTCGGCGCCGGCGAGGCGGACGGCTCGCGCGGCGTCCTTGTCGTCGAGAGAACCGGGGAAGGTGATGATCCCGACCCGGGCAGCATCCATCTCTTCTGTTCCTCCGAATGAGGGGCACCGGAACGGGCGGTATCTCCTCCGCCGATCACCCCGCTGCGCGTCGCTGTTCCCCCGCGCGCGGCTCCCAATCTACCCGGCGCTGTGCATGAGTTTGCGGTCGAGGCGCCGGACCAGTGCCTCGTCGCGCCAGCTGAGTCGCTTGCGCAGGTGGACGACGGTGCCCCGGTCGGACGAGGGGGCGATGTCCAGCTCGTCCATGAGGGCCCGCATGATCCTAAGCCCGCGCCCGGACTCGCTCAACAGCCCGCGATCCACGGGCACCGGGGGTGCCGCGCGGGGCCCCCGGCCGCGGTCCATGACGTCGAGCACACAATCGGTCTCGTCCACCCGCATTGTGACCAGATACTCATCGGACCCGCGTGCGTGCTGGACGGCGTTGGTGCACGCCTCGGAGATGGCGACCAGTATGTCGCCGACGCAGTCCTCGGTGACGCCCAGCCCGCGCAGCGCGTCCCCCGCCACCCGCCGGACCACCGGGATGCTGGGAGCCTCGCGCGGAAGCGAGAGCGAGAACCGCATATCCACCCGGACACCTCGTGTCATGCCCCGGGCTTCCTGGCCGTTCCCCCGGTCCCCGGAGCGTGCTCGACGACTCGACGCAGCTAACACTTCCCCGGCGGAATCTTCCGTAATCGCTATACTCGCGGGTCGCTTAACGAAGTCCCGCCCGCCCGCGCAATGGCGGATGGACGCCGAAAAGGCCCCGGGAGCGAATGGAACGCGCCAAATCAGCGGAGCGGATCACGTGGGCAGCCGAACGGCATTCCACGCTTTTCCGGTCAGAGAACGCGAACCTCGTAGTTCTCGATGACGGGGTTCGCCAGCAGGGTCTCGGCGATCTTGCCGACCCGCTCCAGGGCGGCCTCGTCGGCCTCGCCTTCGAGCTCCACCTCGAACCGCTTGCCCTGCCGGACCGCGACGACCCCGTCGTATCCGAGCTGCGGCAGCTTCCGGGCGATCGCCTGCCCCTGCGGGTCGAGGATCTCCGGCTTGAGCATGACGTCCACGACGACACGCGCCACGACCGCCCCCTCACTGGTCTGCGCTTTTCCTTACGAGCCTGAAGCGTACGGCACCATTGCCCATCACGACCCATCCGCACCCCCCGGAGCCGCCCGATGAACATCGAGGACCTGACCCCCTCGGAACGCCGTCTTTGGGAGGCGTTCCCGAAGGGCGAATCCGTCGACCTGTCGTCGGGCGACCCCGCCTACGACGACACCGCGCAGGCCGAGCGCTGGGGACGCGAGCGGTGGGTCAGGGCCGAGGTGCTGGTCGCGCTGCTCGTCGGCGCGGTCGCGCCCCAGCCGGGTGAGGTCGCCGCAGTAAGACTCACCGGGGCCCGCGTCATCGGCTCCTTGAACCTGGGCCATGCGGAGGTCAGCGTCCCCCTGGCTCTGACGGGGTGCTCGTTCGACGAGGCCCCGCACCTGTACTGGGCGAGCATGAACAGCGTCCACATGATGCGGTGCCGGCTGCCCGGTCTCATCGCGTCCGGCACGCGGGTCGACGGGCACCTGTGGCTGGAGGGGAGCCGCATCACCGGCGGCCTGTGGCTGGACGGGGCGAACATCACCGGCATCCTGAACATGTCGGGCGTCCAGCTGTCCAACCCCGGCGGGGACGCGCTGCTCGCCGACCGCCTCTCCGTCGAGGCGAACGTCTACTGCGACCAGGGGTTCGCGGCCAGCGGCGAGGTCCGGCTGCCCGGCGCCCGGGTGGGCGGCCAGCTGATCTTCCGGGGGGCGCGGCTGCACAACCCGTCCGGCGCCGCCCTCTACGCGAGCCGCCTGGACGTCGCCGCGAACGTGTTCTGCGACGGCGGGTTCAGCGCCGAGGGCGAGGTCCGGCTCCGCGGCGCCCGGGTCGGGGGCTACCTGTCGTTCGTGGGGGCGCGCCTTTCGGCGCCCGGCAAGACCGCGCTGAACGCCGACGACCTCGCCGTCGAGACCGACGTGTACTGCTCGGACGCCTTCACCGCCATCGGCGCCGTCAGCTTCGCCGGCGCCCGCGTCACCGGCCAGCTCAGCCTCCGCGGCGCACACCTGCGCAACGAGGAGGGGACGGCGCTCAGCGTGCAGCGCCTCCAGGCCGAGGAGCTGCTGATGCGCACCGCCGAGCCGATCAGGGGCATCGCCGACCTGTCCTACGCCCGCATCAGCCTGCTGCGCGACGACGCCGCGTCCTGGCCGGAGCGCCTCCAGCTCGACGGCCTGCAGTACGAGACGCTCGAACCGCCGCTGACGGCCCGGGAGCGGCTCGACTGGCTGCGCCGCGACACCGACGGGTACGCGCCGCAGCCCTACGAGCGCCTGGCGCTGGCCTACCGCGCGCTCGGCCTGGACTCCGACGGCCGCTTCGTGCTGCTGGCGAAGGCACGCGACCGCCGCGCGACCCAGAGCCTGCCCCGCAAGATCGTCGGCTGGCTGCAGGACGTCCTGGTCGGCTACGGCTACCGCCCGTTCCGCGCCGCGAGCTGGCTGGTGGGGCTGCTCGTCTTCGGCACGGTCGTCTTCACGCTGGACAACCCCCCCGTCCTGAACAGCGACGACTCCCCGCACTTCAACGCGTTCTTCTACACCCTGGACCTGATCCTGCCCATCGGCGACCTCGGGCAGGAGCGGGTGTTCGCGCCGAAGGGCGTCCACCAGTGGATCGCCAACTTCATCGTGATCGCCGGGCTGATCCTCGGCCTGACGGTCGCCGCCGGAGCCAGCCGGGCGCTGTCGCGCGAGTGAGGCGCGTCCCGTCCCCGGCCGGGTGGCGGGAATCACGTCCCGGCGCAGGTGCGGGCGTGGCCAGGGCTCGTCCGGATCAAAGGACGGCGCTCGGGGTAGGACCTGCATGGCGGGACTTGCATCCTACGGTGTGATGTCTGCCACGATGGCATATGCGGCTTTCGTCCCTTACCGGGGCCCGACGGCCGCGGACACCGGCCGTACGCGCGGCGATCCCGCGTGCCGGCCCCGAACGAGGAGTGTCATCGATGACGATCGACTCCGTGCGCGGCGCGCCCGACACGACCGAGCCCGCCGAGCCAGAGCTCGTCCAGCTGCTCACCCCCGAGGGCGAGCGCGTCGAGCATCCCGACTACCCCCTGGACCTCAGCGCCGAGGAAGTACGCGACCTCTACCGCGACCTGGTCATCGTCCGGCGGATCGACCTGGAGTCCGTGGCGCTCACCCGGCAGGGCGAGCTCGGCATCTGGGCGTCGCTGCTCGGGCAGGAGGCGGCGCAGATCGGCTCGGGCCGCGCCCTCACCGAGCACGACATGGTGTTCCCGACCTACCGGGAGCACGGCGTGGCGTGGTGCCGGAACGTCGAGCCGCTGAACCTGCTCGGCCTGTTCCGCGGCGTCAACCACGGCGGCTGGGACCCCGCCGAGCACGGCTTCCACCTGTACACCATCGTGATCGGCAGCCAGACGCTGCACGCCACCGGTTACGCGATGGGCATCCAGCGGGACGGAGTGCTGGGCACGCCGTCCGCCGGCGCGACGATCGCCTACTTCGGCGACGGGGCGACCTCGCAAGGCGACGTGAACGAGTCGTTCGTGTTCGCCTCAGTGTTCAACGCCCCCATCGTGTTCTTCTGCCAGAACAACCAGTGGGCCATCTCCCAGCCGCTTGAGCGGCAGACCAGGATCCCCCTCTACAAGCGGGCACAGGGCTTCGGGTTCCCGGGCATACGCGTGGACGGCAACGACGTGTTCGCGTGCCTGGCCGTGACCCGGAAGGCCCTGGAGAACGCCCGCACCGGCCAGGGCCCGACCCTCATCGAGGCGTTCACCTACCGGATGGGCGCCCACACGACCACGGACGACCCCACGCGCTACCGCCTCAAGGCCGAGGAGGAGGCGTGGAAGCTCAAGGACCCCATCGAGCGCGTCAAGGCGTACCTGGTGCGCAACGACCTCGCCGACTCGGGATTCTTCGACAAGGTGGAGGACGAGGCCAAGCAGCTCTCCAGGGAGCTGCGCGAGGCGTGCCTGGCGCTGCCCGACCCGGAGCCGCTGTCGATGTTCGACCACGTGTACGCGGAGCGGCATCCGCTGATGACCGAGGAGCAGGAGCAGTTCGCCGCCTACCTGGCGTCGTTCGAGGAGGGATCGAAGTGACCACCCTGACCCTCGGCAAGGCGATGAACGAGGGCCTGCGCAAGGCCATGGAGAACGACCCGAAGGTCCTCGTGATGGGCGAGGACGTCGGGCAGCTCGGCGGGGTCTTCCGGATCACCGACGGGCTCATGAAGGACTTCGGCGAGGAACGCGTCATCGACACGCCGCTCGCCGAGTCGGGCATCATCGGCACCGCGATCGGGCTGGCGCTGCGCGGCTACCGGCCCGTCTGCGAGATCCAGTTCGACGGGTTCGTGTTCCCCGCCGCCGACCAGATCATCACCCAGCTCGCCAAGATGCGGATGCGGTCGCTCGGCGCGGTGTCGCTGCCGGTCGTGATCCGGATCCCCTGCGGCGGCGGCATCGGCGCGGTCGAGCACCACTCGGAGTCCCCCGAGGCGTACTTCACGCACACGGCCGGGCTGCGGGTGGTCGCGTGCTCGAACCCGGTGGACGCCTACGCGATGATCCAGCAGTCGATCACGTCCCCCGACCCGGTGATCTTCTTCGAGCCGAAGCGCCGGTACTGGGACAAGGCCGAGGTGGACGTCGACTCGTCCGACTGGACGCCGCTGCACCAGGCCCGGGTCGTCCAGCCGGGAGAGCACGTGACCGTGCTGGCCTACGGACCGTCGGTGAAGACGTGCCTGGAGGCCGCCGCCGCGGCGGCCGAGGAGGGGCGGTCGCTGGAGGTCATCGACCTGCGCTCGCTGAACCCCCTCGACATGGGCACCGTGGAGGAGTCGGTGAACCGGACGGGACGCTGCGTCGTCGTCCACGAGGCCCCGGTCTTCAGCGGGTTCGGCGCCGAGCTCGCGGCGCGGATCACCGAGAAGTGCTTCTACCGGCTGGAGTCGCCGGTGCTGCGGGTCGGCGGGTTCTCCACCCCGTACCCGCCCTCGCGCGTCGAGGACCACTACCTGCCCGACCTCGACCGCATCCTGGACGCGGTCGACCGGACCTTCGCGTGGTGACGCCGATGAGCCAGCCGAAGATCTTCAACCTGCCGGACGTGGGCGAGGGCCTGACCGAGGCCGAGATCGTCAAGTGGCACGTCCAGCCGGGCGACACCGTCGAGATCAACCAGACCATCGTGGAGATCGAGACGGCGAAGGCCATCGTCGAGCTGCCGTGCCCGTTCGAGGGCGTGGTGACCGAGCTGATGGCCGTCGAGGGCGAGACCGTCGACGTCGGCAAGCCGATCATCGCGGTGGACGCGGGCGGCGACGGGAGCGTGGCGACGCCCGTGTCCGAGCCGCCCGCGCAGGCCGCCGCGATCAAGCAGGACGGCGTGCCGCGCGTCGAGGAGCCGGGCATGGTGTCGCCCGACGAGCCGCCGAAGCGCCAGCCCGTCCTCGTGGGGTACGGGGTGAAGGAGGGCGCGACGAAGCGCCGCCCGCGCAAGGCGACCAACGGCGCCCCACCGGCCCCTGCCGCGCCGTCCGCCCCGGTCGCGCCGCAGGCTCCTGCCGCGCCGCAGGCTCCGGTCGCGCCGCCCGCGCCTCGTCCACAGCCTGTGGGCGACGGGCTGCCGCTCGCGAAGCCGCCGGTCCGGAAGATGGCCAAGGACCTCGGCATCGACCTCGCCACCGTCACCGGAACGGGCCCGCAGGGCTCGATCACGCGCGATGACATCCTCGCCGCCCAGGCCGGAACCCAAGCCGCGCCCCAGGCGCCAGCGGCGGTGCCCCCGCAGGCGGGGCCGCGGGAGGAGCGCAGGCCGGTCAAGGGCGTCCGCAAGGCGACGGCGGCGGCGATGTCCGGTTCGGCGTTCACCGCACCGCACGTCACCGAGTTCCTCCAGGTGGACGTCACGCGGACGATGGAGACCGTGAGGCGGCTCCGCGAGCTGCCCGAGTTCGCGGACGTGAAGGTGTCCCCGCTGCTGCTGGTGGCGCGGGCGCTGCTCACCGCCGTCGCGCGGAACCCGGAGGTCAACGCCACCTGGGTCGACGGCCCGGACGGCGCGGAGATCGTCGTCAAGCGCTACGTGAACCTCGGGATCGCGGCGGCCACCGACCGCGGGCTGATCGTCCCGAAGGTGAAGGAGGCGCAGGATCTCGACCTGCCCGGCCTGGCCCGCGCGCTCGGCGAGCTGACCGAGAAGGCCCGCGCCGGGAAGGCGACGCCCGCCGACCTGTCCGACGGGACGATCACGATCACGAACGTGGGCGTGTTCGGCGTGGACAGCGGGACCCCGATCCTCACTCCCGGTGAGGCGGCGATCCTGGCGTTCGGCCAGATCCGCGACATGCCGTGGGTACACGAGGGCGAGCTAGCGATCCGCAAGGTGACCACGCTGTCGCTGTCGTTCGACCACCGGATCGTGGACGGCGAGCTGGGCTCGAAGGTGCTCCGCGACGTAGGCGCCATGCTGGAAGACCCCATCCGCATGCTCGCCTGGTCGTAACCGCCTGCGGGGCCGGCACCGCAAGCGGCACCGGCCCCGCACCACCGCACACCCCCACTCCTCGTTGACTTGCGGCGTGTTGTTGTTATCCGGCGCTCCATAACAACAACACGCCGCAAGTCAACGAGGTGGTGGAGCGGGTGTGGTGGCGGCCTATGGGGAGCATTAGTGGGCGTCCGGGGACCGGGTCTTCGATGATGCGGCTGTCCAGAGCGGGACCGTGGGGCGATCTGCCGCGTCGGGACGTCCGTCACCTCGCGGGAGGGGGCGTTGAAGCAGGTGACGTAATTGACACACCGGCCCGCGCGACGGTTCTGTTCAGTCGGCTCGCGTCGGGGTGACCGGAACCCGTTCGACTTCTCCGAAAGGGCCGGCGTCGAAGGTGACGGAGGAGGGGTTGCCG